>JAUNIH010000001.1 GCA_030523555.1 Erysipelotrichaceae bacterium
AGATTCACGCGTAAATACTAGGTTTTTCTACCACACGATTGTAGAGTGTTAGAATATAAAAAAGAAAGGTGATAAAAATGTTTGAAAAAGAAAAAGCCGAAGTCATTAAAAACGCCTTGAGACTGGATAAGTACGGTCTAGTAGCCTTAAGTGGTGGAAACATTACCTGGAGAATGGAAAGCGGAGAAATCCTTGTTACACCAAGCGGTATGATCTATGAGGAAATGGTTCCTGAAGATGTGCTGGTTGTAGATATCAAGGGCAATGTCATTGAAGGTACAAGAAAACCTTCTGTTGATACAAAGGCACTATGCTACATTCTTGAGAAACGCCCTGATCTTAATGCGGTTATTCATACCCATCAGCCATACGCTACGGGTATCGGTCTTATTCTTGATGAACTTCCCTGCAACCTTACAACCTTAGCCAACGCGACATGGGGTTCTGTAAAGGTAGCTCCTTATTCTTCTGCTGCATCAATGCAGATGGGTTTAGAAGCAGTTGCCAATCTTGATGATAAACTGGCAGTAATTCTTAAACATCATGGTGTAATCGGTGTAGGAAGAACTTTAAAGGAAGCCATGTATTCGGTTGTCTATCTTGAAGAGGCAGCCAAGACATACTATATTGCCTATTCAATGAATCCTAATGTGCCAGAGTTCTCACCAGAACAGGTAGAACGTGCTGTTACAGTCTTCAGATACTACGGTCAGGATACTGCCAAGATGCCTGATGAAGTATTTATGAATAAAGAAAACCATTAATAAGAAAGGAGAACAATTATTATGGCGGTTTATAAGAAAGTAATTACTGGTTTAATGTCCAAAGGTAAAGTTCCTACTTATATCAACGTTACTGAAGAAGTACGTAAGATCGTTGAAGAAAGTGGAATCCAGAATGGTATTGTTACAGTTATGTCACCTCATACCACATGTTCAGTATTCTTTGAAGAATATGATCATGATGAAATGCCTGACGGTACTACATTCCTGCAGCAGGATCTCGATAACGCTTTAGCGAAGATTATTCCTGATCAGACTGCCTGGGGCCAGTATTTCTATCCAGGTGTTAAACATTTTGAAGCTGTTGAATCATGGCCTGATATTGATAAATATCTTCCAGGAGGGGACAGAACCGCATTATATAACTGCGATGCACATTTAAGATCTACCATTATCGGTGCAAGTCAGACATTTGAAGTAGATAACGGTAAACTGCTGATGAGTGTTACAGGTTATATCTATTTCGTTGATTTTGACAGATCAAGGCCTAGAGAAAGAAAATGCCGAGTTGTTGTGATCGGTGAATAATAAAAGAAGGAGAAAGAAAATATGGCAGACGCTGTAGGCAACAAAGTTGCGCACAATTATTATCTTGATATTCCTCAGAAACAGGATACTTACTTTGTTAAGGGTATGAATAATACCGACTGGGGTATGAAAGACCGTTTATCAAGAATATTCAATCCTAAGAGCGGTAACACTGTTATGCTGGCATTTGACCACGGTTATTTCATGGGTCCTACTGCCGGTCTTGAAAGACTGGATGTAACTATCGCTCCTTTATGTGAAATGGCAGATGTACTGATGGGTACTAGAGGTGCTATCAGAACATGTATTCCACCGGTTTACAATAAAGCGGTATGTCTTCGTGCAACGCATGACCAGTCAGTACTCTTTGATGATTTATCAATCGGTAATGGTTTCTGTACTGATATTGAAGATGCCATCAGAATGAACGCCTCAGCTATCGCTATGCAGTGCTTTATCGGTGGTAAGGGCGAAAGAGATTCAATTGAAAATCTCTGCCGTGCTGTAGATATGGGCAACAAATACGGTATTCCTGTATTGGGTGTTACAGCTGTAGGTAAGGAAATGGAAAGAAATGCCAAATACTTCTCTCTGGCAACACGAATTCTCGCAGAACAGGGCGCAAGCTTTGTAAAGACTTATTACTGTGAAGACTTTGAAAAGGTTGTAGCGGCATGTCCGGTTCCAATCGTTATTGCCGGTGGTAAGAAGCTTCCTGAAAATGAAGCACTTGAAATGGCATATAACGCAATCAGATGTGGTGCCAATGGTGTAGATATGGGCAGAAACGTCTTCCAGTCTGAACATCCTGTAGAGATGATGTCAGCCATCAGAAAAGTCGTTCATGAAGGTCTGACCGGCAAGGAAGCTTACGATTACTATCTGAGTGAAATCAATAAATAGGATTATTCAAATTAAAGGGTGATTCAATCGAATCACCCTTATTTTTATTTATCTTTCTTTGTCAGGTACATCTTGGATTCTGTTCCATCTAAGAGTCTTTGAATATTTGCCTTATGTCTGTATATGACAAATAAGGCAAGGCAGGCAGTCATCAGTCCAACCTTAAGATCTACAAAGATACTAACGAGTATGGCACAGGCTGATACGCCGCATATCGATCCAAGTGATACATAATTTGTTGTAAGGAACAAGGCAAAGAAGACGGCTACAGGAATAATAAACGTAAACACCAGTTCATTATTTACAAATAACGCCAGGCCAAGCATGTATCCGTATGAGCAGGCAACAGCTTTACCGCCTTTGAATCCGGCGAATAACGGGAAGCAGTGTCCGATACATGTCGCAAGACCTGCATACTGTTCAAAGCCTGGTGAGATAAAATGGACGATAACCATTACGATGAACGCCTTAAGGGCATCCAGTAATATAACGGCCACACCTGCAGGTTTTCCTAAGACTCTGGCAGCGTTTGTACCTCCAAGATTACCTGATCCGTAATTACGGATATCTTTTCCATAAAAGACTTTTCCAATGATCAGGCCCCATGGTATAGAACCGATAATATATCCGATCAACAACAATAATACGACTTTCATAAATACCCCTTTAATACTCCTATATTCTATAACAAGTCTCCACAATAATGGTATAATTTAATGGTTATGGTAAATAAATATGATGACAGCAGTATAGAAATACTTGAAGGTCTTGAGGCAGTAAGAAAAAGACCTGGTATGTATATCGGATCAGTTGATGGCAGAGGTCTACATCATCTGGTATGGGAAATAGTCGATAATGCGATTGATGAAGCTTTAAACGGCTTTGGTGATGAAATAGTAATAGAAATAAATAAAGACGGTTCCTGTACTGTAACCGACTCTGGTAGAGGTATGCCTGTTGGTATGCATAAGAGCGGCAAGAATACACTGGAAGTTATTTTTACCGTGCTTCATGCCGGTGGTAAATTCTCTGATCAGGGTGGATACAAGACGGCAGGTGGTTTACATGGTGTTGGTGCGTCGGTAGTTAACGCTTTATCTTCATGGCTTGTGGTAGAAGTATGTCGAGACAGGAAACGTTATCAGATGCGTTTTGAAAACGGTGGTAAAAAGATAGGCAAACTGATTGAAATCGGAACTACCAATAAGACCGGTTCAAAGGTTACCTTTATGCCTGATAAATCCATCTTTTCAACGACCAACTTCAATTTCCAGACTATCGTTGACCGTGCTCAGGAAGAAGCTTTCCTTTTAAAGAATGTACGTTTGACTGTTAAGGATAATCGAACTGACCAGTCTGAATCCTTCCTTTATGAAGAAGGTCTTAAAGCTTTTATGGAATATCTTCATGAAGATAAGGATGTCTTACATGATACGGTATGTTTCAGTGGCAATAAGGATGGCATAGGGGTAGATATCGCTTTCCAGTATACGGATGGCTATCAGGAAAATACCTTCTCTTTTGTAAACCTTGTAAGAACGGGCGATGGCGGCAGCCATGAAGTAGGTTATAAGACGGCTTTTACCAAGGTTATAAATGAATTTGCCAGAGAGAATGGTCTATTAAGAGAAAAGGATAAAAACTTTGAAGGAAGTGATGTAAGAGAAGGTCTTACTTCAATCATTTCCTGTTCGATACCTGAATCTTTACTTCAGTTTGAAGGGCAGACAAAAGGTAAACTTGGTACACCTGAGGCCAAATCAGCCATCGATGCGATTGTGTCAGAACAGTTAAGCTATTATCTTCATGAAAACAAGAACATCGCTTTACAGCTGATTAAAAAGATACAGCGTGCCTGCATAGCCAGAGAAGCTGCCAGAAAGGCCAAGGATGAAGCCAGATCCGGCAAAAAGAACAGCACAAAATCAAAAGAGATATTAAGCGGTAAACTCGCTAATGCACAAAGTAAGGATTCTTCAAAACTTGAACTGTTTTTAGTCGAGGGTGATTCGGCAGGAGGCAGTGCCAAGAAGTGCCGTGATTCAAGATTTCAGGCTATCCTTCCATTAAGAGGCAAGGTTCTTAATACGGAAAGAGCTTCAATCAGTGAAATTGAAAAGAATGAAGAGCTCAATACCATCATCCACTGTGTAGGTGCCGGTGTCGGAGCCAACTTTAATGTCGATAATATTCATTACGATAAAATCATCATCATGACCGATGCGGATACCGATGGCGCGCATATTCAGGTCCTTCTTTTAACGTTCTTCTATCGCTTTATGAGAGAACTTATTGAGACAGGGCATGTCTATATTGCTATGCCGCCTTTATATGGTGTCATGCAGAACAAACAGCGTGTATATCTTTATTCTGATGAAGAACTCGCCAGAAAGAAAGAAGAACTGGGTGAAAAACTCGATGTACAGCGTTACAAGGGACTTGGTGAAATGGATGCCGATCAGTTATGGGATACAACCATGGATCCTCAGAAGAGAACTTTAATACAGGTATCTATTGATGATGCTGCCTTATGTGAAAGAAAGATATCCGTTCTGATGGGCAATAATGCCGAAATCAGAAGAAAATGGATTGATGATAATATTGATTTTACTTTAGAAGAAGATTACAGAGTTACAAGAAATGGCTAAGAAAAAACTGGAAGAATTTATAGAAAATACGATTAACGAAACATTGGACGATATCATGTCTGATCGTTTTGGCAGTTATTCGAAATATATTATTCAGGAAAGAGCCTTACCTGATGCCAGAGACGGTTTAAAACCTGTACAGAGAAGAATTCTGTATTCAATGTACATTGATGGTTCTACATATGAAAAGCCTCATAAGAAGTCTGCAAAGACGGTAGGCAGCGTTATGGGTACCTTCCATCCGCATGGCGATTCTTCAATCTATGAAGCGATGGTTCGTATGTCTCAGGACTGGAAGATCAATGTACCGCTGATAGATATGCACGGCAACAACGGGTCTATCGATGATGATCCACCGGCTGCCATGCGTTATACAGAATCAAGGCTTGCCAAGAGCGCTGAATTACTGTTGGATGATATAGATTACAATTCGGTAGCCATGACCAACAACTACGATGATACCCATCTGGAGCCTACAGTTTTGCCAGCCAGATTCCCGGTATTATTAGTCAACGGTTCTACTGGTATAGCTTCCGGTTATGCGACCAATATTGCGCCTCATAATCTCAATGAAGTAGTAAGTGCCACGATATATCGTTTAAATAATCCTGAATGTACATTGGATGAACTGATGGAACTGATTAAGGGTCCTGATTTTCCTACAGGTGGTATAGTTCAGGGTAAAAAACAGATTAAAGAAATCTTTGAAACAGGTAGAGGCAAGGTCGTAGTAAGAAGCCGTTGCGAAATAGTGGAAGAAAAAACAGGTAAACAGATTATCGTCAGCGAGATTCCTTATGAAGTAGTCAAATCATTACTGGTCAAAAAGATATCCGATATCTATCTTTCTAAAGAAATAGAAGGTATCGTCGATGTCAGAGATGAATCAGGGAGAAGCGGTTTAAGAATCGTCATCGAATGCAAGAAAGACGCCAATTGCGAACAGATATTGAATTATCTTTATAAGAATACCGATCTGCAGATTAACTATTCATACAATAATGTTGCGATTGTAAACCATAAGCCTGTACTTATGTCTTTAACAGACGCCATTGACGCCTTTATCGAACACCGAAGAGAAGTAGTTTTAAACAGATCAGTCTATTTAAGAGATAAAAAGAATGCCCGTTTACATATCATCGAAGGATTAATCAAAGCTATATCTATTCTTGATGATGTCATTACGATTATTCGAAGATCAAAGGATAAAAAAGACGCGAAAGAAAAACTGAAAGAAGCTTTCTTATTCTCCGAAGAACAGGCAGAAGCTATCGTTACTTTAAGACTTTACCGTTTATCCAATACGGATATTGTTTCTTTACAGGATGAAAATAAGACCCTGGTCAGAGAACTCGCTGAACTAAATGCGATCATATCAAGCAGGAAGGTTCTTGATAATGTACTTACAAACGAATTAAAGAAGATCAATGAAGATATCGTTATACCTAGAAGATCAACCATTGAAGATGAAGTAAGTGAAGTAATCGTCGATAAGATGGCGATGATTCCAAATGAGCCATGTTACATATGTGTATCCAGGGACGGATACTTAAAGAGATTCTCAGAGAGGGCATTTAATGCCAACGAGAATCAGCTTCCATTTGTCAAAGAGACTGATGCCTTAATCGGTGTAAAACCTTGTGATACGCTTGATACACTGCTTGTTATCACATCAAAAGGTAACTGTGCCTATGTGCCTGTTTATAAGATTGATGAATGCAAGTTCAAGGATATCGGTAAACACGTATCTTCCTATGTAAAAATGGAAGGTAATGAAAAGGTTATCGCTTCTGTCGTTGTGAAGAATTTTGAAACCTATGCGTTCTTAATAACTGCGACAAAGAAGGGTATGATCAAAAAGACATCCTTCCCTAAGATGACACTTGAGCGTACATCTAAGGCTGTAAGCTGTATGAAGCTCAAGGATGATGATGAACTTGTGAGCGCAACTGTAGGATATGAAGGTGATGATCTGATACTTATCACCAAAGAAGGTTACTGCAACAAATATTCCATTGATGTCTTAAGTGATATTGCCATGAAGGCTCAGGGAGTATATGGTATCAATGTCAAGGCTGATGAGCTTGTAAAGGCTGAATGTCACCATCATACATCCGATGAACTTCTTGTATCTACGGATAAGGGCGGTTTCAAACGTATTCATATTGATTCCTTAGAGATGACATCAAGAAATTCCAAGGGTTACCGTATCTTTAAACAGGTCAAATCCAATCCGCATTTGATTAATAAAGTTTCAATGATATCCGGATACAACAGTATCTATGTATCTTCTGATAAGGGACTGAATCTTATTCCTGTTTCGGATATTCCTTTTATGGACCTTGAAGCTTCTTTCTCTTATCCTTTGGAAGATAACAGCTATAACTTCTATCTCAAGAAAGATATGTCGGATATTCTGGAAACTGATATTATTGATTTACCTGCTGATTATTATGATCAGGAAGTAAAGGAGGATGAACAGACCAGTCTGTTTGATTAAGTATGGCTTTATTCAGACCTAAAGAAAAACTTCAGATCTTTACAGATCTCAATACCGATAAACTCAAAGAAAAAGGTTTTGATACTGTTCTTCTTGATATAGACAATACGATAGCCGTTCCCGATACAGGAATCTGTGATGAAAGGGCAAAGGCCTTTATTGAAAAACTGAAAAGTGAAGGTTTTAAGGTTGCCATCTTTTCCAATAATACGAAGAAAAGGGTTAAAATGTTTCTTAACGGCATGGATGTCGATTATGTATATTTTGCGCTTAAACCGTTACCTTTTCAGTACTGGAGAGCGTGTTTAATGTTAAAGAGTAAACCGGAAAAGACCGTAGTGCTGGGTGATCAGCTTCTCACTGATATTACCGGTGCCAATCTGAGCGGCTGTTATGGAATATATTGCAAACAGCTGATGGAAAAAGATACACCTATGACTTCCGTCAACCGTCAGGTAGAAAAGCTTATATGGAGGTATATCCTTAATGACAAAGTGTAAGGGCTGTGGCGCAGAACTACAGTGTGAAGATAAAAACAGTATCGGATATGTCGTAAACAACGAACAGGCGTATTGCCAGAGGTGTTTTAGATTATCGCATTATGGTGATACAAAATCGATGTATTCCAATTTTGTGACCAATGAAAAGATACTGGATATCTATAAGAAATATTCAAATGAACTGTTTGTGGTCATCATTGATATTCTTGATGCCCTGGTTATCGAACAGGATGATCTGCTGGAACTGTTTAAGGATTATAGTACGATGCTGGTGGTAAACAAGACCGATCTCATGCCTGTAAATATGACAGACGACAAGATCAGTTCCATCTTTTCAAGAAAACTTTTTGAACTTAACAGAAAGTATCCAAAGACCCGTTGTGCCATTTTAACCAACAAGTTTGAAGGAGCATTCAACGAACAGTTTTTTGAAGTACTTGATGATCTTGGTGTAAACAGGGTAGTCTTTGCCGGAAGAGCCAATGCCGGTAAATCTTCTTTAATCAATAAACTGATTAAAAGTGATTATCTTACAACATCAATGTATCCTGGTACAACCTTATCAGACGTTGAAATTGATTTTGGTAAATATATCTTTATTGATACACCGGGTTTAGTTGATGTGAACAACTATTCAACACATCTAAACAACGATAAATACAAGTTATCGAAGATTGATAAGACGATTAAACCTCAGGTTTTCCAGTTTGTGGACAGACAGTCATATTTCTATCAGGGATTACTTAGAGTAGATGTCATTCCAAAAGAAAAATCTTCGATAATTTTCTATATCAACAATAATCAGGAGATACACCGTACAAAGAGTGAGAATGCGGATGACTATTATCAGAAACATTATTCTGAGTTTGATCTGAAGGTTAAACCTTTATCGGAAAAAGAATATTCAATAGATGGTGAACAGTTATTTGTGATTAAAGGACTTGGTTTATTCAAGATTAACGGTAAATGTGATATTGTGGTACACAGTTTAAGTGATGTATCAGTATATAAGAGTGAGGTGAGTATTTAATGTTAAACGGTAAACAGAAAAGATATCTGAGATCTTTAGCCGTAAATGAAAAGGCTCTTTTTCAGATCGGTAAGGATGAACCTACAGAAAATACCTACCGTTCTATTTCAGAATGTCTAAAGGCAAGAGAACTTGTAAAGATTTCAATACTCAAGACATGCGAACTTACAATGAATGAGCTTGTTGTAGATCTCTGTGCCCATACCGGTGCAGAACTTGTACAGACCATAGGCAAGACAGTTGTCTTATATAAACCGAGCAGAGAAAGAAAGATCCAGCTTCCATGATCAGAAAAGATATCACTTTTGATAACTTTATGACTCTTGATGCCGATTCCAGAAAAGAACTTCTGAAAGACAGAGAGTTTATGAAACAGCTGGTAAAAAAGAATATGAAGAAGTCACGTTATCTTCATTCTTTATCTGTGGCTGATACCTGTGAGATGCTGGCGGAATGTCATGGTGTAGATCCTGATAAGGCCTATATGGCAGGACTTTTACATGATGTCTGCAAGTTTCCTGATGAAAAGACATCAGGTGTTCTTGAAGAATATCTGAAGAAATATGATCCTGAAAAACTAAACAGTATTCAGGGTGGATATCATGGCTGGGTTGCCAAATATTATCTGATTGAAAAATGTGACTATAAGGATGAAGAGATTCTCAATGCGATATACAATCACACCATCTGCAATTCTGATGACAAGTTAAGTCTGATATTATATATCGCTGATAAAAGGGAACCGTTAAGAAAAATAGATGATGATATTCTGGAGATTGCCAAATATGATCTTTACAGGGCATATGAAATGCTGAAAGATGATGTTGAACAGTATGTAAGAGGTAAGAATGAAGGATTTGTTAAAAACAGCGTATGATGCCATGGATGAAAGACTGGCTGAAGATATAACTATTATCGATTTTCGAGGACAGTCACCATTCCTGGATTACTTTATAATCGGTACAGCCAGAAACTACCGTATGGCCAAATCGATTATCGATAATGTTGAAGATAAAGTCCTGGAAGAAGGATATAATGTAAAGAAATGTTATTCCGATGAAGGATCAAAGTGGCTGCTTGCCGATCTTGGTTCTATTGTCTGTCATGTCTTTTATGATGGTGAAAGAGAAGTATACAATCTAGAGGGTTTATGGAAAGATCTGCCAACAGTAAAGATGTAAACAATTATTCTATTCTTGCCAAGTACTATGATGAGCTCATACAGGATGTAGAGGCTTTATCCTTATGGCTCAAATATATCGAAGAAAAAGACTTTAAGACAGTTCTTGAACTCGCTTCAGGATCAGGTGTTTTAGCTGGAATTCTTAAAAATAAAGGATATGATGTTACAGCTTCGGATATATCTGAAGACATGAAGAATGTTTCCAAGGATAATTTTGATGGTGAATATCTTCTGCTTAATATGATTGATTATCATTTGGGAAGAAAATATGATCTTGTCTTATGCATCTGTGATTCCATCAATTATCTTGAAACTGATGAACTTGATTCTTTCTTCAGGTGTGCATATGAACACCTTAATGAAAAGGGAAGACTCATCTTTGATATGCATCATCCCGCCAGAATTGATGAGTTTGAGGATGAATATGTTGAAGAAGGATATGTTCTGAATACTCCATATCAGTGGACTATTCTTTCTGATAAGACTGATAAGACTGTAATGGAACATTTTACTTTTTATACAAAAGAAGCTATGATACAGGAACATCATACTCAGAATGTTTTTGATGTGAATGATATTAAGGATAAAATGAGCAGATACTTCAATGTGAGAGTCATTGAAGATTTTGTAGAAGATGAAAAGATACTGGTGATAGGAGAAAGAAAATGATCGGTATAATCTGTGCCATGATTGAAGAAAGAGATTCAATAGTTTCACTGATGGAAGATGTCAGTGTGAATTTTGAAAGACTTCTTAATTATCGTGAAGGCACATTCAATGATGAATACTATGAAGGCAAGATAAACGGAAGAGATGTTGTTGTACACCATTGCGGTGTAGGCAAGGCGGCTGCTGCCATGGGTACACAGATGCTGATAGAAAGATATCATCCGGATCTTGTGATAAATCTAGGTTGTGCAGGTTCTTTAAATGAAAATGTACATGTAGGGGATATCGTTATCGCCGATAAGACAGCTGACTGGGATTTCTTTGTGCCAGGCTGGCCAAGAAATTTTGACAGTATCTATATTGCCAACAAGTGTTCGGAAATGGTTATAGAGATTGTTAAGGAACTTAATTATAAGAATATTCATATCGGTCCTATCGTATCGGGTGATCAGTTTATCATGGATGATGATCAGATATTTATCATCAAAGGACATTTTGAGCAAGCGCTTGCTGGAGAGATGGAAGGCAACGCGGTAGCTACGGCATGTTATATGTATGGTGTACCATGTTCCATTATCCGGTCGATATCTGATGAAACACTGGTTAATGATAATCTTTCTCAATATGAGTTCAATCTGGTTGAAGTCTGCAACAAAGCTGGAAGATTATGTTATGATATTATCTCGAGGTTATAAATGAAAAAGTGGTATAAAGAATCCTATTTTGATTCAAAAAACTGGATTCTCGAAAATTTTGATAAGCTTGGACTTAACGCTGATGAAACAGTCGTTATTCTTCTGATTGATCTGTACAAGAAAAACAGAAGAAGTCTTTCGTATGATATCTTCTGTGAAAAACTGAGCAGAGATGCTGAATCGGTAGATAAGATTCTATCAGGTCTTGTTGATAAACATTATCTGAAGATCGGATCCAATGCCAAAGGTCCTGTTTTTGATATTGAAAGTATCTATGAGTTTGATCCGGAAAAGTATGAAATAAGTGAGAATACAGATCTCTATCATCAGGTTGAAGATATCTTTGGAAAGATGCTGTCTCCTACAGAACTGCAGAAGATGAATGATATGATTAATGAATACGGTCAGCTGAAGTTCATGGAAGCCTTAAGAGTAGCGGAAGCCAACCGTAAGGTAAGAATGTCATATATAGAAGCCATACTGAGAAATGAAAAAGAACGCTAAACTTATCGGTGATACTCTTGATTTGATGTATCCTGATGCCCATTGCGAACTGAATCATAAAAACAGTTTTGAACTGCTGATAGCTGTTGTCTTATCAGCACAGACTACTGATAAAAGGGTAAATGAAGTTACACCATCTCTTTTTAAAAAATATCCTGATGCGAGAGCTTTATCTCGTGCGGATTTAAGTGATGTAGAAACAATTATCAAACCTATAGGATTATACCGTTCCAAGGCAAAGAATATTGTTTCTTTATCCAGAATATTAAGTGAGAGATATGATGGTATAGTTCCTGATAAACGTAAGGAACTTGAAAGTCTTCCCGGTGTAGGAAGAAAGACCTGTAATGTCATATTATCCAACTGTTTTGATGTTCCGGCATTTGCGGTAGATACTCATGTTTCAAGAGTTTCAAAAAGACTTGGTATAGCAGATGAAGAAGATGATGTACTGGAAATAGAAGAAAAACTGATGAAGTATTTCCCTAAAAAAGATTGGGGGAAACGTCATCATCAGTTTATATTTTTTGGAAGATATCACTGCAAGGCATCTAAGCCGATGTGTGAAGAATGTCCTTTAAAAGGTATATGTACCTATTTTGAATGATAGAGTTTCTTGGTACGGTATGCCGGTTCCATGGTTAGGCGTATGCCTAGCTTTTTATATACGTTGATATCGGTTTCGGAAAGGATTACGGAAGAATGGGCTTCGCATCCTTTAAGAAGACTTAAGGACTTTAATGCCTGGGCACAGTATTCGTTTGTGGTAGAATCTACTGCCAGGGCTACAAGAACCTCATCAGGATGAAGTCTTGGATTGTTGCCGTTAAGGTATTTTGTCTTAAGTTCCTGTATAGGTGATAATACTTTGGCTGATAAAAGATGAATATCCGGAATATTTCCGGCAATCTTCATCGCATATAATAATGCAGCTGAACTTGCGCCCATCAGTAAAGATGTTTTACCGGTAATAATTTCACCGTTATATTCAATAGCGACTGCCGGTTCCTTGGTCTTTTCAGATAACCTGTTGGCGGCTACCGCTACCTTACGGTCATCAAGGGAAATGCCGGCTTTGTTCATAATGATATCGAGCTTCTGAAGTGATTCTTCAGGTAATGAATCTTTTCTGACATCAACCATAGTCTGATAGTAGCGTCTGATGATTTCATTATTGGCAGCTTCCTTGCAGGCATCATCATCGCTGAGACAGTAACCCGCCATATTTACACCCATATCCGTAGGCGATTTATAGATCTGTTTACCCATGATATTGGTCAGAAGATTATTCAGTACCGGGAACACTTCAACATCTCGGTTATAGTTGATGGCGATTTTATTGTAGGCTTCAAGATGGAAAGGATCTATCATGTTTACATCATTGAGATCTACGGTCGCAGCTTCATACGCAAGGTTTACCGGATGATTCAAAGGAAGATTCCAGATAGGGAAAGTCTCAAACTTGGCATAACCGGCTTTGAGTCCGTGTTTGTCATCGTGATAAATCTGAGACAGACATGTCGCCATTTTACCTGATCCTGGACCAGGTGCTGTTACGACAATTATTTCACTGCTGGTTTCAAGATATTCATTCTTGCCGAATCCGTTATCCGAAAGGATATAGTCAACATTATTAGGATAATTGTCAATGGCGTAATGATATGCCACTTTGATATTTGATTTTTCCAGATTCTTTCTTAATTTGATGGCTTCAGCCTGTTTTGCAAAATGGGTGATGACCACACCACCGATTTTGAGTTCTACATTATTGAAAGCATCTATCAGTCTTAAAAGATCCTGAGAATAGGTAATACCCAGGTCTGATCTTATTTTATGTTTTTCAATATCTCCGGCATTGATAACAAGTACAATCTCAACCTTGTCCTTGAGCTTCAGCAGCATCTTGATCTTGGAATCAGGTTCAAATCCCGGAAGTACTCTTGAGGCATGGTTGTCATCAAAGAGTTTGCCTCCGAATTCCAGATAGAGTCTGTTGAATTTCGCAACTCTTTTTCTGATGTTCTGAGACTGCATTTTGATGTATTTCGCATTATCAAAGCCAATTCTGTCCATACGATAAAAGTATATCAAAAAATCAGAATGTCTGACTTTTTATTAAGTTTTTTTGAATATGTTAAGATTTAATTATGGATTTTTACGATAAGTTACTGGAAGATATTGAAAATCTCATTTCAGAAAACAGAAATGAAGAAGCTCTCAAACTGATCGACAACGAACTTTCCATGCCTTATGTTCCTTCTGCAACAGAAGAAAAACTTAAAGAAATCAGAAAGAAGATTGATACTAAAAAAACACTTGTTGAATCAGTTGATGATGATAAACTTCTATCGCTTTTAAATGGTGACAGAGAACATCAGCTTTACGGTGTAGATGTCCTTGATAAAAGAAACTTAAGGGACTATATCGATGTCTGCCAGGATTATCTTGTGTCTCAAGGTTTTATCAATGCCAAGGTATTACTTATAGACTCTTTAATCAGACAGGAAATAAACTATGAATTTTCCATTGATAAAGAAGGGGAAATACTCGGGTTTAATCCTTCTAAGATGGAAAGACTCGAAGAAAGCGAATCTTATCTTGAGGGTAAACATTATCTGGAAGATATCTTTATGAAGGAACCTTCAAAGTCTTTACTTGCCGGTAAAGTATTATTTCAGACAATGCTGCTGAATTATCCTGTGGTATATTCAAAAGAAGAAACCAGAGATCTGTGTGATGAGATTATTGAATATATCAATAAGGCTTTTGAGACTGCTAATTAAGTACTAAAATATATTATTTTAATAGTAAATAGAGGTGTTTGTTGTTATAATATAAAAGTTACAAAAGGAGAAAAACATGTCTGAGTATAAAAAAATAGAAAACGCAAAGTGCGAATTAACAGCTACTTTAGAAGGGGAAGCATGGACTGCCGCTAAAGATGCTGCATTCAATAAAATTGCCAAGAAGATTGAAATCAAAGGTTTCCGTAAGGGTCAGGCTCCTAAGAGTATGCTGAACAAATACGTTAACCGTCAGGAAGTACTGCTGGATGCTGCTGAAGCTCTGGCTCAGGGTGCATTAGAGGCCGCTATTGAAGAACACAAGGTTGAACTTATTGACAGACCTACATTAAAGTTAGATGAAATCAATGAAGAAAAGTGTGTTATGACCTTTGAATGTCCTGTAATGCCTGATGTTACAGTAGGTGATTATAAAGGCCTTGAATACAAGCTTGATGAAGTTAAAGTAGAAGATTCTGAAGTAGACAGTGATATCGCATCACTTCTTGAAAGAAAAGCTGATCTTGAATTAAAGGAAGACGGCGAAGTTGAAGATGGTGATACATGTGTAATTGACTTTGAAGGTTTCAAGGATGGTGTTCCATTTGATGGCGGTAAGGGTGAAAACTATGATCTCGTTATCGGTTCTCATTCATTCATTCCTGGCTTTGAAGAAGCTTTAATCGGCATGAAGTCAGAAGAGACTAAAGATATCGATGTTACATTCCCTGATGATTACCACGCTGAAGAATTAAAGGGACAGCCAGTCAAGTTTATTGTTACTGTTCATGAAATCAAGAAGAAGGTATTACCTTTACTGGATGATGAATTCGTTAAGGGTCTAGGCATGGAGAATGTTACGACTGTTGAAGAATTAAAGAACGATACCAAGAAGAGACTTGAAGACAGAAAGACAAGAGATGCTGAAAGTGCAGCTGAAGAAGCATTACTGGAATCACTTGTAAATGTCGTTGAAGTTGAAATTCCTGATGTGATGATTGATAACGAAACCAACAATATGATTTCTAACTATGATCAGCGCTTACAGCAGCAGGGTCTCTCATTATCTCAGTTCCTTCAGATTACCAACCAGACTGTTGATCAGATGAAGGAAACAATGAAAGATGATGCCATCAAGAGAATCAAGATCAATCTTGGTTTAAATGAAATTGCCAAACTGGAAAATGTTGAAGTAAATGATGAAGATGTTGATAAGGAATTCACTTCAATGTCTGAAATGTATGGCATGGATATCGAAGAATTAAAGAAATATATCCCAGTGGATAATGTCAAATCTGATCTTAAGGTTCAGAAGACATTAGAACTTTTAAAGAAATAAAAAGACGCTGAGCGTCTTTTCTCAAATAAAGGAGGTTTCATATGAGTAATTATTCTTATCCTTTATTGTGTACAAGAGGAGCGATTATTTTCCCTTTACAGGATCTTTCTGTTGAAGTAGGAAGATCAACATCAATCAGTTCGGTTAATTACGCCAAGACCAACAATACCGGTATCGTTATCGTTTCCCAGAAAGATCTTACGGTTGATTATCCTAAACCTGAAGATATCTATGAATATGGAACAGTATGTCATATCAAAGAGATCAGGGAAAGAGATGATCATCTGAAGGTTGTCTTTTCCGGTATGTGCCGCTGTCTGATTAAAAAGCACTACACAATCAATGAAATCAATTTTGTGGAAGTTGAAGAACTTCTCGATACTGTTGACTCTAATTCTTCAATAGAAGAATCATTAAAGATTGCCTTATCGGAATTCAATATGATTGCCAAGAAATTTGCACGTCCTGGATTTATTCCAAAACAGTCAAACTACAATCCGACTATGGCGAGCGTTCTTGTTGATACCTTTGCCCAGTTATATGTTCAGGGTATTGAAAACAAACAGGAATTTTTAGAAGAACCTAACATCAATAACCGTTTATCGATGATGTTGGATTACATCGATAAGGAACGCAGTATGCAGAAGATTGAGGATGAACTCAATGAAAAAGTCAAAGAGTCTATCGAAGATGGACAGAGAGACTATTATCTGAGAGAAAAATTAAAGGCCATCAGAAGTGAACTGAATGGTGATGATGGCGGATCTGATATTGATGATTTAAAGGAAAAGCTTGAAAACAATCCTTATCCTGAAAATATCAAACAGAAGGCCAGAGAAGAATTCAAACACTATGAAATGTTACCGCCATCTACTGGTGAAACAGGTGTTATCAGAGCCTATCTTGAATGGCTGTTAAATGTTCCGTGGTGGCAGAAATCGGAAGATAATGAAGATCTTGAAGCTGCTTCAAGAATTCTTGATGAAGACCATTACGGCTTAGAGAAAGTAAAAGAAAGAATTCTCGAATATCTGGCAGTCAAACAGATGACCAATTCTTTAAAATCTCCTATTATCTGTCTGGTTGGTCCTCCTGGAGTCGGTAAGACATCTTTAGCCAAATCAGTCGCAAGAGCTCTTAACCGTAACTTTGTAAAGATATCTTTAGGTGGCGTAAGAGATGAAGCTGAAATCAGAGGACACAGAAGAACATACTTAGGTTCAATGCCTGGCAGAATCATTCAGGGAATGAAGAAAGCTCAGGTAATAAATCCTGTCTTCCTGATTGATGAAATTGATAAGATGGCAGCTGACTATAAGGGCGATCCTTCTTCAGCGATGTTAGAAGTATTAGACCCTGAACAGAACTCCATGTTCTCAGATCATTATCTTGAAGAACCATATGATTTATCTGATGTATTATTTATCGCAACCGCAAACTACCGCGATAATATTCCACCTGCCTTATTAGACAGACTGGAAATCATTGAACTGTCAAGCTATACCGAAATTGAAAAGCTCAATATCGCAAAGAGACATCTTATTCCTAAACAGATGGAAGCCAACGGTTTAAAGGATAAACAGTTCTCTATTACTGATGAAAATATCCTTTATCTCATCAGACACTATACAAGAGAAGCAGGTGTTAGACAGCTTGAAAGAACTATCGGTTCATTATGCCGTAAATCAGTACTTTCAATCATCAAAGAAAAGAAAAAGTCAGTTCGTGTAAGTAAAAAACTTATCAATGAATGGCTGGGTCATGAAATCTTTGAATATGGTACAAAGGAAAAGAAAAATGAGATTGGTGTAGTTACAGGACTGGCTTATACATCATTCGGCGGTGATATTCTTCCTGTAGAAGTTAACTACTTTGAAGGTAAGGGTAATCTTGTGGTTACCGGTAAACTTGGTGAAGTCATGGTTGAATCTACCAAGATTGCCTTAGACTACATAAAAGCCAACGCATCAAAATTCAATATTCCAACTGAATTCTTTGATAAACATGATATTCATATTCATGTACCGGAAGGCGCTGTTCCAAAAGATGGCCCTTCAGCCGGTGTAACTATCACTACGGCTTTAGTATCCGCTATTACCAAGCGTCCGGTTAAAAAGGATCTGGCAATGACTGGTGAAGTTACCCTAAGAGGTAATGTATTACCAATCGGTGGCTTAAAAGAAAAATCTCTGGCAGCTCACAGAAGCGGAATCAAGACTATCTGTATTCCTAAAG
Source organism: Erysipelotrichaceae bacterium (assembly GCA_030523555.1). Classification (GTDB taxonomy): domain Bacteria; phylum Bacillota_I; class Bacilli_A; order Erysipelotrichales; family Erysipelotrichaceae; genus Colivicinus. The sequence continues at coordinate 18,300 of JAUNIH010000001.1, forward strand.
AAAACGTCAAGGATCTTGATGATATCCCTGAACAGGTAAAGAAGGAAGTGGTATATATTCCTTGTACCAAGGTTGATCAGGTTATCAATGAGGCTTTACTGTGATAAGTTTTATCAGAAGTGCCAAAGCAGTCAAGGATTTTCCCGATACCAAAGATGAAGTAGTATTCGTTGGAAGATCCAATGTCGGAAAGTCTTCTCTGATCAATGCCTTATACAAGAATAAACTGGCATATGTCGGAAAGACTCCCGGTAAAACCAGACTGATAAACTTCTTCAATATCAACGATATCTATACATCGGTTGATGTGCCAGGTTATGGATATGCGAAAAGAAGTTATGAAGAAGCGCTTGATTTTGACGCTATGATGTCAGCTTATTTTGACAGAAAAAACAAGATCAGACTGGTAGTGATGATAGTTGATTCTAGAATCGGATTAACCAAAGATGATCTTGATATGAAAAGCTATCTTGAAGATAAGGGTTTAAGATATCTGATAGTAGCCAATAAGATTGATAAACTGTCCAACAATCAGTTGAACAATAACAAAAATAAATTATTTAAAGATATAAAACCTATTCTTTATGTATCAGCAGAAAAGAAGAAGGGTATGGAAGATATCCATGAGTATATCGCTGATGTCTTGAACATCAATTGATAATCTTCTTTATATCCTATATAATTTAATCGACGTTGAAAAGAAGAAAGTAGTTCCATTGGGAATCTAGAGATATAACGGGTGGTGGAAGTTATACTGGATGGAATGAAAATGTTGTCTTGGAGTTTACTTATGTACGTATACCCGCGTTAAGGGATTAAGTTACAAGTTAAGGTGGTACCTCGCTATAGCGACCTTAGGGCCACCTTTTTATTTTTTAAGGAGGTTAATTATGTTAGCTCAGAAATATGAACCGAATAAAGTAGAAGAAGGAAAATATCAGGGATGGCTTGATCATCATTATTTTGAATGTGGTGATATGTCAAAGAAACCTTACTGCATCGTTATTCCGCCACCTAATGTAACAGGCAAGCTGCATCTTGGTCATGCGATGGATAATACGATTCAGGATCTGTTAAGCAGGTATCATCGTTTAAAGGGAGAAGATGTCTTATGGGTTCCTGGTATGGATCATGCCGGAATTGCCACCCAGGCAAAGGTTGATGCCAGATTAAAGGAACAGGGTGTTTCTAGATATGATCTGGGAAGAGAAAAGTTCTTGGAGAAGGCCTGGGAATGGAAACATGAATATTCTGATTTTATCCGTTCACAATGGGCAAAACTCGGTATCTCTGTAGATTACCGCAAGGAAAGATTTACGCTTGATGAAGGTTTAAGCAGAGCTGTAGCCCAGGTTTTCGTTACATATTATAAAGAAGGTCTTATCTATCAGGGAGCCCGTGTTATCAACTGGGACCCTCAGGCAAAGACCGCTTTAAGCAACATCGAAGTAATACATAAGGATGTTGAAGGATATATGTACTATCTTAAGTACAATCTGGTAGATAGTGATGAAACTATTGAAGTAGCGACTACACGTCCGGAAACAATGTTTGGTGATGTATGTATCGTTGTAAATCCAAATGATGAAGAACATAATTATCTGATCGGTAAAAAAGCGATCAATCCAGCCAATGGAATGGAACTTCCTATCATCGGTGATGAATATATTGAAATCGGTTTTGGTACCGGTATTATGAAATGTACACCGGCTCATGATCCAAACGATTATCAGATAGCGATCAGGCATCATCTAGAAATGCCTGTATGTATGAATGAAGACGCTACGATGAATGAGATCTGCGGTGAATTCAATGGTTTAGACAGATATGAATGCCGTGAAAAGCTTCTTGAAAAGTTCAAGAAAGAAGGCGCATTTATCAGAGCCGATAAGATTATGCACTCTGTAGGCCACTCCGAAAGAACTGGTGTCATGATTGAACCTTATCTTTCCAAACAGTGGTTTGTAAAGATGAAACCTCTGGCTGATGAAGTATTAAAGGCTCAGGAAAAAGAAGAATCAAAGATAAACTTCTATCCTAAGCGTTTTGAAAAGACCTTTAACGGCTGGCTTGAAAACATTGAAGACTGGTGTATCTCAAGACAGTTATGGTGGGGTCATCGTATTCCTGTCTGGTATCACAATGAAACAGGGGAAATATATTGCGAAGTTGATCCACCTAAAGATATTGAAAACTATCATCAGGATGAAGATGTCCTTGATACCTGGTTCTCAAGCGCCTTATGGCCGTTTACTACTTTAGGCTGGCCTGATAAGACAGAAGATCTCGACAGATACTTTCCAACCTCATGTATGGTTACAGGTTATGACATCATCTTCTTCTGGGTAGCGAGAATGGCTTTCTCCGCAAGACATTTCATGAATGATGTACCATTCAAAGACTGTCTGATTCATGGACTCATCAGAGATGAAAAGGGACGCAAGATGTCCAAGTCTTTAGGCAACGGTATAGATCCGATTGATCTGATCAACCAGTACGGCTGTGATACCTTAAGACTCTTCTTATCAACCAACTCTACTCCAGGTCTTGATATGAATTATTCAACCGAAAAGATGGAAGCTGACTGGAACTTTATCAATAAGTTATGGAATGCCTCAAGATATGTTCTGATGAATGTTGATGAAGACTATACTTATAAAAAACCGGAAATATCTTCTGATATAGATAACTGGATTGCCGGTAAACTCAATCAGGTTATTACTTCAGCTACAGCCAATCTTGATAAGTATGAATTCGGTATCGCCGGTAATGAAATCATGAACTTTGTCTGGAATGATTTCTGTTCAATGTATATCGAATTTACCAAGACATCACTCAATTCAGATGATATCAATGTAAAACACGAAACATTAAACACATTAATATATGTTCTGGAAGCTATACTCAAGTTATTGCATCCATTTATTCCTTTTGTGACTGAAGAGATATATCAGGAAATACATCAGAGTAAGGAAGTATCTATCTGTATTGAATCTTGGCCTCTAGTAATCGAAGGTATTGATTCATCCAAGACTGATTCAGTTGATTCTATTATTGAAATCATTAAGCAGACAAGAGAAATAAGAACCGAAAACAACATCAAGCCTTCTAAAGAACTCAATATTCTGATTGATGGAATGAATATGACTGATTCTTTATCTTCTATTCTTTATAAGATGACCAAGCTGATTATCATTAAAGATACAGCTGAAGAAACAATTGTAAGACCTACATCCTTCGGTAAGGTTTCCTATATCATGAATGAGATCGTCGACAAGAAAGCCGAACTCGAAAAGATTGAAAAGGAACTTGTAAGACTTGAAGGGGAGATCAAGAGATCCAGAGGGATGCTGTCAAATGAGAAGTTTGTAGCCAAGGCTCCTAAAGAAAAGGTCGAAGAAGAAAAGACTAAACTTCTCAATTATCAGAATTCTTATGATATGCTGATGGAGAAGAAAAAGGATTTCGAATAATGAAAAACAGTACGAAAATAGCTGCTTTAGTTGTTGGTAGTGCAGCTGCCACATATGTTTCCTATAAAGCCATCAGTGAAAGTCTTTTCAATAAGGTTTTTAAGGCTCAGAGATCTGTCGGAAAGATAGATGATGAATACAGGGAATGGTTTACTAATTCTAAAGTAACCAAGGTATCTATCAAATCATTTGATGGATTAAAACTCTATGCTTATAAGATTGTCAATCATGAAGATGCGCCGTTTATGCTGATGGTTCATGGTATTTCCAACAATAAGGAAAACATGTTCTCTAGAGCTGTTGAATTTGATAAGCTGGGATACAATCTGCTGCTGATTGATTTAAGAGCGTGCGGCGAATCAGAAGGTGAATATATTACCTATGGACAGAAAGAATCAATTGATATTCTTTTATGGTGCAGATATCTCAAGATCAAACATCCTAACGCTCCTGTAGTATTATATGGTACATCATTAGGTGCAGCATCTGTAATGATGGCTTCATCATTAGGCTTAGATAAAAACGTTAAATGTATTGTCGAAGACTGCGGTTATTCTTCATTATATGAAGAACTTGATTATGTCATCAGACATGACTATAAGCTTAACAACACCAAAATCATTCTCAATATCTTTAATGGAATGATGAAAGAGAAGTTTGGTATTACATTTGATGATGTATCTCCTAAGATGTCTCTTGAAAACAATGAAATACCTATTGTCTTTGTTCATGGAGAAGCGGATGAACTTGTACCGTTTACAATGGCAACCATTCTCTATAATCACAATAAGGGTATTAAAAAGTATTATCCTGTAGCTGATGCCGGACATGCCAAATCATTTAAAAATGAGAATTATTTTGTGAATATCGATAATTTCATAAGGAACTATATTTAAAATAGTTCCTTTTTAATTTTTAAGTATTATAATTGATTTGTAACGTAGATAAGACAAGATCTTATGAATAACCTGTTATAGAGAGACCATGGTGCTGGAAATGGTTACAGACTCATATGATTACTACTTATCAGTTTCTCCGTAATGGGATGACGTAGCTCGCGTTAAGAGTATAAGTAAAAAGTTAAGGTGGTACCTCGCATTAGCGACCTTTGGCCACCTTTTTTATTTGAAAGGGGATTTATGATTAATATCAAGGAAAACGCTGAACTGAATATTCTGAACCATTCCTGTGCACACCTTTTGGCTCAGGCTGTATCTCATTTATATCCGCATGCCAAATTCTGGGTAGGTCCGGTTATTGATGATGGTTTCTATTATGATATGGATCTTGGTGAAGATTCTTTAACGGAAGAAGATCTTTCGAAGATTGAAAAGGAAATGAAGAAATGCGCTAAAGACAATAAGCGTATAGTAAGAAAAGAAATATCTAAAGTTGAAGCTTTAGAGATGTTTAAGGATGATGAATACAAGATTGATCTTATAAACAATATGGAAGATTCTGCGGTTATTTCATGTTATGCACAGGGTGACTTTACCGATTTATGTAGAGGACCACATGTTGAAACAACCAAAGAAATGAAGTATTTCAAACTGGTTAAACATTCCGGTGCCTACTGGAAGGGTGATGCCAAGAACAAGATGCTGCAGAGAGTATACGGTGTTTGTTTCTATAATGAAGAAGATCTCAATCAGTATATGAAGGAGATTGAAGAAGCCAAGGAAAGAGATCATCGTAAGATCGGTAAGGAACAGGAAATCTTCATGTCTTCGCAGCTTGTCGGTGCCGGCATGCCTTTATGGCTTCCTAATGGTGCCATCATCAGAAAACAGCTGGAAAACTATATCTATCAGAAAGAACAGGCTTTAGGCTATCAGCATGTCTACACACCATGTGTCGGTACAAAACAGTTATATGTAACATCTGGTCATTGGGATCACTATAAGGAAAACATATTCCCGGTAATGAAGGTTGATGAAGAAGAATTTGTCTTAAGACCAATGAACTGTCCTCATCATATGCTGGTATATAAGAACAAGATGCATTCCTATCGTGACCTGCCTGTAAGAATCGGTGAATTTGCGACGGACTTCCGCTATGAGGCATCTGGTGCCATGAAGGGTCTTGAAAGAGTACGCTGCATGTGTCAGAATGATGCACATCTGTTTGTAAGACCTGATCAGATCGGCGAAGAATTCAAGAAGGTTGTAAACCTTATTCTTGAAACATATAAGGATTTCGGATTCAAAAACTACAGTTTCCGTCTTTCATTAAGAGATAAGGAAGATAAGGAAAAATACTTTGATGATGATGAAATGTGGGATAACGCTGAAGCCAAACTTCGTGATGTATTAAATGAAATAGGTGTAGACTACTATGAAGCCAAGGGTGAAGCGGCATTCTATGGTCCTAAACTCGATGTAGAAGTTAAACCTGCCATCGGTCCAGAAGTTACACTGTCTACATGCCAGCTGGACTTCTTATTACCTAGAAGATTTGAACTCAATTATATTGATTCTAACGGTGAAAAGGCTGTACCGGTTGTTATACACCGTGCAATATTTGGTACATTTGACAGATTTACTGCCTTCCTGATGGAAGAAACAAAGGGTATCTGGCCATTATGGTTATCACCAGTACAGGTCAATATCATTCCGGTAAACAGTGAAATCCATGCGGATTACGCTCATGATATCAAAGACAGACTTGTTTCTCTGGGTTATCGTGTAAATGTGGATGACCGTAATGAAAAACTGGGTTACCGTATGAGAGAATCCCAGATGAAGAAGATACCTGTTACTTTAGTATTAGGTGATAATGAAATGAATTCTGATTCAGTCAATGTCAGAAGATATGGCAAAGAGGGTCAGACACCTATGAAGTATGATGAACTTGTAGAAGTTCTGAAGAAACAGATAGAAGAAAAATATTAATATTATTTCGAAAAGCCTTTATATAAAAGGCTTTTTTAATTATGTCAATTTCAGGTAAATTATTATTTGAAATTTGTAAGCGTTTTACATGTTTACAGGAACTTTTTATGTGTTAATATACTCATATAAACGTCGTATAATCCTTCTGATAGGGAGAGGGAGTCTCTACATTATCACCGTAAATGATAATACTATGACAGGTCAGTTTCTTTGTTGCCTGTCAATCGCGAGGTTTAACAGAGAAATTATTTATTAATAATTTCTTATCCGAATATGTACGCATTTATACGTACTGTTTTTATTTTTTTGGTTAATCCAGGAAACTGATTAACATATAAAAAGGAGAGAAAATGAAAAAACTACTTACTTTATTATTTGCGTTAATGCTGATTGTTTCTCTTGGAGGATGTTCTTCATCATCAGGTGATGGTGAATCTGCTTCAACAGATGATACTCCAGCTGAAACAGTCTACAAGATCGGTATGGTCAGCATCGGTAACGAAGAAGCTGCCTATGACCGTAACTTCTATATGGCTGCTGATGCCGCTACTGAAGTTCTTGCCTCTAAAGGTATTACTGTTGAATGGAAATATACATATGATCACCCAGAAGGTGACCCTGTAGCTGAAGATAACACAGACTTCGCTGAAGAAGGTTATCTTGTTGTCTTCAACAACTCTTACGGTATGGAACCTGCCATGCTGACAGTTGCTCCTGATTATCCAGATACTTTCTTCTCTGGTATGACAAACGAAAATTCTCAGAGAGACAATCTTGACAATACAGGTAATGCTTTCCCATCGATCTATGAAGGAAGATATCTGGCTGGTGTTGCGGCTGGCATGAAACTCAATGAACTGATTGAAAACGGTACAATCACTGAAGATGAAGCATTACTTGGATATGTTGGTGCTTATCCATATGCTGAAGTTAAATCAGGTTATACTGCATTCTATCTTGGTGCAAAATCTGTATGTCCATCAGCTACCATGATCGTTAAGTTCATCAACTCATGGGGCAATCCAACTGATGAAGCTGCCTGCGCCAAAGACCTGATTGATAACGGTGCCTGGGTAATCTCTCAGCATTCCGACTCTACTACTCCTGCTACAACCGCTGAAGCTAACGGCAGATTCCATGTAGGTTACAACGTTGATATGTCTACTGCTGAACTGGCTCCTAACGCTTCTATCATTTCTACAAGAATTGACTGGACAAACTACTTTGTAACAGTAATTGAAACTCTGGTTAACGGTGGTGATAAAGCTACAATTCAGGACTATAAAGGTCATGGCTTAAAAGATGGTGATGTTGTTATGACACCATTAAATGAGAATGTTGCTGCTCCTGGTACTGCTGAAGCTATCGCTGCTGCAAAGGCCGGTATTGAAGATGGTTCTGTAAAGGTATTTGATACTTCTACATTTACTGTAGGTGGTGCTGAAGTTACTTCTGCAATGGCTACAGATACTGATGGTGACTGGGTACCTGATACAAACGAAGCTATCTTTGACGGATGCTTCAATGAATCTTATTTCAACAGCGCACCATACTTTGCTTTAGACATTGATGGCATTACTTTATTAAACTAATTGAATATTAAACGAGGCCGCGCCTTAGCGGCCCCGTTTTCCTTGTATATGGAGGTATTATGGAAAATACTGTACATGCGATAGAATTCAGAAATATCAGTAAACATTTCGGAAGTGTTATTGCGAACAATCACGTTAACTTATACGTAGACCATGGTGTAGTCATGGCTATTTTAGGTGAAAACGGTTCTGGTAAGACTTCTCTGATGAATATGGTTGCCGGTATCTATTATCCAGATGAAGGAGAAATCTTTGTTGAGGGAGAAAAGGTAACGATCAAAACACCTAAGGATGCGTTTAATTATGGTGTAGGTATGATTCATCAACACTTTAAGCTGATAGAAGTCTTTACAGCTGCTCAGAACATTGTTCTGGGACTCGAAGATGAAAAGATGGATATGAAACTTATCGCTTCCAAAGTAAAAGATATAGCCTCCAAATACGGTTTTGATATTGATCCAAACAAAAAGATCTATGATATGTCCGTATCGGAAAAACAGACAGTTGAAATAATCAAGGTATTATACCGTGGTGTCGATATTCTTATTCTTGATGAACCTACAGCTGTTCTAACACCTCAGGAAACAGAAAAACTCTTCAATGTCTTGCGTTCAATGAGAGAACAGGGTAAGACTGTTATCATCATTACCCATAAACTGAATGAAGTTATGGAAATAAGTGATGTTGTAGCAGTTATGAGAAAGGGTGAACACATCAAGACTGTCCGTACCAAAGAGACTAATCCTGATGCCTTAACAGAGATGATGGTCGGCCATCAGGTAACTTTAGATATCGAAAGAAAAACACCAGTCGATATCAAACCGCGTATTACCGTAGCCGATTTATCAGTCAGAGATAATGAAGGTAACTTCAAATTAAAAGATGTCGGTTTTATTGCCTATGGCGGTGAAATACTGGGCATTGCCGGTATTGCAGGTTCTGGACAGAAGGAACTTCTGGAATCAATTGCCGGTTTAAGAAGGGTAGCTACAGGCTCTATTATCTATTCTCCTGAAGGAAGATCCACATCCAATCTTGTGGGTAAAACACCTTTAGAAATAAGAGAAGCAGGTGTTGCCATGGCGTTTGTACCAGAAGATAGATTAGGTATGGGACTTGTCGGTGGAATGGGTATGACCGATAATATGATGTTACGTACATGGAGATCAAATAAAGGTATGTTTGTAGACCGTAAGGAACCTAAGGAACTTGCGGAAGTAATACTTAATGATCTTGAAGTAAAAACGCCATCTGTAGAATATCCAGTAAGAAAACTTTCAGGTGGTAATGTACAGAAGGTTCTTGTAGGCAGAGAAATCGCCTCTAATCCAAGTGTACTGATGAGTGCCTATGCTGTAAGAGGTTTAGATATAAACACATCCTATACAATCTATAATCTTTTATCCGATCAGAAGGATAAGGGTGTAGCTGTTATCTTTGTCGGTGAAGACCTTGACGTATTACTTCAGCTGTGTGATCGTATCATGGTATTAAATGAAGGCAGAGTTGCCGGTATTGTTGATGCCAGAGTCGCATCCAAAGAAGAAATCGGTTTACTTATGACTAAAAACATGGAAGAGGGGGTTCATTAATGACTGCAATAAATCATAGAGAAAAAACGCCATTAATCAGAATTTCCAAGCGTGAAAATATGTCAATTGCGGGAATGCTGGCAGTAAGAATAGGTGCCTTTGTACTGGCTATTGTACTGGGTGGTCTTATCTTTGCGTGTCTTGGTACAAATCCTATAGAAGCGTATATGCAGATGATAAACGGATCTTTAGGTAAGGCATCAGGTATCAGACAGGTTGTAAAGATCGCTGTACCTTTGCTTACTGTAGCTCTGGCGCTGGCTCCTTGTTTCAAAATGAAATACTGGAATATCGGTGCTGAAGGTCAGATTACCATCGGTGCTATATGCTGTTCATACTTTGCCTTATACTGGTATGACAAACTTCCTTCATTTGTATTATTAATAGTTATGGCTATTGCCGCTATCCTGGGTGGTGGTATCTGGGCTTTAATTCCTGCCTTATTCAAGTCAAGATACAATACCAACGAAACACTGTTCACCTTAATGATGAACTATATCGCCATCGGTATCGCCGCATGGTTATGTGGTGGTCCTTGGGAAGGAAAGCCTGGTTCACAGATTATTCCGATGTTTAATGAAAAAGCCGTTTTACCTAAAATAGGCGGCGTACATATCGGCTGGATATTCGCTCTGATATTTGTAGTAGTAATGTTTATCTATATGAACTACACCAAACAGGGTTATGAGATTGCTGTACTTGGTGAATCTGAAAATACAGCCAGATATGCCGGAATGAATGTCAGCAGAATCGTTTTAAGAACTGTCTTTATATCGGGTGCTCTAAGTGGTTTTGCGGGTTATATGGTAGCTTCTGGAACAGATATGACATTATTCTCCAATGTAGCCAATAACGTTGGTTTTACCGCTATTACGGTATGCTGGCTGTCTCAGCTTAATCCTTTTGTGATGGTTATTATCTCTGCCTTAATTGCCATACTTTCAAGAGGTTCATCTGTGTTACAGACTCAGTTATCCATACCTAGTACAATCTCAAGTATCATTACAGGCATTATTCTTTTATGTCTGTTAGGATGTGAATTCTTCATCAACTACGAAGTAAGTTTCCGTAAGAAAGGAGAAAACTGATGAATATCAATATAATCGGTTTTATTAAAGCCGCCATTTTAAATGGTGCACCTATCATGTTTGGTACATCAGGAGAAATCCTGACGGAAAAATCCGGAAACATGAATCTCGGTGTTGAAGGCCTCATGTATATGGGTGGAGCTTTCGGACTGATCGCTGCCTTCTTATATGGCAATACGATGGGATCTTCTGCAAACGGATTTGTCTGCATACTTATTGCCTTAGTATCATCATTTGTTGCGGGCGTTCTTGGTGCATTGATATTCTCATTTCTTACAATTACCTTAAGAGCCAATCAGAATGTTACAGGCCTTGCCTTAACAATATTCGGTACAGCTGTAGGTCAGTTTGCGTGTGAATATTTAAGAGTTCAGCAGGGTTCATACATCTCTGTATCTACAGAACTTAAAAATGCCTTTATCAATCCGGTAATGCCTGAATTCTTACAGAATATACCATTTATCGGTGAACTGTTATTCCAGTACAATATCTTTGTATATCTTGGTTTTGTGATTGTTATAGCGATGCATTTATTCATGAACTATTCCAAGAAAGGTTTATACCTTAGATCTGTAGGAGAATCTCCTGCAGTAGCTGATGCGGCTGGTATTGATGTCGAAAAATACAAATATCTCGCAACTTTGATCGGCGGTGGCATAAGCGCCATCGGTGGTATGGTTTCGATTATGACCTTATCAGGATGTGTATGGAGTAAGGAAGGTCTTGCCGGTACAGGCTGGATCTCTGTGGCTCTTGTTATATTCTGTTTATGGAAACCTTTAAACTCTGTATGGGGTTCAATCCTTTTTGGTGGTTTACTTATTGCCTATATCAGACTTCCTTTACCATTCTTACCTGCACAGATCTATAAGATTGTTCCATATATCGTTACAATCATCGTTCTGATTCTTGTATCAATAAGACAGAAACGAGAGAATCAGCCTCCGGCATCTCTTGGTATTCCATATTTCAGAGAAGACAGATAATATAAAACAGAACCTCCTTTATTCCATAATTGAATAGTGGAGGTTTTTTTATGCATATCATTATCATTACCCATTGCTCAATAGATTTATACCGAAAATATCTTTTATCGAAAGAAAAGAGTTTAAATACCATAAATAAATATGTAAAAGATATCATTTATTTTAAAAATTATATTAATAATACTTTTATAAACAGAAAACATTTACTGGCATACAAAGAATATTTAAGTAACAGATATCTTCCTTCAACTGTAAACTGTAAGATATCTGCCTTAAACAGTTATCTACATTTCATGAAAGGGGACAGGCTTAAACTGTCATATATTAAGGTTCAGCATAATTCTTTTATCAGTGAAGACAGATTACTGAATAAAGAAGAATACAGAAGACTTCTTATTGCTGCAAAAGAAAGAAACAATATGCGTCTGTACTATCTGATGATGACCATATGTTCTACAGGAATAAGGGTATCCGAATTAAGATATATAACTAAAGAATCCTTATATGAAGGTAAAGTTCTGATTACTAATAAAGGAAAGTCAAGGACAATACTTATTCCTGATGATTTATGCATAAGACTTAAAAAATATGCAGAAAATATATCTGAAGGTCCTATATTCATAACATCTTCAGGAAAACCTTTAAACAGAAGTAATATACACCATGATATGAAGAAACTGTGCAAAGATGCAAAGGTAGATGAACATAAGGTATTCCCTCATAATCTGAGACATCTTTTTGCCCTAAGCTATTACTCAATAGAAAACAACATTTCTCATCTCGCGGATATCCTGGGACATTCTTCTATAGAAACTACAAGAATATACCTGACAACAAGTATTAAAGAACATGAAAATATCCTTTCAAAGATGAAACTGATTATATAAAAAAACACAGAATAGTTATTCTGTGGTATCGTAAACGAAGTTATTTTACAACAAATTCTAAATATATAAAATACTACGTCAAAAATTTTATAACACCATTAATTTATAAATGTAACTAAATGTAACCAAAAATTAAATATTTTTTTATTAAACCCTTCTAACAAAGGCTTTTTTACACTGAAAAAGGCTGTTTCAGAAGTAAATTCGTACTACAGAATAACTATTCTGTGGTGAAGAATTTCAAAAAGGTATTTGCAATGACACAGTTTGAAAGAAGTATTGCCAGTATTATAAGGGCGGAAAGAAAAAATGCCAGTATGACACAAAAAGATTTTGCTTTTAAACTGAATGTTAATTATCTTACCTATCGTGAGTATGAGAGAGGTAATATTTCGATGCCGTTACGGATTTTCTTCAAAGCCTGTCTGCTTCTTGAACTGGATCCTACCGAAACAGGAAAGAAAGCTTCAGACATTGCAAAAAACAATAATATTTAATGAAAGGAGATGTATATTTATGAGAAAGGAAACAAAAAGAGTATTACAGATAGTACTTACTCTTTTACTGGTATTTCAGCTGATGCCAGTAAGATCCTTAAATGTTTACGCTGATGATACCAGTACAGTAACTGATACGACAGACGTGACAAGTCAGTCAACTGATGGCACTGGCACAAATGACACATCAGATGATTCTACAGGTACCGGTGATGGTACAGGTTCAGACAGCACACCGGTTGATTCTATAGTAACTGATAGCGGGAATACGGATACATCATCAGATACTTCTGGAAGTGATAATGGAACAGGTTCATCAACTAATACAGCAGAAATAACAGGAACTTCAGATACTTCAAATGTTTCTGGTACTGCTTCAGTTAATGGCAATTCAGATACTGGAAGTTCCGATATTGTTTCTGCGGATTCAGAACAGGTTACACTGATGTCTGCACCGCTTTTACTTGCGGCCCCTTTTGTTCCTGCAGCAGATACAGTTGCCTATACTACTGATGCTCAGGGTATCGTTACTGAATTTACTTCTGTAAAAGACGCTTTTGATTCAATAGGCGCTGATGAAACTGCCACAGTTACGCTAGCTAAGGATGTTACAACTTCTGAACAGCTTTTTGTTAAAGATGGAAGTATAATTACTTTTGATTTAAAATCTTTTACTTTCTCATCAACATTCTGTAGTTCAAAAGAAGCGTTTATTAGGGTTACAGATGAATCAACGCTGATTTTGGAAGCTGAACAAAACGGAAGTATAAAAGCAAATAACTCGCAATCAACATCAGGCACTGCAGTAGCAGTTTATGTTAATAACTCAAGTTTTATTATGAATAGTGGGAATATTTATGCCTATAAGTGGAACGCTATTTGTGCTTCTGGAGAAAAAGCCAACGTTATCATTAACGACGGTTATGTTCAGTCTACAGGTCAACAGGCAAATATAACTGTAAGCGTAGATTTAAAAGCGCATCTGGAGATGAACGGCGGAACGATATCTTCGTCCAATAATCAGGGATGTCTTGGAACTTCTCATGAGGGAACTGTTGAAATAAATGGAGGAACGATTACAAATAAAGGAAATACTGCAGTCCGCATGGAAGGGGGGACCATTACTTTTAACGATGGTGTAATAAGTCAGACAGGCAAAGGCCATACTGTGCTTATGGCAAAAATTGATGAATATGGTTATACAGATGCTGGTCCATCTGACAAGGACGAAATAAATACTTTTATTATGAATGGAGGTACTATAATTTCCGACAATAATCATACACATGCAATAGTTTGTATTTGTTCTGATCGTGGTTATTTTAAATTTAATGATGGAATCATAAAAGGGAATACCGATATAGATGGGTCCAAGAGAGGAACTCATGTCCAGGTTGTTGGTGGAATTATGGATATGTATGGTGGAACCATAAGAGATATTGACTGGGGTGGAGTTGTTATTGGCTCTGGTGGAACATTCAATATGTATGATGGTCTTATTACAGATTGTGACCGTTTAAGTTCATCTAATGGCGGTGGAGGTGTTACAGTTTATGATGCCAAATCAACCGCGAATATCTATGGTGGTACAATTACTAACTGCACATCCGGAAGAGGTGGAGGAATATATAATAAAGGCACATTAAATATCTATAATCTGACCTTGACCGATTGCTCAGTACCGGAAAATTACGCATCATCCGGCAGCACTAACGGAATATATGGTGGTGCTATCTATAACGTTTCTGGTGCAACCGCCAATATCTATTCCGCATACATCAGTGGCAATACCGCTAAAAATGGTGGTGCCATCTATAACGAAGGAACAATCAACCTTAAAAACGGTCTTAATTATAATGATGAAAACGGTGATGCATACGGTGAACTCAGAATTGTCAAAAACAGTGCAAGCGGAGGAACCGGTGGCGGTATCTATAACACCGGTACTGTTACTGTTGAAGACGGTATAGTTCTATGCAACAATACCGGCAAATCCAACGCCAACGATATCTACAACAAGAATGGTGCCACTCTTAACTTGGGTGAAGTGTGTTCGGATGAATACCTTGATCCTGTTTTCACAGGTCTCTGTAATCATCTGATTACTCACTGGCTGACCGATCTTTCAGATGACAGATGGGGCTGCCATAATATTACGGATGTGGTTGATCCGAAAACATATACAGATGAAATGTATATTATAGCCGCACACGCAATAAATCTTACTGTTTCTAAAAAATGGGTTGATACACCCGAAAATATGGCTCGTACAGAATCAATCAGCTTTGATTTGATGACTAATGGTAACAAGGTTGATTCTTATACATTATCCGAAGAGAACAATTGGTCTACAACAATTAGTGTAAATCCAAGATATATTTATTCTGTTGTTGAAGCAGATGTAGCAGGATATACTGCTACATACAGTACTGAAACAGATGCTGATGGAAATATTTCTATCCTGATTACAAATACACGTAAAGTAAAGAACTTTGATATTGATGTTGATAAGCGTTCTACGAATTTAGATGATGATTTAATTTCAAATGTTACTTTGACTGTACCGGGCGAAGATATTCCTCTTGCGACTGATGTAGTCTTTGTTTTGGATAAATCTAATAGTACAAACGCAACAATTCAGCAGGGCATACAAAACCTGTTGGACGATTTGACAGATGTTTTAGATAAAACAAACGCCAAAATTAATGTAGGCGTTGTCGTATTTACGGGTGAAGCTCATTCGTTCGGATTGTACGATTTAGCTACACAACGTGGAGAAATTGATACTGCAGTTAAAGCAAAATTCTCACATGGCACAAATATTCATTCCGGTTTGTTAGCCGCACAAAAAATGTTGGCTGAAGATACAGATACACCAGATGGACGTAAGTACATGGTTTTGGTTTCTGATGGTATTTCTTACTTATTCAATGAAAACCCAACTTCGGTTGCGATGAATATTCCTGGTGGCGATTCTGGCTGGTACAATCAGGCTTGTTATGATTGGGTGGTCAGCTGGGCACTTAAATATGGTACGCCAAGTTATGTTCCAGAAAATTGGGATACATATTTAGCTGGTATTGGTTCAATACTTGATAAACAAGGCGATACATATGATTATGTTTGGGAAGTGGATGCACGTCCTGAAGGTACTCCGATGGATGATAGAGATTCAGCTAAGGCTTCATATGCATGTTCTGCTGATAAAGCTTTATACATGGTAAATGAAACATATAAAGAAATGTCTTCAGTTTATAATTGTTATGCATATAACTTAGGAACTGGTTCAGATTATAAGTTTGGCCCATCATTCATGAACTACCTGGCAAACGGTCAGACAGTTACATTTGACGGTATCAAGAATGACATTATCAAAGTTGTAGGTGCCGGATCTTATGTAGTAGATTATATCGGTTATGATGATGGATCTAAATATACAGATGGTGATGGAAACGGATATGACTTTGATTTCATTACTGATTCATCAACATTATCATTAAAAGTTGGAAATGATGAATATCCAGTAACTTCTGCAAGTGATACAACATACTACTTCGATATTAATCAGGATGGTACAGCTGAATATAAAGTTGAATATGTAAAAGGCAATGGTACAACTGAAGAAAGATTTATATGGACATTCAATGTCGATGTAAATATGGATGCACCAGTTTCCTTAACATATCAGGTTAAATTAACTAATCCTAGTACTAAATCAGCTCGAATTGTGAGAGACGCGAGTGAATTCACAAATAAAGAGTTTGGTACTTATGATGAAGATGGAAGTAAATTTAATGGAGTACAAAATGGTACATTATTATTTACTAACCAAAAGGCTACCTTATATCCTGTACCAACAGTAGATGATGGCAGTTATATTGAACCTATTAATTTCCCAATGCCAGCTGTATCTTATAAACTCGCTCCATTATATCTGGTCAAAACCCTGTCAAGATATAATGAAACATTAAATGGATCGACATTCGTATTCAGTGTTTCTGTTACATATAAGGACACTGAATTGTTTAATCAGATTGTAGGTATGACATTTGATTCCAATTCTGCTTCAAAAACCGTCATTATAGCCGATTTACCTGTAGGTGCTGAAGTAACAGTGACTGAAATGTATTCAGGTTCTACTTATAAACTGACCAGTGAAAATCCTCTTAAGACAACAATAATTAAGGATGATCCTGCGACAGATGTCGTTGAAGTAGCCAAAGTATCATTTACCAACGACTATGATACAAAACTCATCGGTGGTTCAGGTGCTATCAATGAGCACTGTAAAGACACTGTCTCATATGGCTGCGTTGCTGTACAACAATAAGAAAAGGAGAGATTAGATGATGAAAAATATCAAATTATTATTAGTTTTATCAGCTGTATTATTAATCGCTTCTTTCTCGGTTAACAGTACTCTTGCTTACTTCTCCTCTCACAGTGATGCTGAGGGAGGAAAAACTGTAGTATTGTCCCACTCAACAGAGATTGTTGAAAAAATTGATAATCTCAATAAGTTTATTACTGTAAAAAATACTGGTAAATCTACTATCTTTGTCAGAGTTGCAGTATTCTACAGTACTTCAGAAAATGTAACTATTACTTTAGAAGATGGATGGACTGATGGAAAAGATGGCTATTACTACTATGCATATCCGCTTGATCCTGGTCAAACAACTTCGACAGGTATAAATGCTGCAGTTTCCTTTAAGGATAAAGACAAGGACCATGATTTCCAGGTTGTAGCCGTATGCGAAAATACGCAATATGTCTACTATGGTGGGAATGAGCCTGTAAATGCTCCAACCTACAAAGGATGGCATCTGATGGAAAAGGAGGGACAGTAGTATGTTTAAATCATTAAAATCCAAATTACTGCTTCTTTTGGGTGTATGTCTTATTGCTGGAGGCCTGTATCTTCAGGCACCGGTAAACAGAACTGCAGCGGTTCTGCAGTATGTACAGAGCGATGATGAGGCTTATAAGACATATACCGATACCGCTTCTTTAAGAATTGCACTTCTCGAGAATGGCAATATTGTATCTGCCGGTACCATGGAAAGTAACAGGACTTCCACTGATCCTTATGCTGCTTATGGTGTATCAGGTACTCTTTCATTCAATAAGATGGATAAGCTTGTCATTGGTAAACCATACGCTGAAAATGTTGCGGCTAGAAATATCGGTAACTATGCCGAATATGTAAGAGTAATTATCACTAAGAGCTGGACAACAGAAAGTGGCAAGGATACATCTTTAGATCCTGCGCTTATTGAACTTACACTCGATAAAAAATACTGGGTAATTGATACTGATGAAAATACTTCTGAAAGAACAGTAATGTACTATAAGGAAATTCTTGAAAGTAATAAGCAGACAGAACCATTTATTAAAGGTATCAGAATCAGTGATGAAATTGTTCCGGTTATTACAGAAAAAGAGACTACCAATGATAATGGTGTAACAGTTGTGACAACTACTTTCTCATATGAAGGTTATATCTTCAATGTCAAAGCGGAAGTACAGGCTGTACAGACACATAATGCTGCTGATGCGATTACTTCTGTATGGGGTATCACTTCAACCAAATATGAAGATCTGACAGGTCTAAATCTGGCAGATGGAGATAACTATTAGGAGGGATAGGAAATGAAGAAATTAATATATGTTTAAATAGCTTTAATGTTACTTGTTCCTGTTAATGTATTTGCCAGCTCAAGTAATGGTACTGAAGGTACTGTTACCTTTACAGGTACAGCACTTGTAGAAGACTATAATACTGCGGGTTATGCCAGTGAAGTTAATTCTTTACAGCCTGGCGATTCCTTCAGTGTTACGGTAAACAACACCAATAACTATGACGGCAATACTGCGTGGTACTTCTCAAACAGCGTCTTAAAGACTCTGGAAGAATTGTCTGTCGCAAAGAATGGTGCCTATACCTATACACTTGCCTATAACGGTACAACAATCTATGATTCTTCTACTGTCGGTGGCGAAACTGTTTCTTCAAGCGGTACAGGTTTATATCAGGCTACTGATGCCCTGGATGAATGGTTCTATATCGATACATTAAAGAAGGGTCAGAGCGGACAGATGATTCTGACAGTTAATTTCGATGGTGAAACTCAGGCAAACAACTATATGCTGACAGATGCCGCCTTACAGATGAAATACGCTGTAGGTATTATTCCTGAAGGCGTAGATACTGTGGAATACTACTACACCAACCAGCGTATTATCTATACAGGTGACAACAAAACAAGAAATATCTATTCCTATGTAGCGATTGGATGTGGTGCAATCGCCATAGTTCTGGCTTTTGCTGTATCAAAGATGAAAGAGGACTAAGATTATGAAGAAAATACTTACTGTTTTAATTACTCTTTTACTTCTTAGTGTTTCAATGTTTACAGTATTCGCTGATGGTTATACCTATACACTGACAATTTCCGCAGATGGTCAGGTTGTCTATAAGCTCGATAACCTCAAATATGGAAGTGTAGTTTCGCTTCCTCAGGGTTTTGTACAGAATCTTGTTACACCAAGTGATTCAAGATACTATACCAAAGGTGTAAAGAAAGCCGGGTATGATAACGCTGAAGCTCAGGCATCATATACTGTTACTGAAGATCTTGACCTTGTAGTATTCTATGGTCTAAAAAGTTCTCAGGTATCATATACTGTAAGATTTGTTGATGGAAGCGGAAATCAGCTTCTGGCTGATCAGACTTTCTATGGCAATGTAGGTGAAAAGGCCGTTGCGAGCTATCAGTACATAGACGGGTATGTACCTCAGGCATATAATCTGGCTATGACTTTAAAGGATAAGGACAATGTCTTTACGTTTGTGTATTCACCAGATCCTACTGGTACCTACAGACTTATTGATCTTGGTACACAGTATATTATCGGACCTACGGTTGTGGTAAACGGTGGAACTACACCTGCTCCTGCAACACCAGCCGATAATACTCCTGCAGATAATACACCAGCAGAAACAGTAGTTGACAATACTACTCCACAGACAAATACCCCTGAAGAAATTATCGATATCGATAACAGCACCACGCCAACTGCCAACCCTGGCAATTCCATCAGTATTCCATTAATGGTTGGTGGAGCATGTGCAGTAGCCGGCTTGGGAGGTCTTGTCTTCTTCCTTCTTAAGAGAAAGAAAGATGAAGACGAAGAAGAAACTGCTGAAGAATAATCTCAGCATAATTAATTAACAGTTTCCTCAAACTGAATGGGAACTTAGAAAATCAGGTGCCCTTAAAACGGCACCTTTAATTTATTATTTACTTATATCAAAAAATGAAAAAGAAGAATATATCAGTAATCAGAATAATCGGTATAGTCCTTGTTACAGGGGCTGTTTTGATATCTCTAATTACCGGTTTACCTTCTTTAATGGGATATAAGAGTTATGCTGTAACAAGTGGCAGTATGGAACCTGCTATTAATGTAGGGGATGTTATATATGCTAAAAGTGTTGATCCTGAAGAACTTGTTAAGGGAGATATCATTACCTACTATTCCAATGGCATAACTGTAACTCATCGTATATCAGATATTGATACAGATAACAGACAGTTTATAACTAAAGGTGATAATAACGGATTAGAAGATATAATGCCTGTAGATTATGATGAGGTAATAGGGAAGGTAGTTTATTATACAAATACCTTTGGACCGTTTATCACATTTCTTTCTACTTTTACAGGAAAGATGATTCTCTTTGGAATGCTGCTGGGTGGTTTTATCCTGTGGGAAATAGGGGATCATATCAGATAGTATGAAAATGTTAAAGAAAATAATATATGTTCTTATAGCTGTTCTTTTAAGTATATCTGTATATGCCTTATACAATCTCTATAAAGATAAAACACAGGAAAAAGAAGAGATAAGACAGAATGAAGAATTAAGTAATACTGTGCATGTCTATCATAATAATGAAATAACAGGTGAAATATCTTTACCTGACTTAAATAAGCTTAAAGAGATTAATAATGATCTTACAGGATGGTTATATATAGAGAATGCGGGTGTAGATTATCCGGTGATGTATACACCAAATGATGTAGAGAAGTATCTTCATCTATCTTTTGATGAGTCTTATTCTTTTGGAGGTTTACCATTTATAGGAGAAAACTGTGATGAAGATTCATATGTCTTTATTATCTATGGACATAATATGTTAAATGGAACAATGTTTGGTTCTATAGATCAGTATTCAAATAAATCATTCTATGAAGATAATCAGATTATTGAATATACAACACTTTCTGAAACAAGAAAATATCAGATAGTCTATGTCTTTAATACAGTAATAGATGAAACTTCACCGATAGCTCCATATTTCATGTTTGTAGGAAATCTTACTGAAGAATCATTTGATTATCTTATAGACTTCTGCGATTCAAATAAACTCTATAATACAGGACAGAGTATAGAATACGGTGATCAGGTGATGATGCTGTCAACATGTTATACAAATAATGAGTTTGGAAGATTTGTGATTGTAGCTAAAAGAGTATCTTAATTTAAAAAAGGGCATTACCAACATGTAATGCCCTGTTCTATAAATGTGTTATTTTGTCAGACGTTTATACAATTCTTCAATCGTAATATTTTCAGCTTTTTCATCCTTACGGTGTTTGAATTCTACTTCGCCGTTTGCGGCACCTCTGCCGACAGTTACGCGGTATGGGATACCGAGCAGTTCAGAGTCATTGAATTTGACACCCGGTCTTTCATTTCGATCATCCAGCATACATTCAACACCCATAGCGTTTAATTCATCATAGATTTTATTGGCTACTTCGCACTGGGTTTCATCTTTGGTAGACATGATCAGAATGATAACTTTATATGGTGCGATATTTTCTGGCCAGATAATACCTTTATCATCATGATTCTGTTCAACGATAGCGGCCATGGTTCTTCCTATACCGATACCATAAGATCCCATCCAGACATCCTGAAGCTGATTGTTTTCATCAGCGTACTGCAGATTCATGGCTTTGGAATACTTGGTACCAAGTTTAAACGTATTACCTACTTCTATACCTTTGGTAAACTTAAGCGATTTGCCGCACTTTGGACAAAGGTCACCATCCATAACGTTAACGATATCACCAACGACATCATATCTGATATCTGAAGGA
Organism: Erysipelotrichaceae bacterium; assembly: GCA_030523555.1. Taxonomy (GTDB): domain Bacteria; phylum Bacillota_I; class Bacilli_A; order Erysipelotrichales; family Erysipelotrichaceae; genus Colivicinus. The sequence goes on from JAUNIH010000001.1 coordinate 40,479, forward strand.
TTTACATTGATATAATGATATCCTTCCTTGTTTGCGCCACAGCAGAAGTTACTCATTTCAAGAACTTCTGAATCGATAACAACCTTGCAGTTTAGATCGATTGGGCCACAGTATCCAGGAACCGCATTAGATGATGCGATAAGTTCATCATCCGCAAAATTGATTTCCTGAGCTTTTAATAACTTTAATACTTTTGTTTCATTCAGAGTTCTTAAACCGTTCACAAAGAATATTACCAGTTCTCCATCAACATTCATAATGAGAGCCTTAACAGTCTTTTCAAGTGGAATGTTGAGATATTTGGCAACATCTTCAATTGTTTTCTGATGAGGAGTTTCAACAAGTTCCTTGACTCTTAATTCAAGAGTCTGAGGTTTAGCTGCTCTTACGACTTCTGATACTTCAAGGTTTGAAGAATAATCACAGTCATCGCAGTATACAACAACATCTTCGCCGGTTGGGGCAATAGCCTGGAATTCTTCGGATAAAAGACCACCCATAATACCGGTATCAGCCTTAACGATACGATAATCTATACCCATTTCATCAAATGATTTCTTGTACGCATCAAACATCTTCTGATATGAAACATCAAGACCTTTTTCATCTGCATCAAATGAGTAGGCATCTTTCATGACAAATTCCTTAACTCTTATAAGACCGAATCTGGCACGAGGTTCATCTCTGAATTTGGTCTGGAACTGATAGAGATTGAAAGGCATATCCTTATATGATTTGATCATGGATTTAGCGGCGTACGCAAAGAGTTCCTCATGTGTAGGACCTAAAACCATATCCTTATTGGTTCTATCCTTGAGTTTGAATATTGAAGGACCAAAACCTTTCATTCTTCCAGAATCTTCATAGTATTCTGCCGCAATAAGGGAAGGCATCTTTACTTCAAGAGCTCCAGATTCATTCATATTCTTACGGATGATCTCTTCAACCTTGTTCTGGACTCTTAATCCCAGCGGCAGCATCATATATACGCCAGCTGAAGTCTTTTTGATATATCCGGCTTTTACCAGAAGATTTCCGGAAGCTGAATCTTCATCTCTTACGTCTTCTCGTAAAGTGAAGAAATACTGGTTTTTAAGTTTCATATTTATTTAATCTCCTTATCTTTTTAAGTATTTGTTAAAATTCGCAAAGTGGAGTTTTCCGACTTTATTCAGATTATCTATGCCATACTTCTGAATATATTCATTTATGGCCTTATCGATATTTTCGGTATCTGAAGAACCTTTAGGAAATTTCATCTTATAGAGTTCTTCAAGTTTATCCATACAGTTTAAAAACGCGAAGCGTGAAATAATTGATCCTACGGCTACTGCCGGGTATTTTGATTCAGCCTTGGTTTCAAAGAGAAGATTGTGATAGACGTTCTTTTCGTTTATCAGATACTTATAGTAAAGATCTTCTTCACAGAACTGATCAATATAGGAAACTCTGGGCATATCATAACCCTTGTTTATAAGGTTGATATAGGCCTGATTATGCATCTTGGCTTTAATCGCGTTGAGGTTGTTTGATTCATGGACTCTGTTGTATTTCTCATTATCAAGAATGAGCAGGGAATGTTTGAATCTTTCAATCAGCTGAGGTCCGATTTTTCTTATATAATCATCAGTCAGTTTCTTGGAATCAGTGATATTCATTTCTTCAATGAAAGGGTAGTCATCTTCTTCCACAATAGTGGCACACACTACTACCGGCCCAAAGACATCTCCTGTACCTACTTCATCTGATCCACCATGTCTGTTTCTTTTTGTCTCAATATATGATGAGGCATAAAAGAAGGCATCATTTCCCTGAAAGACAACCTTATCCGATTTATATATCGTTATTGTCAGATCATCTTTCTGAATAAAGGTATCAACATATTCATTGGCATTGGGCTTTATGAATTCTTTAAATGTCGATTTGATTTTATTTATGTTTTCTTTACTCAGTTTAAAAGAGAAATTACCCATATCCATAATTATAACAAACCTTTTACTATCGGTTTATATATATTAAAATATATGTATGATTATTCCTGAAAACACTGTTATATTTATTAATATCTTTGTAGTTCTCTTTTATATCATTATGATTTATCTCGGTTATAAAAGGGGACTTGTCTATGGACTTATATCGTTGCTGTATAATCTTGCGGCTATAGTTTTGTCTTGGCTTGTATCGCCGGTACTGGCTGTTGAATTTCCGATAGTAAATTTAAGCAATACCACAGATCCTTTAAGTCCGTTATATACCCTGGTGAATGTTGATCCGTTTATCAATACGGTTATCTACTTCATCATTATTTTTGTCCTGTCCCAGGTACTGTTTACCTTTGTAATGCTCTTAAGCAAAGGAGTCAATAAAATTCCTGTACTTGGATCATTCAATCGGGTATTAGGTCTGTTAATGGGATTTATAAACTCTACACTTATTCTTATTCTTTTATCATTACTGTTTGTATTGCCTGTATTTTCTAACGGTAATGAAATCAAGGATAAGACTTTATTTAAATATATCGAAAGCGGAACGACAGCTGTGCTTAATTACGGTGCTGATCATCTTGATCCGAATATGTTTGCGGACAGTACCGGATTTGACGCTGAAGCTGTCCGTAATGAACTGAAACTCTGGATTGAATCACAGAAAAATGGACAATAACTACAGGTGTCTTGATCTTCATACTGTTTTAAAAAAGATATCTTCTTTAGCTTCAATAGAAGAGGGGAAACAGTATATTGAAAACGAAGAGATTGATTATAATCCCTTACTTATAAAGAAAAAGAATAATGAAGTCAAAGAAGCTCTTAAATTATTAAGAGAAGGTTTTATTGTTCATTTTGACGGTATTTATAATGTCAGCGACTTATTTATCAAGGCTGATAAGAATATCTGTCTGAGTGGTCTTGAATTAAAGAAAACAGAAGTATTTCATAATCACTGTACAAGAATTAAGGCTCAGTTTAATAAAATGAACAGTGATTCATTATTGAGAAACTATTCAGATTCCATAAATATTTCCGAGAGTATCTTTGAAAATGTCGAAAGATGTATCGATAATTCCGGTGAAGTAAAGGAAGATGCCAGTGATAAACTGAAACTCCTGTATCAGCAGCTTTCCGACTGTGAAAGAGATCTCTACAACAGGGCCCATGTCTTTATGGACAGACATTCGGCATCTTTACAGGAACCATCTATTTTCACCAGAAATGACAGAATCTGTTTTCTTATCAAAAACTCCGATAAGAATAAATATAACGGCTATACCTATGGTACAAGTGCCAGCGGTCTGGCATCATATGTTGAACCTTCATCATTAATAGAAGCCAATAACCGTAAACTTTCTTTATTAGGTGATATCTCAGATGAGATAGAAAGAATCCTTCATCAGCTGAGTTATATGGTAGCTTCGGTTAAAGAAGACTATGAACGGAACTTTGAATCTCTGGTATGTCTTAACGTCATATTTGCCAAGGCATCCTATGGTTATTTAAACAGCGGTACTATCGCGCAGTTTGTCGAAGGATGTAACTTTGATTTTACTGATCTCTGCCATCCGCTTATTGATCCAAACACGGTTGTTTCAAATAACTATCGTCTTATTGAACCGTATAAAGGTATCGTTATCTCCGGTTCCAATACCGGTGGTAAGACCGTATCCTTAAAGGCTATTGGTCTATCAGTACTTATGTCTTATCTTGGCATACCGGTAATTTGCTCAGAGGCGAAAATACCTTTCTATTCTCATATATACGTGGATATGGATGACAATCAGAGTATTGCCGATTCTTTATCTACTTTCTCTGCCCATATCTCCAATATCGATTGTATCCTGCAGCAGGCTGATAAAAGATCAATGATACTTATCGATGAGCTTATAAGCGGAACTGATCCTAAGGAAGCTCAGGCTATATCATTGGCGATATTAGAGAAGATTAAAGAGATTGGCAGTACCTTTATCATTACCACTCATTTTGATGACATCAAGAAGTATGCGTATGAAGATGAAGAGATAATGCTGTCGAGTGTCGGTTTTGATATGGAAAGCCTTAAACCTACCTATAAATATCATGAAGATTCAGTAGGCGCATCCAACGCAATAGAAATAGCTTCCCGTTATTTCTCTGATCAGAATATCATCGATAATGCCAGAAAATATCTGAGTATCAATCAGTCAAAACAGGACGAAATGATTGAAAGACTGGCCAAAGAGATAGAAGAAACAGAAGCTCAGAAGAAGAAAGCTCAGGATATTGAAGATGAGTTCAATAAGCTTAGGAATGAATATGATGCAAAGATAATATCATTTGAAAAAGAGAAACAGAGTCTTAAGGATAAGTATGAAAAAGAGCTTGTCGAATATATTGAGGATATAGAGGCTAAGGCTTTAGAAAAACTTGAAAGTATAAATGAATCTTCAAAAAAGGAAGTAATTGAAGAGATCAATAATCTTGCGGATATACCGGTTAAAGAAGAACCGGTTAAGGAACACGTCTTTACTGTTGGTGACAACGTAAGAATCAAAGACAATGAAAGAGTAGGGGTTATCAATGCGATAAGCAAGGATGTCGCTACCATATCTATTAATGGTTTAACAATTAAGGCAAAAATAAAAGATCTCTCATTAATGCCTAAAACCGAAAAGAAGAAGGCTAAAGTTACAGCTCAGAAATATCAGAGGGTATCTTCGGAGCTAAATCTTGTAGGTGAAAGAGTAGAAGATGGTGTAGTGCTTGCGGAAGAATACCTTGATAAGGCAAATGCGGCGCATATGAAGAGCGTCAAGATAATTCATGGAATAGGAACAGGTGCCTTAAGAAGTGCCATCAGATCAAGGTTAAAACACCTCTCATACGTCAAATCATTTAAAGATGGTGATTATTATGATGGCGGCAGTGCGGTAACGATTGTCGAGTTTAAAGTATGAGTCTTAGTGAAAAGTTATCGACACTTCCCAAGAAACCGGGAGTGTATCTGCATAAGGATAAAGACGGTAATGTCATATATGTTGGTAAAGCTATCAACCTTTTTAATCGTGTCAATTCCTATTTCAGAGGAGCACATGACTATAAGACAACCAAACTGGTTTCCAATATAAGAGATTTTGACTATATCGTCACCAAATCCGAAAAAGAAGCCCTTATTCTTGAATACAATCTCATTAAACAGTATGATCCCAAGTTCAATATTGTCTTCAAGGATGATAAATCATATCCCTATATTCTGATACATGAATCTGATGAACCTTATGTATCAGTGGTTAGAAAGAACAAGAAATCAAAGTTCAAAGGAAAACTCTTCGGACCTTTTCCTGATGTTGGGGCAGCCAGAAACATGGTAGAACTTATAAACAAGATCTATCCTACCCGTAAATGTAAGAACCTTCAGAAAGAACTGTGCCTCTATTTCCATCTTAAACAGTGCCCAGGATATTGTGTATATCCATCTGACAGCGAAGAGAATAAGAGAATAAAAGAGAATATCTTTGATTTTCTTAATGGTGAATGTAAGGAAGTTATTAAAGACCTTAGGACAAAGATGAATGAATGCGTTGAAAGTCTGAATTATGAAAAAGCTGCTGAATACAGAGACTTAATAAATGATATTGAAACCAGTACCCTTAAACAGGATGTACAGAAAAACAGCGGAGAAACCTTTGATGTCTTCAACTATTATGTGGAAGACGGATATATTTCGATTACCGGTTTGTTTGTGAAGAAAGGCATTCTTTTATCATCGGATAAATATACGGATTATCTTGTAGGGGATGCGGAAAACTTTGTGTCTTCATATATCTATCAGTTCTATGAGATCAATGAAAAACCCAAGACCTTATATCTTCCTGATGAACTTCTTCCTTATTTTGGTGATGCCTTAAACTGTACATGTGTTACAAGAGGCTATAAATATCAGCTTTTAAAACAGGCTCAAAACAACTCCATTGAAAGTCTAAAACAGAACAAGAAAATCATTACCAGAAAAAATACCTATTATGAAGATCTTGATGAAGAGTTTATGCGTTTATTCAATAAACATATAAACCGCATTGAGCTCTTTGATAACTCCCATACCGGAGGTACAAATACGGTAGGTGGAATGGTTGTCTATAAGGATTTTAAACCATCCAAGAAGGATTATCGCATGTATAAGCTTGAAGAAGGGGCTGATGATCTTTCAAGTATGAGAGAAATGCTGTACAGAAGATATTTCAGAGTTTTAAAGGATAATCTTGAAAGACCTGATTTACTGATTGTGGATGGTGGTAAGCTGCAGATAGATATTGCCAAAGAGATTCTGGAATCTTTAGCTATGGATATAACAATTGTCGGTTTAGGCAAGGATGATCATCATAACACCTCCTATATCATGAATACGGATTATGAAATAATCGATATCCGTAAAGACAGCAATCTCTTCTTTTTCCTGGCCAATATGCAGGATGAAGTACACCGCTTTGCGATTACCTATCATAAGAAACTGAGATCAAAATCAGTATATAAATCCGTACTGGATGATGTTGAAGGTTTAGGTCCCAAATCAAGGAATAAACTGTTAAAAGAATATAAGAGTATATCAAGAATAAAACAGTGCAGTCTTGAAGAACTTGAGAAGGTCTTAAATAAGAACACAGCTTTAAAGTTGTATAATAAATTACAGGAAGAAAAAGATGCTTAAAGGTTTATCGGATTACGCTTCACTTTTTACACTCGTATTTGCGGTAATATACGCTTTAAGAATATGCGTATGGGCTTTTGTGAATCCTGAAGTAAGTGAAAAAATATATTTCTTTGAACTTTTCAAAGATTATCTTAATAATGAGGATGAATAGTGTCTACTGAACAGTATCTGCTGATAGTTATTGTCGCCATCCTTTTAACGGCACTAATTCTGACGGTGCTTTTACTGCACAGAAATACGAAGAATGCGGAATACAATCTTGAGTTAAGAAATTCTCTGACTCAGGATTTTTTAAGTTTTCAGTCAATGATGATCAAAGAGTTTGATTCATTGAGTGACAGAACCCAGGAAAAACTCATGCAGCTTGAAGAAAGGGTATCTTCCAATATCATTCAGTCTCACCGTTCAAATAATGAGGTATTTGAAAATATCCAGGAAAGAATGATCAGAATAGATGAAGCCCAGAAAAATCTCAATGAGCTGTCTGCGGATATCGTTTCTCTGCAGAGTATTCTTACAGATAAACGAAGCAGAGGTGTATTTGGCGAAGTAGAACTCTATACGATTCTTGAATCGGCATACGGAGTAAGCGATGAATTCTATGAGAAACAGTACCACCTTCCTAACGGGACTATCGCTGATGCGGTTATCAAGGGAAGTGAAAATGCCGGTCTGATATGTATAGATTCCAAGTTTCCGTTGGAAAATTACCGAAGATCTGTTGATACTGATCTGGATTCTACCGATAGAGCACTTTTTAAGAAAGCTTTCAGAAATGATGTAAAGAAACATATAGATGATATAGCTTCAAAATATATAATTCCTGGAGTAACTGCGGACTGTGCCTATATGTTTATTCCTGCTGAAGCGATCTACGCCGAAATATATTCTTCATATACCGATCTCAGTGATTATTCATACAGGAAAAAGGTATATATCGTATCTCCTACAACCTTAATGGCCTATCTTACTGCCATCAAATCCATTTATCTTGGTTTAAAGAAAGATGAAAAAGCCTATGAGATTATGAAGATGCTGTCGGAGCTTTCTGTTGAGTTTGACCGTTTCAATGAAAGAAATGAAAAACTGTATAAAGACTTCAATACACTGTTAAATGACTATAACAGTGTAAATGTTTCTTCAAATAAAATAATCAAAAAATTCAGACGTATTAATTCAGGAGAATTTGATAATGAAAATTGATTACCGTAAGGCTTTTATTATGGGTTTCTGGGTAATATTATCCGCTTTATTTCAATCCATAGCTTTAGTTAACTTCTCAGTTCCGGGACACCTATATCCGGCAGGAGTTTCCGGTATTTCCAGACTTTTATCAGACCTGATGCTGGATTATCTTTCTTTGAATATTCCGTATCAGCTTCTGTATTTTGTCTTTAATGTAATACTGGCACTTATCGTCTATAAATATATCGGTAAATACTTTACTGTTTTTTCTGTACTGCAGACTACTCTAGTATCTGTAATATCCGGTATCATGCCGAAAATGATAGTGCTCGATGATATCCTCTTACTGGCGGTATTCGGTGGCGTTATCAACGGTTTTGGATGCGGACTGGCACTTTCTCATGATGCCTCATCAGGAGGTATGGATTTTGTCTCCATCTATCTTTCCAACAGATACAACAGATCCATGTGGAATGTGATCTTTGGTGTCAACTGTATGATTGTTCTTACGGCGGGTCTGGTTTATGGATGGCAGCTGGCGATGTATTCCATGATCTTCCAGTTCTGCAATACTCAGATAATAAGCCGTATGCATAAACGTTTCACTCATGAAGCGCTTAATATCATCACCAAAAAACCTGATGAAGTAAGTGAAGAAATATTCAGGAATACTAGACATGGTATCACTCAGATAAAAGCAGTCGGAGCCTTTAAACATGAAGATGCGACAATGTTATATATGGTGATAAATTCATATCAGTGTAACGATGTGGTTTCTGCCGCAAAAAAGGCAGATCCAAACGCCTTTATCTGTGTATCAAGTGTCAATGAAGTAATAGGCAATTACTACCAGAAGCCTTTAGAATAATATTTATTTTCTCTGTAGTATAATGTATTCATGATAGTTATTTATACATCTCCCGGATGCAGTTCCTGCAGAAAGGTTAAGACATATCTTAAAGAAAATAATCTTGAATATATCGAAAAGAATATTTTTAATACGCTTTTAAATGAAAACGAAGTAAGATATCTTATTTCCCGTACGGAAAACGGTACGGATGATCTGATATCCAAAAGATCAAAGATAATTCAGGATAACAAAGTCGATATTGATTCCATGTCTATCAGTGAACTTTCACGTTTTATCGTGGAGAATCCTTCAGTCCTAAAAAGACCGATTATCATCGATGATACAACCCTGCAGGTTGGATATGATCGTGATGAGATCGAAATATTCAACAAGATCAGAAAGATTTCCAAGTGTGATCGACGCTGTCCTAATTTTGTTGTGTGCGGAAGCACGGGGTCATCAAAATAATGAAAGTACTGATGGGTTTATCAGGCGGCGTTGACAGTGCTGTCGGAGCCTATCTGCTCAAACAGGCAGGTTATGATGTAACCTGCTGTTTTATGCGTAACTGGGACTCGATGCTGAATAATGACACCCTGGGTAACGATACATTGAATAATGATATCTGCCCCCAGGAATCTGACTACAATGATGCGAAGTCTGTAGCTGAATCTCTTGGCTTACCGTTACTTCGAAGTGATTATATCAATGAATACTGGGATTATGTATTCAGGAATTTCATAGATGAATATGAAAAGGGCAGAACGCCTAATCCTGATATTTTATGCAACAAATATATCAAGTTTGATTACTTTGAAAGATTTGCGAAAGAAAAAGGTTTTGACCGTATAGCTACAGGTCATTACTTCAAAGCGGTAAACAGTGATGATGGTATTCATTACTATAAGGCTGATGACAGGAGTAAGGATCAGTCATATTTCCTGGCTCAGGTCGATAAGAAAGCTTTAGACTTCTGTCTGTTTCCTTTGGATACCATTATGAAAACAGAGGTAAGAGATATTGCAGAAAAACTTAATCTTTCCATTGCGAAAAAGAAAGATTCTACCGGTATCTGTTTTATCGGGGAAAGAGATTTCCGTCAGTTTCTTAAAAACTATATTCCAATGAAAGAAGGTAAGATCATTGATATCGATACGCTTGAAGAAATAGGAACCCATGAAGGGGTATATTACTATACCATCGGTCAGAGAAAAGGTTTTGGTGTAGGTGGTAACAGAGGCCCTTATTATTGTGTATCAAAGGATGTAAAGAAGAATATTCTGTATCTTACATCAGTAAAGAATGATTTCTATCTTGATTCTGACAGTGCTCTGATAAGTGATATAAACTGGATTGAAGATATTCCTGAAGATTATGATATTGAATGCAAATTCCATTACCGTCAGGCTGATAATGAGGTACATATTCATAAACTTAATGATCATGAAGCATTACTGACATACCCTCAGAAGATAAAGGCAGTTACGCCTGGCCAGCAGGCTGTCTTCTATAAGGACGATATGATGCTCGGTGGTGGGGTAATCGAAAAGACATTTATTGATAATCAGGATGTATCTGAACTTTTAAACAATCGTATAAACAATGGAAGATAATTTAGAGATAATAGAAGGGTTTTTTACCCATACAGTCTATAAGTCTGACAACTATATGGTAGCCAGATTCAAATGTGAGGAAGGATCTATTACGGTAACCGGTCCTTTCTTTGAATATGAAGAAGTACAGAATTATCTTCTTACAGGCAAATATATTGATCATCCTAGATACGGCCTACAGTTTCAGATATCGACCATTGAAAAGAATCTTCCTAAACAGAAAGATGGAATCATATCTTTTTTAAGTTCAAAATCTTTTCCTGGTATCGGTAAAAGAACCGCCATGACCATCTATGAATATTTCGGTGATGAATGTCTCAATATCCTTAAAAATGATCCGGATATGATTTTTGAACTGCCTCTTAGCGAAAAACAGCTGATATCCTTAAATGAAGGTTTCAAGAAACTTGATGATCCGCAAAATGAGATTCTCTTTCATCTGATATCAAACGGTTTTTCTTCACTGGATGCGCAGAAGATCTTCAACCGTTTCAAACTGGCTACTATGGAAGTGAGCGAAGACAATCCTTTCCGTTTCTATAATGAAGTAAATTCCATGTCTTTTGACAAGGTCAGGAATTACGCATCCCACTTTGAATTTATAGATGCCGACAACAAGTACAGAGAAGCTTTTATCATCTATCTCATTACGGAAATAAATTTCAATACCGGAGATACCTATATTACATATGACAATCTTCTTAAAGCTTTAGAGAAGTATGGAAATATGAATAATGTGGATGAGATTATTGAAAGATGTCTTGATCATCATTACCTGATCAGGGAAGAAGAAAGACTTTATCTTTATGATGATTATTATGATGAAATATTCATATCTGATTATCTTAAGAATAAAGATAATGAACTTAAAGCCGACAGGGAACTCATTGAAGAGGGTATTCTTAACTGTCAGAATCTTTTCTCTATTGAATATGATGATATGCAGAAAAAAGCTATCTCATCCTTCTTCGAAAACAGGATATCTTTAATAGTCGGAGGTCCGGGTACCGGTAAGACGACTATTGTCAAAACGATGGTGGAGATGTACAGAAGCCTTTTTCCTTACAATAACCTGATTGTTGCGGCACCTACAGGAAGAGCTGCCAAAAGAATAAATGAAGTCTGTGATGTGGAAGCCAAGACCATTCATTCATTATTAAGATGGAACAAGGAAACAGATACCTTTGTCTTTAACAGTGAAAATCCGATAATCTATGATTCTCTGATTATTGATGAGTTTTCGATGGTTGATTCCAATCTCTTTGCGTGTCTGTTGAAGGCGTGTTCAAGAGTTAAAAAGATATGTATTATCGGTGATGACAATCAGCTTCCTTCGATAAGACCGGGATTTGTCTTGCATGATCTTATAGAATCAGAAAAATTCTCTTTAACAAGACTCACCAGCAACTACCGTCAGAAGGATGGTAATGAAATAATTGAACTGTGCAATGATGTCATAAGTTCTGATGTCGATTTTGACAAATACAAGAAAGATGTCGTCTATTATGATCTTCATAAAAACAACGTCGATCTTATCAGTCTTATCCAGATGGATATTGATGAAGGGTATAGCCTTGATGAGATACAGGTCTTATCACCAATGTATAAGGGTGAATGGGGTATAGATAATCTCAACATACTGATGCAGAAGACATTCAATCCTGAAAGCCCAGATAAAAAAGAAAAACAGGCAGGTAAATATCTTTTCAGAGAAGAGGATAAGATACTTCAGCTTAAAAACAGACCGACAGACGATGTGTATAATGGAGATATAGGAATACTTAAGGATATAGACCTAAGAGAAAAATCATTAATGGTTCAGTATCAGGATACCTTTGTCTTCTATAATTATGATGAATTAAGTGATATAGCTCTGGCGTATTCCATGTCTGTACATAAATCCCAGGGTTCTGAATATCCGATCATCTACTTTGTAGCTACCAGAAACAATCTTCATATGCTCAATCAGAATCTTATATACACTGCTGTATCTAGAGCCAAGAATAAGCTTGTCATATTATCGCAGGATAATATTCTTAATCAGGGTGTATTAAAGAAAATGAACAGAAGAAAGACAACTCTAAAAGAAAGGATATGCGCATGAATTACGGACTTTCAGTTTATCTTAACTATAAGGATGAAGATATTTATAGAGTTATGGAAAAAGCCCATAAACTGGGTTTTGAATATATCTTTACTTCACTTCATATACCTGAAGAATCCTATGCGGATTATAAGACAAGATTTGAAAAAATAATTTCATACTGTAAAGAAAATTCCCTTAATCTGATTGCGGATGTATCTCCAAAAACACTTAAACTTCTTAAGATTGATTCTTTTGACATCTTAAAAGATATGGGCTTTGAATATCTGAGATTGGATTTTGGTTTTGACAGCGAAGAACTTATTGAACTATCCAGGGATTTCAATCTGGTGCTGAACGCTTCTACTTTTACGGATGAACTCTATGAAGAACTTCTGCATAAGGGTTTTGATTTTGGAAAGGTGATATGCTGCTATAATTACTATCCTAAAAAATATACCGGTATAGCCAGAGAAAATGTTATGGAAAGAAATGATTATTTCCATGTCAGAAATATCAGAACCATGGCTTTTGTGCAGGGTGACAGGCATAAGAGGGGACCATTCTTTGAAGGTTTACCAACCTGCGAATCACAGCGTAATGATGATACTTTCTACAATGCTTTATATATGCAGAGAATACAGGGTACAGATATTTTGGTTGTAGGTGATTTTGATATAAGTGATAAGACCTTTAATCGTTTTGAAAACTATTCTAAAGGATATATTGAAGTTGAATGTAAGATCTTAAACGGATATGAAGAGTATCTTGGTTATGTTCATCATGACCGCATTGATCATTCAAAGTATTTTATCAGATCATATGAATCAGCCTATACTCATAAAACCGATAAACCGGTTAATCCTCATAAGACTCTGGAAAGACATACCGGGGATATCTGTGTATCCAACAGAAAATATATGCGATATAACGGTGAACTGGAGATTATGCTGAAGGATCTGCCTAAGGATGAAAAAGTCAATGTAATAGGGCATACGGACTCTAATCTGTTAAGATTTGTGGATGATAAAATTGGTGTTCTATTAAAGAAAATATGATAAGATAGTTAACGGAAGATGAGTAGTATACTGATTCATTGAAGAGAGTGTCTGGTGCTGTAAAGACATATGACAGGTATACGAAGCTGCTTTCTTTATTCTGAGTAATGTCAGACGTATAACTGCGTTAAAGTATACAAGTGCACACTATGTGAACTAAGGTGGTACCACGTTATTAACGTCCTTAGAGGACGTTTTTTATTTTTTGGAGGTAATTATGGCAAACAAAAATCTGACTGGTAATGAAATAAGAAAAATGTTCCTGGATTATTTCAGGGATCACGCACATATGATTGAACCGGGGGCATCTCTGGTTCCGATCAATGACCCTACACTTTTATGGATAAATTCCGGTGTTGCGGCTTTGAAGAAGTATCTTGATGGAAGAGAGAAACCTCAGTGCAACCGTATCGCCAATGCCCAGAAATGTATCAGAACAAACGATATTGAAAATGTCGGCAAGACATCAAGACATCACACATTCTTTGAAATGCTGGGTAACTGGTCAATAGGTGATTACTTTAAGGAAGAATCACTTAAGATGTCGTGGGAATTTCTGACTTCCGAAAAATATATCGGTTTTGATCCTGAAAGAATCTATGTCACAGTCTATCCTGATGATACAGAATCATATGATATCTGGACCAAAGAGATCGGTTTAAATCCTTCTCATATCTTAAAATCATATGATAACTTCTGGCAGATCGGTGAAGGACCATGCGGACCTGACTCTGAAATATATTATGACAGAGGTCCTAAATATGACCCTGAAGGAATAGGTGAAAGACTATTCTTTGAAGAAATGGAAAATGACCGTTATGTTGAATTATGGAACAACGTCTTTTCACAATACGATGCCAAGGAAGGTGTAGACCGTAAGGATTTCAAGGAACTTCCTCAGAAGAATATCGATACCGGTATGGGTCTTGAAAGACTCGTTGCGATGGTTCAGGATGGTGAAACCAACTTTGATACCGACCTTTTCTTACCTTATATCAGAGAAGTTGAAAAGTATACAAACGTTAAATACGAAGACAACAAGATGGCTTTCAGAGTTATCGCTGACCATATCAGAACCTGTGTCTTCGCCTTATCTGATGGAGCGACCTTCTCCAATGAAGGAAGAGGCTATGTCTTAAGAAGAGTCTTAAGAAGAGCTATGAGATATGCCAGAAATATTGGTATTGAAAAACCATTCCTTTACGATATGGTCGATGTCGTATGTGAAAACATGAAAGATTTCTATCCATATCTGATGGAAAAGAAAGATTTCGTAAAGAAACTGATCAGAAGAGAAGAAGAATCATTTATCCAGACTCTGGCAAATGGTGAAAAACTGCTGGCTGCTGAACTTGATAAGGTAGATAACGGTGTCTTATCCGGTGAAGTTATCTTCAAACTTTATGATACATATGGTTTCCCTAAGGAAATGACCATTGAATCAGCCGAAGATAAGGGCATCAAGTGTGATATGGAAGGCTTTGAAAAGTGTATGGCCCGTCAGAAAGAAATGGCGAGAAACGCAAGAGAAGACGATCAGTCAATGTCATCTCAGTCTCTTGACCTTTTAAATCTTGATACACCTTTCACCTTTACCGGTTATGAAAAACTGACTGATGAAGCAAAGGTTGTGGCGTTATTTGAAAACGGTAATAAAGTAGATGAAATCAGCGGAAACGGTGAAGTAGTATTTGATCATTCATGTTTCTATGCAACATCAGGCGGTCAGGTAGCTGATACCGGTCTTATCTTTAATGACAGCGTCAAGGCTGAAGTCAAAGATGTAAGTAAAGCACCTAACGGACAGTTCTTACATAAGATAAATGTTACGGAAGGAACAATTAAAGTGGGTGATACTTTCAAGCTGGAAGTTAACGCTGAAGACAGATTGAAGATCAAAGCCAATCACTCTTCATTACATCTGTTACAGTCGGCTTTAAGAAAAGTTGTCGGTAACCATGTAGCTCAGGCTGGTTCCTATGTCTGCAAGGATTACGCAAGATTTGACTTCTCACATTTTGAAAAGATCTCTGATGAAGATCTCGGCAAAATTGAAAAACTCGTTAATACCTGGATCTGCAGTGAATATCCTGTTACTACTCAGGTTTTAGATCTGGAAGAAGCGAAGAAACTTGATGCGATTGCCTTATTCGATGAAAAATACGGTGATAAGGTAAGAGTTGTATCAATGGGTGATGTATCAACTGAATTCTGTGGTGGTACACATGCATCAAATACCTCAGATCTGGGAAGCTTCAGAATTGTATCTGAAGAATCTGTAGGATCAGGTATTCGAAGAATTGAATGCTGCACCAAGATTAAGGCATATGAGGAATTCAAGACACTTGAAGCTAAGCTCAATGCCTTAAAGGATGAACTCAAATTAAAGAATATCGATATGATTTATGACCGTCTTGTATCTTTAAAGAATGAAAATGCTTCATTAAACAGTGAACTTAAGACGATCAAGGAAAAACTGATCAATGAAGAAGCCAATTCTTTAATCAGCAAGGCTAAGGATAACGGAAAATACAAATATCTTCTGTTAAGCCTTGATAAGTATGACGGTAACCTTAAGGATTACGCTACAAGTATCCGTAATAAACTCAACGGTGGTTTTGTCTTTGTCGTAAATAAGAATGAAGACAGACTGTCCATGGTAGCCGGTGCCGGTAAAGATGCGATTGATAGTGGTATCAAATGTGGTGAAATTATTTCTAAAGCCTGTGCCTTAGCCAATGGTAAAGGTGGCGGTAAGCCAGATCTGGCACAGGGTGGAGGCAGTAACGCTGATCCTGAGATGATTATTGCGGAAGTAGAAAATCTTGTAAAATAAATAATAAAATATATTGTATAATTGTTTAAAGGAGGTGTGATTATGGCTTCAAATAATATATCAAAGACCATGTTGTTTACATCTGAAGAAATCCGTCGTGAAAATCTGAAACAGTTACTTAAAGAAGTATCTGCTGCTCTGGAAGAGAGGGGATACAATTCTGTAAACCAGATTTCCGGATATCTCATCAGCAACGATCCAGCCTATATCTCATCTCACAATAATGCCCGTAACAATATCCAGCAGGTTGAACGTTACGAAATTATTGAAGAACTTGTAAGATATTATCTGGAAAGCGAATAATGATTCATATAACTGAATAAAATCAGATATAAACCATACTCTCCTTAGGGAGAGTTTATTTAATTCAAAAGGAGTGAAACATGAAAGAAAACAGTATTTTTATTACTGATGATAATGGTAAAGAAGTGGAAATGACTATTTATTTCACTTTTGAAGCCAATGATAAGAATTATGTTGTTGTATATCAGGAAGACAATGAAGACGAACTGTATCCTTTTATATATGATGAAGAAGGTAATCTTTACGAAGTTGAGACTGAAGAAGAACTTTCGATGATTGAAGAGATTGTAAGTGCGTATGAAGAAAAAGAAGAAGAAGAACAGTAAAAAGACTCTGATAATTGCGATTGTAGCGATACTTTTTACAATTATCGCACTGATTGGTGGTTCAGTATGGTATACCCTGTCATCATTAAATCCTACAAAGGCTTTTCTTAATGGGGAAGTATGTGATGGCGATGCGCCATGTGAAATTACTCCGTTTATCGTAGATGAAGGAGCGTATGGCAAATCCACACTGGTAAAACTTGAAGAACAGGGCATTCTTAAAAATGCCAATATCACTTATTACTGGAACAGAATCTTTGGTGGTTTTTCTTTCTATGCCGGATATTTTGAGATTCCTCACACTGTAGATGGTGAACCTATTACCATGGAACAGATTCTGGCATATATCTCCAATCCGGATAATGCCGTACAGGATACGGTTATGATCAGATTTGATGAAGGTGATTTTATCAGATCATATGCTGATCTGATTGGAAGATATACAACTGTCAAATCAGAAGATATACTTGCCTACTGGAACAATGAGGAAGTAGTAAGAGGCTATATGAGTGAATATCCTTTCCTTACAGAAGAAATATTCAATCCTGATACCAAGTATCTTCTTGAAGGATATCTTTTCCCTGATGCCTATGAATTCTTCCAGTATACCAATGAAGACGAAATCACCAGAAAGTTCTTAGACAGAACTCTTGATATCTACAATAAATACATCGACCAGTTTAATTCAAGTAAATTATCTGTTCATGAAATATTTACTTTAGCATCAATGGTGCAGTGGGAATCTGGAGACGCTGAAGAAAATGCGCTGATTGCGGGTGTGTTTATGAACCGTTTGGAAAATCCGGATTATGAAGATATTCAGATACTGGGATCTACTGTTACCGCGTGCTACGCCTTTGATCTTACAAAGGATGAATGTGCTGCCCATGGTGATGAAACCCAGTATACATGGCAGGATAATCCATACAATACCTATACCAACAGCGGACTGCCTCCAGGACCTGTCTGCTGTCCTAATGAAATCTCTATCTACGGTGTCTTAAACGCCGATCAGTCTGCCGGTTACTACTACTTTATCGGTGATATCTGTTATGGTACTGGCACAGTATTCGCAAGAACAGCTGCTGAACACGAATCAAATATCGCAAAATATATCAGCTGTCAGTAAGGAGAATATTTATGGAAATCAATAAACCTCTGATTATCGGTATTGCCGGAGGAAGCTGCTCTGGCAAGACAAGTATTGCCAATATACTCTGTGCCTATTTTGAAACATCAAATTCCATCAACATCATTCGAGAAGATGACTACTACAAGGATCAGTCTTCCAAGTCTATGGAAGAAAGAACAAAGACCAACTATGATCATCCTCATGCCTTTGATTTTGATCTGATGGCCGAACATTTAAGGATGCTGGTGAATAATCAGAGTATTGAAAAACCGACATATGACTATACTGTACATAACAGATCTGATGTTACAGAGATTGTAAATCCGACAGATGTCATTATCATTGAAGGTTTATTTGCCTTATATACTCCTGAAATAAGAGATATGGAAGACATCAAGATCTTTGTGGATACACCTGCTGATGTACGTTTTATCAGAAGACTCAAAAGAGACGTCAAAGAAAGAAACAGATCAGTTGATTCCATCACTACTCAATATCTTGAGACTGTTAAACCAATGCACGATCAGTTTATTGAACCAAGTAAACAGTACGCTCATATCATCATTCCTGAAGGCAAAAAGAATACTGTAGCGATTGATCTTCTGATTACCAAAATCAATAGTATTCTTGCAGAAAAGATGCTATAATTTCAAAGTTGGAGGTTATTATGGAAGACAAATTTTATGTGACCGAAGAAGGTCTTGCGGACCTTAAAAAAGAACTTGAAACTTTAATACATGTAACAAGAGAAGAAGTTATCGAAGAACTCAAAGCTGCCCGTGCACAGGGTGACTTATCCGAAAACGCCGATTATGATGCAGCCAGAGATCATCAGGCAAAAGTTGAAGCGAGAATCAAGGAACTGGAATACCAGATTAAGAATTCCGAAATCATCTCTGATCGAAAATCTACAAAGATCGTCAGAATCGGTTCAACTGTTGAACTCGAAGAACTTGATACAAAGACAACATTAACCTATAAGATTGTCGGTTCAGTAGAAGCTGATCCGCTTAACGGTTTACTGTCTAACGTAACTCCTATGGCTGTCGCTATTCTTGATCAGCGTGTAGGTGATATTGTTACAGTTCAGGTTGAAAAACCATACGATGTTAAAATTTTAAAGATTTCTTAAGGAATTTCAGAAAATTTTACGAATAATGAGCAGAAGGGATTCTACTCATTTTTTATGTCTAAATATGTACTCTTGATAATTCTTATTATTCTTAATATTATCGGATTCAATTATCTCTTTTATCTGAATGATAATCTTCAGAGTTTTGAAGTTGTAATTCATGATATTCCTGTACTGATAAATAAAAAGGAAATCAGTCTTTACAGTACAGATGATTTTGTCTTTGAAGAATATTTTGAGGTAATAGGGAATGACAGATATTCATATGATTATTCATTTGATGAAGATAATATTAATCTTTATATCTATTCTGATGATTTCAGACAGTCATATGCCTATCCATATCTGATTCTTGAAGTTCCCATTGTTACAGAAGTAATATATGAAACAGTCTATATTGAAACTTCTTCTTCGCAGATCATAAATGAAAGCCCGCCTATCAGCAGTTTTTCAGAACCTTCAGTATCTCTGCCCGAAGTTCATATACCAGAAAACAATAAACCTGCAGAGAGTTCTTTCACTGTTACAAACAGCAGTCTTTCATATCCTCTTAATACGGATATGGGTACTATCTTATCGGGCATTTCATCTTCATTTGTATCAGACTGCTATGTCAGCGTCGATTATGCCGAGCTTAATCCTTCAGTACCTGGAACCAATAATGTCTATCTGTATTCCCAGGATGGAAATAGCGGGGTTATAGGAGTGAATATCCAATGAAAAGTATAATCAATATATTCATTTTGTGTCTTATATTTTTAGGAATAATATATTCTTCTGTATCGGTTTCCTATGATGATTTCAGCTCAGAAGATTTTATAACTGTCGAAATAAAAGGGGAGGTTAAAGAAGATACAACCTTAACAGTTGAAAGAGGTACATCCTTGGAAGAAATCGTAAATGATATAGAACTTACAGATGAGAGTGATTTAAGCACACTTTCTTTAATGAAGGTGCTTAAGGATCAGGAAATAATCGTCATACCTGTTAAGGATGATAACAGTGATCTGATATCCATTAATGGCGCTGATTCTGATACATTATGCAGACTTCCCGGTATAGGACCGGAACTGGCTGAAAGAATTATCACATACAGAGAACAGAACGGATCTTTCTCTGCCTTGGAGGATCTCAAGAAAGTAAAAGGGATAGGTGATGTCAAATTTGAAAAAATTAAAGATCTCATCTGTCTATAAGATTCTTTTGCTGGTGATATTATGTTTCTATTTTCAAAACCCCATTATATTACTTGGAGCCTTTCTTTTTATTGCCTTAAATGACCGAAGAAACATCATTATATTTGTCTTATTATTTGGCCTGCTGATTCTTATTAATCAGTTCAAAAGTGATTTTATTTCTTATGGAATAGTTGACTATAAAAGCGGAAGATACTATATCGTTGACAAGCTTCTGTATAAGGTTAAAACGGAATCCAGTACAGAACTGCAAAGCGGGGATATTGTTCATTTTAAAGATAAAGGAACAGACAATGATGTCAGTACGCAACTGTCGAGAAATATTATTTATATCTGTAATAATCCTGAAAAGATATCTTCTTTTGAATTAAGAGAATATTTCTACAGCTGTATCGATAATCTTGATGATTCATTAAGACCATATCTCAAGAAGTTTATCTACAACATAACTGACTATGAGAATACGCAGTACGTTATAGGATACGGACTGATGGCTTATTATTTCTTTGGATATCTCTACCGTAAAAACAGATATATCGGGTTTGTTTCTGTAATGGTGTTTTCTTTATTATTCTCTTTTCAGGTCAAATTCTTTCTGATAATAATTCTATTCATTCTGGATTTTATGGAAGCTGATTATATCGATAAATATTTTATGAGAATATATCTTCTGGTGCTTATAAATAAGAATTTTATCAGTAACTATTCCATTCTTATTCCCTGTATTATAGGACTGTTTAATCTGTTCAGGTCGAAACTCAGTTTCCGCAATTTCTTTTTTATTCTGAATATCAGTCTTTTTCATGAGATAAATCTCATTTCATCTTTAATGTATCCCTTGTTTATAAAATTTCAGATTGTTCTTTTTGGTTTTACAATGGCATTTCTAGTATGTCCTTTTATAAAACCTCTGTATTCAATTCTTCTGAATATCTATTCTTTATACTGTTCTTTGAACATATCCATAAGGGGAAGACTCGGTATCCTGAGCCTTATATTTATGTATTTTGCATACAGAAAATATGAATTCAGGGATATATATGTTTCATTACTGATTATTCTTTTATGTGTCTGTCCATTGAATGATATCTTCTTTCATGTGACTTATATTGATGTAGGGCAGGGTAATGCAACTCTGATACGCAATATTCTGCATGGTAAAACCGTGCTTATTGATACCGGTTCTTCGTATAACTATCTCAAACTGAAGTCATATCTGTTTTCGGAATCTGTATATAAAATCGATTATCTTGTGATTACGCATATGGACAGTGATCATAGCGGCAACATCGAAAATCTTCAGAAAGATTTTAAAATAGACAATATCATTTATGATAAGCAGGATATCATCTGTGACAGGATTCATCTTAAAAATTATGATATCGGTATCTATGATAACGATAATGATAATTCACTTGTGTATTCAATGAATGTGGATAGTTATGACTTTCTGTTTACGGGAGATATATCTTCGGATGTGGAGATGGGTTTTATTAATAAATTCGGACCATTTAAGTGTGATTTCTATCAGGCATCACACCATGGTTCATATACCGGCAACAGTGATTATATGATCAGGAATATACTGCCCAGATATGCGATTATAAGTACTTCGGGAATGTATAATCATCCTGCCGCTGAAACCATTCAGACATTTGATAACTATAAGGTAAAATACTTCATTACCAGAGATACCGGAAATGTAAGAATAGATATCAGTCGATATTATGATTTGATAACTTTAAGTAAAAAGGGTTTTGTTATAATTAAGGGGAAATGATTTATGTAATAAGCGGTAAGGAAGAACTTTTTATCAGAGATAAAATTGATGAGATATGTACTGATGATGCGGATATTGCCAAAATGAACGGCTCTGAAAAGAGTTTTTCGCTTATGGAGATGCTGGAATACTGTAATGCTTCATCTTTGTTTGCGAGTAAGAATATTGTTCTGGTGAAAGATCCTGTTTTTTTATGCCGTAAATATGATGAAAAAGAGACTGAAAAACTGATGGATTATATCAGTAATCCCATATACGAAACAGATCTGGTATTCTATACATTTGAAAACAGGTTCAATGAAAAACTTGGTGTGTATAAACAGGTATGCAAAAACGCTCAGGTTATAAAATGTGATGGTGTTGATGCCCGAAACTATGAAGCGTATGCGATGAAAACCATTAATGAGAGAAAACTTTCTATAGACAGAGATTCGATGAGATATCTTGTATCGGTATGTGGGAATAATGCTTCATTGCTGAATAAGAATCTGGATATTCTTTCTTTATATCCTGAAAGTATCAGCCGTAAGGTCATTGATTCTTTATGTACTATCCAGGAAAGTGAAAGTGCCTATGATTTTATCAATGCCTATATAGACAGAAACTACAGCAGGGCCATAGAACTTTTAAGACAGTATCTGAAGGATGAGGATTCTGTACTGGCGGTAATAGGTACTTTAGCTGCACAGCTCAGATTTATGTATCAGTTTATCTATTATGATAAAAAAGGCTATAAAACTTATGATATAGCTTCTGTTTTAAAGTGCACTCCATACCGTGCCAATAAGACAAAAGAAATGATACATAAAATCAGTGCTGATGAAATCATGAGACTTCTTAATGATCTTTCAGCTGTAGAACTTCAGTGCAAATATGACAGTTCTGTTTTGAACAGTTCATTACTGGAGATGTTCATACTGAAGAATATGAAAGGGAAATCCTATGCAGGCCATTAAGCAGCTATACAAGATAGGTTATGGGCCTTCCAGTTCACATACGATAGCGCCATACCGTTTAATGAAACTTTATAAGGAATATTATCCTGAAACAGATCATTATGAAATTACGCTTGGTGGATCTATTGCCTTGACAGGAAAGGGACATGCGACTGATAAAATCATTGAAAGAGCACTGGAGAGCAAAGATATTGATTTCAGATATGTTACCGATATCAAAGACAACCTGATAAATGTAAAAGGGTATAACGGCAATAAGGAATATCCTGTATGGCATGGTAAATCCTTGGGTGGAGGAGCCATATCGGTAGAAGAGATACATGTTATAGATGAAGATGAAGTCTATAAAGAAAACGATTTTGTAAGTATAAAGAAATATCTTTCAGTAAACAAGTGTTCATTATTGGAATATGTATATAAATATGAACCAGATCTTAAGGAACATCTCAATAAATGTATCGATGTCATTATTGAGACTGTTGAAGAGGGTTTAAGGAATGAAGGAGTTCTCAATGAGAAACTTAATTATTCATATATCGCTAAGGAACTTTATGAAAAAGCTGAATCGGACAGAGATTATCTGATGGCCTATTCTTATGCGGCATGCGAACAGAATGCCAGTGGAAGGCTGATGGTTACTTCTCCGACTTTAGGGGCAAGCGGGATAATATCGGCACTGGTATATTATTTAAAAATCAATAAGAAATATGATAATGATTTGATATGTGATTTTCTGGCAGTAGCTGGTGTTTTCGGCAACTGCATTAAACACAACGCTTCCATAGCGGGTTCAATAGGGGGATGTCAGGCGGAAATCGGTACGGCGTGTTCCATGGCCAGTGCTGGATTGTCTTATTTGAAGGGTTATGACCTGGAATCTGTTGAATATGCTGCAGAAATGGGCGTAGAACACTTCCTTGGTCTGACATGTGATCCGGTACTGGGTTATGTCATTATTCCATGTATTGAAAGAAATGCGATAGGTTTACTGAAAGCCATAGACTGTTCATATCTTGCGGGACAGCTCAATAATGTCAAGAAGAATGTCATATCTTTTGATTCGGTAGTCAAGACGATGAACTATACCGGTAAGAAAATAGCTGTAGAATTAAGGGAAACTTCACTTGGAGGTTTATCTAAGGAATATGTTGAAGAAAAAGCCTGAACTCTTGGCTCCTGCCGGTAATATGGAAAATCTTAAAGTCGCCATAAATGCCGGGGCTGATGCGCTGTATCTTGGTGCAAAGAACTTTTCAGCGAGAGCTTTCGCTGATAATTTTACAGATGAAGAACTTAAAGAAGCAGTTATATACGCTCATGAAAGAGGTGTTAAGGTATATGTGACCATAAACACATTACTTAATGAAAAGGAACTGGAAAACGCAAAAAAGCTCGTCAAATACTGTTATGAGATTAATGCTGATGCCTTACTGATACAGGATCTTGGTTTATATTACTGGATTATAAATAATTATCCTGATTTTGAAATACACTGTTCAACGCAGATGCATGTCTCCAATATCTCGGGAATAAGAACTGCGAAGAAACTGGGATTCAAAAGAGTTGTCATACCTAGAGAATCTGATCTTGAATTCATTAAAAAGGCATGTGATGAAGATATTGAAATTGAAACATTTGTCCATGGTGCCATCTGTGTATCCTATTCCGGACAGTGCCTGATGTCAGCCTTTACCAAAAACCGTTCCGCCAATAAAGGAATGTGTGCCCAGTGCTGCCGTCTTAAATATTCATTGAAAGATAATAATGGAAAAAGAATCATCACTGATACCGATTATCTTTTATCGCCTAAAGACATGTGTCTTATAAATGATATCCCGTTACTTGCTGATGCGGGTGTATCATCATTCAAGATTGAAGGAAGAATGAAATCGGCTGCCTATGTCGGGTATGTAACATCTTTATACCGCAAAGCCATTGATTCATATTGCGATAATAATATCCCTTATATCATTTCTGAAGAAGAAATGAATAATCTCAAAGTATTATTCAACCGTAATTTTACTGATGATTATCTCTTTGATAAGGGTAATCTTTTCGGTCAGATTACACCTAATCATCTGGGTTTAAAAATAGGGGAGACTACAGGTTACCGTAACGGGAAACTTTATTTCAGACTTGACAGAGATCTGAATCAGTTTGACGGCATACGCATCGGTGATTACGGATGTATTGTCAACAGACTCTATAAAGATGAACTTCTTGTCAATAAAGGTTTAAAAGGGGAGATTGTTTCTATCGAATGTAAGGAAAATATCAGGGGTACTGTCTACAAAACCCAGGATTATATACTTGAAAAAAATGTACTGGATTTTAAAGAAAAGAAAGTACCGGTAAACATAACGGCAGATATTTATCCTGATCAGAAGATAAGAGCGAAAATATCATTTAAAGATATGGTTATGGATTATGAAAGTGAAATCATTCCTTCAAAAGCCATAAATAAACCCTTAAGTGAAGATAATATCATCAGGCAGTTATCAAAGCTTAATGATACGGTTTACTGTCTTAATGAGATTAAGGTTAATACCAGCGATTCTTTTGTCCCTGTAAGCGAACTGAACGCCTTCAGAAGAGAACTTACAGAAAAGTTTAATGAATACAGGTTAAAATCATTTAAACGTTCTGAAACTGTTTTAAATACTTATTTCAGGGATATAGATGATGAAGATAAATTAAGTAATGATATCTATCAGGATAATGAACTTCATATAGACAATAAAGTATATAAGAACAGTGGTGTAATCAATCATGATGATTATGATTATGATGATATCCTGGTATCTGATTTTGGCGGTATATTGTCTGATAAGGATAAGATTGCTGCATCATCATTAAACTGTCTTAATTCATATACCTATGAGTTTTTAAAAAGAACGGGTTTCAGACATGTAATTCTTTCTTTGGAATCAAAAGATAATGAAGTAAAAGATCTGATGGATGCCTACAGCGAAAGAACAGGTAAAATGATACATCCATTAAGATATCAGAGTGGTTCAAGAACACTTATGTATATACATAGTGATCCTTTTTCAAGGTATATGAATGATGGTAATAAATATACTCTGAATGATGGAAACAATACCTATAGAATCATTAAAGAGAATGATGTTTTAATGATTAAGGAAGATAAAGAAGATATCATTCAATATATATGTCTGTAATAAGCTTTTGTTTATGGAATAACAGGGTATATTTTGGTATAATTTTAAAGTCGAATAAGTAGGTAAAGAATGTTTTTAAAGAGAATTGAAATGCAGGGATTCAAGTCCTTTGCGGATCATGTAACAATAAATTTTGAAAGTCCGATTACGGGTATTGTAGGACCTAACGGATGCGGTAAATCCAATATTTCGGATGCCATCCGCTGGGTACTTGGTGAACAGTCTGTAAAGTCACTGCGTGGTGAAAAGATGACTGATGTCATATTTGCCGGTACGGAAGAAAGAAAAGCGATGAACATGGCTGAAGTATCGCTTGTTTTCGACAACAGCGAACTTCTTCTTAACTATGATGCGGATGAAGTACAGCTGACAAGAAGAATCTATAATACTGATCAGGACGCGGAATATCTTATAAACGGAAGATCTGTAAGATATAAGGATATTATGGAACTGGTACTGGATACCGGTTTAGGAAAGAATTCATTATCCATGATATCTCAGGGTAATGTCATGTCTTTTGCGGAAGCCAAGCCATATGATAGACGTGAAATCTTTGAAGATGCTGCCGGCGTATCCAAGTACAAGAAAAGAAAAATCGAATCTTTAAACAAACTTGAAAGAACAAAAGAAAATCTTGATCGTTCTTACGATATTTTAAGTGAACTGGAAAGACAGGTTTCACCTTTAAAAAGGGCAGCCCGTAAAGCTGAAATATACCGTGAAAAGAAAGAAAGACTGGAAGCTATTGAAGTTGCGGTACTCGTGAATGATATACAGCAACTCAATGCCCAGAAGGCTGATCTTGAAAAGTCGCTGTTTGATCTTGAAACCAATTCGGCTATGCAGGAAACGAGTATTCAGGTTCATGAAAACAGTAATTTTGAGAATAAGAACAGATTGAGAGAATATGAAAAGAATATTAACGCTACACAGGAAAAACTGATGCAGACGGTTAATGAAATTCAGGTTCTGGAAACAAGAAAAGTTGAAATAGATGAAAAAAGAAAATATGCGATAGAGATGGGTTCTTCTGAAGAAAAGATTCACGAAATGGAATCTTTGATCAATGAAGCTAAATTTGAATATGAAGACCGTCTTAACCGTCTGAATAAGACTAAATCAGAGATTGAAATGCTCAATATCAATCTGGAGAATACAGTAGGGGAACTGTCTGAAGCATCTTTAAAAAGAGATTCAAGTTCTTCCATTTTAAACAGAATGGAAAACAGAATTGAAATACTTAAGAATGTCATTAATGATCCGTTCTCTTCATCAAATCAGCAGGGTGTACAGTCTATCATGTCATCAAAGAATTCCTTCTATGGCATTATGGGCGTTATCGGTCAGGAAATACATCCGGTAAAGGATTATGAAGAAGCTATCGCTACGGCCTTACATGGAAGTGTATATCATATCATTACTGTTGATGAAGAAGCAGCCAGAAAGGCTATCGCCTTCCTAAAGAAAAACCGTTCAGGAAGAGCTACATTCTTACCTTTAACAGTATGTAAGGAACATCTTCTTAAATATGAAGATGAAATACTCTGTGAAAATACAGAAGGATTCTTAGGTACAGCCAATGAATTCTGTACCTGTGATGAAGAATATTATCCGGTAGTAGATTCATTGCTTGGCAATGTGATTGTTACAGATAATATTGAAAACGCGAACAATCTGGCATCTTTATTAAAGTATGCCTATAAGATAGTAACTCTTGATGGTGAAGTGGTTCATAAGGGCGGTTCTATGACTGGTGGTAAGGTCAAGAATGAAATATCTTTGATTACTGCCCAGTCAGAACTCGACAGGCTGCAGTCGGAAATCGTATCCTACAGAGCTGATAAGGAACTTGCCATCAAAAACTACAATACGCTATTAAATGCCAAGAATGATACCGAATCTCAGATATATGAAAAAAGAATCATGCTGGCACAGCTTGAACAGATTGTTGATGCCAAACGTGCCAAATATGAAAAACTCTCAGCTGACTATGAAATGATATCTCCTGAAAATAAGGAAGAATCAATAACTGATTCAATTATCGGACAGCTTTCTGAAGCATATGCGAGAAAAGATGAACTTTCTTCTTCCTTAAAGATCAGAAGAGATGAAAGAATGAAGCTTTCTGCGGATATTGACCGTAAGGATCAGCAGATCAGACAGATCAGAAGACAGCTTGATGAAACAAGAAATCTGGTATCTTCAGCCAATACCAATAAGGCAATTCTAGAAACCAAACTGGAATCAAGCCTTTCAAGACTTGCGTCTGAATATCAGATGACTTATGAATATGCGCTGGAAAACAGTTCTATTGAGGTTACTGAAGATGCCAAGGAAGAAGTTATTGCCTTAAGAAAAGATATACAGAATCTTGGCAATATCAATATGTCTGCTCCGGAAGAGTATGAAGAAGTTAATGAAAGATATGAATTCCTGAAGAAGAATTATGACGATCTGATCGCATCAAGAGACAAGATTATGGAAGCTATTGATGAAATGGATGTCATCATGAAGAAACAGTTTGCGGAGACTTTTGAAGCTATCAATAAGGAACTTCCATCTACTTTTGCCAAGTTATTCGGCGGCGGTAAAGCAAGACTGGTTCTTGAAGATCCTGAAGATATTCTTAATTCTGGTATTGATATTGATGTACAGCCTCCAGGAAAGGCAGTCAAGTCCATAAGACTCTTCTCGGGTGGAGAAAAAGCGTTAATTGCGATAACTGTCTTATTTACGATATTAAAGGTTAAACCTGTTCCTTTGATTGTCTTTGATGAAATTGAAGCGCCTCTTGATGTAGCCAATGTTGAAAGATTTGCGAACTATGTCAAGGAATTCTCCGATAAGTCACAGTTCCTTATTATTTCACACCGTCCAGGCACTATGGAAAGATGCGATGTCTTATATGGTGTAACGATGCAGCATAGAGGTGTATCACAGATGCTGCAGGTTAAGCTTGTCGATGCGGTGAAGATGGCTGATGAAGAAAGTTCAGAGGTTTCTGCCTGATGGGTATATTTGATTTCCTAAAAAGCAATAAAGAAGAAACGGTTGAGTCCAGCAAATATCTCAGCGGTTTTAAGAATACCAATGACGCTTTAGGACGTAAGATCAAATTCATAACGGAAAACTATACACATTCGCAGGAAGACTTTATCGAACAGCTGATGATTACCCTTATTGAAGCTGATATCGGTTATTCGACAGCCGATACAATATGCGATATGGTCTATAAAAGATGTTCATCGGCAATGCGTGTAACTGCTTCTCAATTGCTCGATATGGTGGTTGAATGTATAGAAAAACTATATTTGAAGAAACCTGACGCTCCAATCAATTATAATGAAGATGGTACTACTGTTATTCTGATGGTAGGAGTTAACGGTTCCGGTAAAACTTCTAGCTGTGCTAAACTTGCGAATAAATATCTGAGTGAAGGAAAAAGTGTTGCGTTTGTAGCAGGGGATACCTTCAGAGCAGGGGCAAGTGAACAGCTTGGTGAATGGGCCAAAAGACTTGGTATTGAATGCATAAAAGGCAAAGAAAACCAGGATCCAAGTTCAGTGATGGTTGATGGCTGCCGCTACGCTAAAGAACACAATATCGATATTCTGATCTGTGATACATCAGGACGTTTGCAGAATAAAGTAAATCTGATGGCAGAACTTGATAAAATGAATAGAGTAATAGGAAGAGAAATTCCTGGTGCTCCACATAATACATGGATTGTGCTGGATGCCAATACCGGACAGAACGGTCTTTCTCAGGCTGAGAATTTTGCCAGCATCGTTGATGTCAATGGAGTAATACTTACCAAGGTTGATGGTACATCAAAAGGTGGTATTGTCATTGCGATTAAAAATATTACCGGTATTCCTGTAAGATATCTGACATTCGGTGAAGGTCTTGATGAAATATCCGAATTTGATCTCAACCTGTATCTCTACAGTATCTGTGAGGAACTCAAGCATGCTAGATAAGCGTGAAAGATATTCTTTACTGCTTGATTATTATGGAGATCTGCTGACAGGTCATCAGGTTGATGTGCTGACCGAATATCTCAATGAAGATTTTTCCATGAGTGAAATCGCTGAACATAACAAGGTATCCAAAAGTGCAGTACAGGATCTCATTAAAAGAACAATCAGACAGTTAGATGATTATGAAAAATGTCTTAAACTGATAGAGAAGGACAGTAAACTGGATATTATACTGGATGAAATGAAAAACGAAAATAATCCGGTATTTGATAAATATATCAACAAAATCATAAAAATTAGATAGGGGGAACAAAAAATGTCTAAAATTATGGCTGTTAACTCAGGTAGCTCATCTTTAAAATTCCAGCTCTTTGATATGCCTGCTGAAAAAGTACTGACAAGCGGTAATATCGAAAGAATCGGTCTGGAAATGGGAATCTTTGGAATCAATGTAAACGGTGAAAAGATTTCTAAGGAAGTACCTGTTCCTAATCATGAAGTAGCTGTTAAACTGCTTCTTGAAGCTCTTGTTGAATACGGCATCGTTAAGGATTTAAGCGAAATTGAAGCTGCCGGACATCGTATTGTCCAGGGTGGTCCTTACTTCTCTGATTCTGTAGCCGTTGATGATGATGTTATCGCTAAGGTAACTGAAATGATTTCACTGGCTCCACTTCATAACGCAGCACATCTGGTATGTTATGAAGCATTCAAGAAAGCACTTCCTGATATCAAACATGTCTTCGTATTTGATACAGCATTCCATCAGACTATGGGTCCTGAATCATATATCTATCCAGTACCTTACGAATGGTATGAAGAACTGAAGGTAAGAAAATACGGTGCTCATGGTACATCTCATAAATATGTTGCACAGAGAACTGCCGATATCATGAACAAGGATATCAGAGGTCTTAATATCATTACACTGCACTTAGGTTCTGGTGCATCTATTTCCGCTATCAAAGAAGGCAAAGTTATCAATACTTCAATGGGTCTTTCTCCATTAGGCGGTATCATGATGGGTACAAGATGTGGTGATATCGACCCAACTGTTGTTTACTATGTTCAGAAGAAGAAGGGCTATACTCCTGATGAAATGGAAACATTCTTAAACAAGAAATCAGGTATGTTAGGAATTTCCGGTATCTCTTCAGACTCAAGAGATGTTGAAGCAGCCATGAAACAGGGTAACGAAAGAGCTAAGCTTACATATGATCTTTATGTAAACAAAGTTATCAATATCGTTGGTGGCTATGTAATGCAGTTAGGCCATGTTGATGTACTGACATTTACTGCCGGTTTAGGTGAACACGCAACCAATGTCAGAGAAATGATCTGCAAGAAACTGGAAGAAGGCCTCGGCTTAAAGGTTGACTATGAACTCAACGCTAAAACTCATTCTGAAATGGAAATTTCTACTCCAGATTCAAAAGTAAGAGTATTTGTTGTTCCAACTAACGAAGAACTGGCAATTGTAAGAGATACAGTTCGTATCTTAGGTTTATAAAAAATGTATCAGAGTATTCTTGAGAAGCTTAAAGAATACAATAAGGTAACTATCTTTCATCACGTCGGACCTGACGGCGATGCGATGTTCTCTTCTTTGGCTTTACGTACCTTTATCATGGATAATTTTCCTGATAAAAAGGTAAAAATGGCAGGATATGAGACTTTTGATCTTATAACAAGAAACGATAAGACAGCTGATTCCTTTATTAAAAAATCACTGGCAATCGTTCTTGATACTGCCAACAAAGAAAGAATTGATGATCAGCGTTACGCTTTAGCGCCATATCTGATTAAGATTGATCATCATCCTGATTTTGACCACTATGGCAATGAAGAGTATGTTGACACCAAATCTTCATCAGCCTGTGAACTATTGGCCAGGATTCTGATGAGTAAGGATTTTGAAGGTACAGTGATGTCCAAGGAATGCTGTAAGTATCTCTATTGTGGCA
This sequence comes from Erysipelotrichaceae bacterium, assembly GCA_030523555.1. Taxonomy (GTDB): domain Bacteria; phylum Bacillota_I; class Bacilli_A; order Erysipelotrichales; family Erysipelotrichaceae; genus Colivicinus. The sequence continues at coordinate 72,733 of JAUNIH010000001.1, forward strand.
TTGTTACGGATTCGCAGAATTTCTCAACATCCAATACCACTCACAAAACCCTCACTACTGCATCGAAACTTGCGAAAAGAGGGGAGCTGATAATAGGGGACATTGTATCCTATGTTACTGACAATGATTACGAAACCTTCAGTGTAATTACAGCTATCAGATCAAAACTAAAAACAGAAAAGAAATTTGCCTATGTAATACTTAATCAGAAAGAACTCAAAAAACTGGGTGTAAGTTCTGATGATGCCAAAAATCAGGTAAATGATCTGACAAAGATATCTGATATGAACATCTTTGCGTTCGCTGTTGAAAATGAAGAGGGTACTTATGACTGTTCATACAGATCAAAAAGACTCTACATTATAAACAATGTTGCCTACGCTCATGGAGGTGGCGGACATGCCAATGCATGCGCTACCAGAAACCTTCCATATGATGAACAGATGGATATATTTAAAGAATTAATTGAATATTCAACGAATTCACCAAAATTTCACTAAAAGCCTTTATTTTAAAGGCTTTTTTAATTGAATATAGTTTGTATAAATAGTATAATTTATTCATAAGGAGGCTATTTAAAATGGCTAAAGCAAAAAAAGTTACAAAAAAAGATTTAGTTGAAGTTGTAGCTGCAAAAGTTGGTACTACTAAGAAAGACGCTACTGAAGCAGTTAACGTTGTATTCGACGAAATCACTAAGACATTAGACAAAGGTGGCGAAGTAGATGTTGCCGGTTTCGGTAAATTCGTAGTTAAGAAGAGAGCTGCTAGAACAGGTGTTAACCCAGCTACTGGCGAAAAGATCAAGATCGCTGCTACTAAGGTTCCTGGATTCAAAGCTGCTAAAGCTTTAAAAGACGCTGTTAAATAATTAACTGTCAACTAAAGGAAATATAAAAACACATCAGAATCATCTGATGTGTTTTTTATATATTTATCTATAAATTTATATATAAGATTATTATATATAACATTTCGCATAATGTATCTTATGCGACTTTTATATATGTTATTTCAGGTCTGATAAGAATGAGGTTCCTATCTTTGGTTTTTCGACATTGAACTGTTCAGCTATGGTAGCACCTATATCAGCGAATGTATCACCCATTCTCAGTTCCTTAGGTTCCTTGAATGATTTGGAATATACAAGTACAGGAATCATTTCTTTTGTGTGATCACTTCCTGTCCATGTCGGATCATTACCGTGATCGGCAGTGATATAGAGTACATCATCATCTCTCATATTATCCAATAGTTGTGGTAAGAGATTATCAAATGTCACCAGTTCCTTTGCATACCCTTCCGGATTTCTTCTGTGCCCCCATTTCGCATCAAAATCTACAAGATTGGTAAACAGTATTCCATTAAAGTTTTCTTTAGCGTAATCAATTGTCTGTTTCATTCCAATTTCTGAAGATTCTGACTTTATGGCACGAGTTATACCCATTGTATTGAAAATATCATTTATCTTCCCTATCGAGATGACACCATACCCCTTCTTTTTCATATTATCGAGTACAGTGATATCGCTTGGACTTAAGGCATAGTCGTGTCTGTTGGCTGTACGGGTAAAATTATCTTTATTTGTGCCGACAAACGGTCTGGCGATGATTCTGCCAACCATCCAGTCTGGTCTAGATGAACACATTTCTCTGGCGATTGAACAAACTCTGTATATTTCATCAATTCCATAGAGTTCTTCATGTGCTGCAATCTGCAGAACTGAATCAGCTGATGTATAGATAATCATTTCTTTGGTTTCAAGCTGTCTTTCACCAAGATCTTTGATTATTTCTGTACCTGATGCGGAATAATTACCAATGAATTTATGACCTGTTCTTTTTTCAAGTTCATCAATCAGTTCCTGAGGAAAACCGGTATCAGTAAAGGTTACAGCGGGTTTGGTAGTATGTACACCCATGATTTCCCAGTGACCTGTCATTGTATCTTTTCCGACAGAAAGTTCCTTGAATTTACCGTAATAAGCTGTTGGATTATCTACCGGATCATTGCCCATTACTTCAGTAAGGTTGCATAAACCCATTTTCTGAAGATTGGGAATCTTGTATTTACCTTCAGTTGCAGAAAAGATATGACTTAAGGTATTGGTTCCATCATCACCATAATCTTTTGAATCTTCGTATGATCCTACACCTAAAGAATCAATAACAACTACAATTACCCTTTTATTTTCCATGTTTATCAAGTCCTTTCATATTAGCCAGAGGATGCGATTTAAGATATGTATTCTTTAATCTTTTGGATTCGACGTGTGTATATATTTCGGTTGTTGATATATCAGAATGACCAAGCAGTTCCTGAATTACTCTAAGGTCCGCTCCCCCTTCCAATAGATGCGTAGCATAAGAATGTCTTAATTTATGAGGTGTTATGTCTTCTGATAAATCAGCTTTTATTAAAGCGTTTTTCAGCATCTTTTCAACATATTCATTATATATCTTCCTGCCGTTTTTATTGATGAAGAAAAGATTACTGGATTTTGTTATCCATAAAGGTCTTATATTATGAAAATATTCATTCATATAATGTTTTGTGGTTTCAGGTATGGGAATAATTCTTTCCTTGCTCCCCTTCCCTAAGACCTTTACAAAGCCTTCATCAAGATTTACCTGGTTTGTCTTCAGATTACAGCATTCACTTACTCTTAAACCAAGTCCGTATATGGTTTCTAAGATTGTATGATTAAAGAAATCGTTATGATCTCCATCATCAAATACCGACATCAGTCTGTCTACTTCTTCCTTTGTACAGTATATCGGAAGTCTCTTGTTTCCTTTGGATACACTCACATTCATTGATGGATCTTTATAATCGTATTTCATATTGAGATAGCGATGAAAGTTTTTGATGGCTGTTTTGGCTCTGGCGGATGATGTCTGAGAATATTTCTCATTCAGAATGCCGATATATTCATCAATGATTAAAGGTGTTATTTTTCTGATATCTGTAATATTCTTATCTTTAAGAAATTCATTATAAAAACGAAGGTCACGTGAATACGCTTTAATCGTATTTGAAGCTTTACCTTCGCTTGTAGATAAAGAATGGATATATTCGTTTATAGCCTGTTCAATTTTCATTATGACTGTGCCAGATTATATAATTCTTCAGCTGCCTGAATAGAACTTTCGCTTAATTCTGTAGAAGAAATAGATGCGAGTTCTTTAATTCTATCCTTATAATCAAGTTTCTTTACCATAGTCTCAGAAGAATTATCATTATCAGTCTTATAGATATAGTAATGATTATCAGCACAGGCAGCTACTGGTGCAAGATGGGTAATAGATAATACCTGTGTATTCTTAGATATAGCTTTCATCTTTTTACCCATAGATAAAGCTACCTTGCCGGATACGCCTGTATCTATTTCATCAAAGATAATAAGTCTGGTATCAGATATGGAAGAGAATACAGTTTTTAATGCCAGCATAAGTCTGGATATTTCACCACCTGATGCGACATTTCTTAACGGTTTAAGATCTTCATTCTTGTTTAAGGAAACCATGAATTCAACATCATCCATACCGTTTTCATTAAGATCTGTCTTATTAATCTGTACTTTGAATTTTACATTATTCAGCATCAGATCACTGGTGTTTTCAATAATACTCTTTTCGAGGTTAAGAGCCTTTTTGGAACGTATATTGTTAAGTTCTGTGGCAATATTTTCAGCGTTCTTATATAAAGAATCCACTTCTTTTTTCTTTTGAGATATGGCTCTGTCCTTATTATCAAACAGATTTATCTTATCTTGAAGCTCTACTTTCAGATTTATAAGACCTTCTGTATTTGTGGCGTGTTTTCTTTTAAGTCTTGAATAAAGGAAAAGTCTTTCTTCTATCTTTTCTATATCAATATCTTCACTATTATAGGAATCAAAGATATCTGATAACTTATCTATCTCATCATTTAACGAATAGTATAAAGATTCAATACTGTTTCTTATTTCCTGTATTTCTTCATCATCAGTGTTGAGATTTCTTACAAGGGTATGAAGTCTTTCCGATATCCCCTCTTCTTCCTTATAGAGATTAAGTGTAGTATTTAATGTTTCAAGATATTTTTCTACTGATTTATACTGCTTTTCCTGTTTAATAAGATTATTTTCTTCATCAATACTTAATTCAGCAGCTTCAAGTTCATTCAGATCAAAACGCAGATAATCAAGTTCTTTTTCACTGAAGGTCGAATTTTCCATGATACTTAGTTCTTCGAGAGCTTTCTTGTACGAATGATATGCATCGTTATAATTCTTTAATAATTCTTCATCTGCACAGTATTTATCAAGAAGTATCATATGATTCTTTTTCTGAAGCAGGTATTGCGAATCCTTTTGCGAATGTATATCGATGTGGGATGAAAAAAGATCATTGAGAAATCCCAGTGTTACAAGCGACTGATTGACTCTTATACTGTTTTTTCCATCCTGGGATATTACTCTTTTGACAATAAGCTCATCATCATATTCAATATCGTTATCATTCAAGAGATTTTTCATATTATCATCAATATCAAAAACACCTTCGACAACAGCCTTTTCTTTACCGGTGCTTATTATTGAAGAATCAGCCTTACCCTTTAAAAGTAAGGTTAAAGCCCCTACTATTATGGATTTACCGGCACCTGTTTCACCTGTAAAGACATTAAAACCATTTTCAAAATCAATTGAAAGGTCATTAATGATAGCGTAGTTCTGGATATGAAGACTTTTCAGCATATACTAATTATTCGTAATAAAAATTGAAATTCCTAAATTATTTGCATTCAATACACTGTTTTTTTATTAAAAGTACAGTCGGTTTATCGTTTTTCGTAAATTCATGAACAGTATTTTTGATGATTTCCTCATTTTCGCCATCCACAAGTTCAATATTGTTGAGATCTTTGAGATAGGATATATCATCTGTATCTTTGATGACACTTATGAGGATTCCCCCTGCTGATTTACTGATATAGTCACTGAACTGTTCATAACAGGTGCTCAGTTCACTGGCATTCATGCAGACATACGGATATAAACCAGATCTCACAAAACCGGCAGCCATTTCCAAAGATATCGCATCGCTGGAAGTGTTGATGCATCTGTTTACATACTGACCGAAGAGTACAGATATTCCATCTTTGAGGATATCTTTTGACAGGATGATTATATTTTCATTGGTAATCATCATTTTGCTTAATTCATTGGAAATGATGTGTTTAGGATAAAGATAATTGTCGGCTTCACCGGCGTAGGCTTTTCCTGTTGAAATATCAAACCTGTCAACTTCTTTCCAGGCTCCATTGGTATTTGCTTCTGCGAGTTTATATCCCTTTCCACTAGTGGATATGCAGTGTACAACTACCGGATAATCCTTGGTCTTGGCTACTTCTAAAGCTCTGCATAACTCATTGTAGTTATGGCCATCTACCGGCCCGATATATTCAATATCATATTCACCGAAGATACCTTCATGAATCATTGATTTCTTGATTGATGATTTGAAGTTGTGGATATCTTCAATGTATTTTTCGCCGTTCTTATTTGAACGGATAACGTCCTTTACATTTGATTTGATGGTATTGTAGGTTCTGGTATTTCTTAAACCTGATACAAATCGATCTACCAGCCCTATACCCTGAGAGATGGTTGTATCATCATTGAAGACAATAATCATTTTTCTTTTCTCTGCACCAATCTGATTTAAGGACTCTATCGCTTTACCAGAACGCAGATAATCAGAGTTGATAACTGATACAACATTATAATTATCGTTTTTCAGATCGCGTTTAATGGCGTCTGAAAGACAGCTTGAAAGACTGTATGACTCATTATCCGGATTATCGGTATATATTTCTGATATGAGATCCAGTTCATCACCACAGTAATAGACATGATCATTTTTGAATGTACTGTATAAAGACAGACCAACATCCACACATGAAAGATTGGTGGAAAGATATCCCCCGTTCTTTGATACATGTTCAATGATATTTTCCGTAATTGATGAAGATATGTTTTTTAAGGAATTCTTATCATTTTTAGATGATAAAGTGTATTCTTGAATTTTTAAAACGCTCATACTATCTTCCCTTCAGTATATTTATAACATCTTTTAAATATCCTGAATCAAACGGTGCCTTTTCAAGATATTCATATAAGTAATCAAATTCATCATCAATGATTTTAATCAGTTCTTCCTTTGTAGAGATACTTAAGGCTGTACCTTTGTTGTTCTGAATATCGGATTTGTTTTTACCTGTTTCTTCTTCTGATTTAATCAGATCGAAAAGATCATCCTGATTCTGGAATATCTGTCCGATTAAAGAACCCAGTTTTACAAAGTAATCATATTCATCATTCTTCGCAATATACATTGGTGTAAGACAGGCTATCTTGAATAGTCCTCCGGTTTTATTATCCTGTATCTCAAAGAGTTTATCAGGATCAATTGTTTCACTGGTATTGGTGACATCCAATAGCTGACCGTATATCATACCATCAAGTCCTGCGTATTTAGAAAAAGCTTCAATAATCTTTACTTTGGCATCTGAATCAATATATTTTGATGAAGCAATTCTGCCAAAACTGTCTGTAAGCAGCTGATCACCTGTAAGTATGGCGATATCTTCTCTGAAAGCCTTATGGCATGATGGTTTGCCTCTACGCATATCATCATTGTCCATGGCCGGAAGATCATCATGTATCAGTGAATATGTCTGTATCTCTTCTAGAGCCAGAGCACAGTCATAGGATAAAGATTCATCCAGATTAAAACCCTTCATTATCGCAAAGATAATTCTCGGCCTGAATCTTTTACCGCCTTCCATGGTATAGATCATCGCATCTTTGATATGATTGTCTTTTAAAGAATTAAGATAATCATTAATATACTGTTCAAAATTATTCATCAGTTTCCTCAGTACTCAGTTCTTCAATCTTCTTCTGAAATTTCAAAAGATCTTCCTTTAAGGTTTTTGAAAGATTAAGTCCTTCTTCATATAAAGATAAAGACTTATCAAGATCCGTATCTTCCTTTTCCAGTTCACTAACTATATTTTCCAACCTTTTCATCTTTTCTTCAAACTTTAATTCTTCTGCCATAATCAATCCTTTCTGATTGCCTTAATCTCATCATCGACAAATCTTACACTGAATTCCTTATCTTTAAGCTCACTTGCCTTCTTAACCACTTTATTATCCTGCAGTACTATCGTATAACCCCTTTTAAGCACGTTATCAGTTGCGTAGGCTTCAAGTAAGGTATTTAAACGTTTATAGGTCAATTGCGCGCTGTTCAGTTTGGAATCAGTCTTAAAATACATTTTCTGAATATACTGTTCAATAATACTGTTCTGTAAAGATATTTTATGTACGCATTTATCCTTTAATGATCTTTCAATGCCATCTATAAGCGTAATACGGTTTATGATATGTGAATTGTATCTTGCGAGCTTTTCAAAATAGTAGTCAAGTCTGTTAGATGCAGATTTTGTCTTATTGGTAATGAGATTATTGAGATATCCTTGATTATCAAGAATGTTCTGATAGATATCTTGAATATCTGGAGTAATCATTTCTACAGCTGCGGTTGGAGTAGGAGCTCTTAAGTCACAAACAAAATCCGTAAGGGTAAAATCCTGTTCATGCCCTACCCCGGATATGATAAAGGTTCTTAAGGCATATATCGTTTTGACAAGACTTTCATCATTGAAACAGAAGAGATCTTCAAATGATCCACCACCTCTTGCCAGAATTATCGCATCATAATCCATATCATCTACAGTTTTAAGTTTATCGATAATGCTTGTTGGTGCATCATTTCCCTGTACAAGTACCGGATAATAATCAGTTTTGCATAGAGGCCATCTTCTGGCGAACTGTCTTTTTATATCTGACATGGCAGCTGAATTATCGCCCACCAGAACCGCTACTCTTTCAGGATATTCAGTTCTTATATTTATTTTATGATCTTCATCAAAATAACCGTTTTCACTTAACTCTTTCTTGAGTTTTTCATATCTGGCATATAAATCCCCTAATCCATAGAGATTCATCTTCTTTACATAGAGCTGCAGCTGTCCGCTTGTTTCAAAGATTGATGTATTACAGGTACATACTATCTTGTCTCCGTTTTTAGGTTCAAAGGATAAAGAAAAAGCAGCACTCTTAAACATTACACAATTGATTGCTGCATGTTCATCCTTCAATGTAAAGTACAGATGTCCTGAATAATGACGGTGATAATTGGATATTTCACCGGTAACTGTAATATTCTGCAGATTCAGATCGCCATCTATTTTATTTTTGAGATACCTTACAAGTGTACTTATTGAGAGTTCCTGCATATATTATCCAAAACTCCGTTGATATATCTGTAGGAATCTTCATCACAGTATGTCTTGGTAAGATTGATGGCTTCATCAATAACGACATTCTTGTCATTCAAACCAAGCTTCAGTTCGCTCACTGCTTCAAGAAGTATAGCCTGATCTACAAGGTTGAGTCTATCAAATGACCATTTATCAAGATAAGAAGAAATCTCTTTGATATATGACGGTTTATTATCGATAAGATTATATGTAATCTTTTCCGCAAAATCATTTTCTTCTTCAAAATTGTCTTTGTAACATACATCGATATCTTTTTTCAGCAGCAGATGCTGATAGAGCGTAAAGACGATTTTTTCACGTGTTTCGTGTCGGTTAAGCATATAGTTATTATATAACAAATACCCTGTAATATAATATTAATATGAGTTTCCTGGAAAGACTTATAGGCCATATAAAGACCATTACAAAACACAGACATCTCGTTATCATTCACTGTTTTAAATGCGGTTTATATAAACAGGGTCTATTACATGATCTGTCTAAATATTCACCAACAGAATTCATTCCATCTGTCAGATACTATCAGGGCTTTCAATCCCCTATTGTCAAAGAAAAAGAGATTATCGGATATTCTGACTGCTGGCTTCATCATAAGGGAAGAAACAGACATCACTGGGAATACTGGACAGACAGGCTTAATGAAGACGATCATCTTACCTGTATTGAGATGCCATTCAATTATCTTCTGGAATCAGTATGTGACAAGATAGCGGCATCCAAGGTATATGGTAAAGATAAATATGATGACGCCTATCCTTTAAATTATCTTATTCATTCCCACGAATATAAAACCATGAATCAGAATACGGCAAGAGATTTAAGAATACTCCTTGAATATCTTAAGGATAATGGTGAAAAAAAGGCTTTTGCATACTACAAAAGCCTGTATAGACAGTATAAAAAAGGAAATAAGATTATTCTTTAGTTGTATCTAATGTTATTTTAACTTCATAAGAAAGCTGTTCGAGCTCTATACCAGCATCGTTCAGCATTTTTTTTGAAGCGATGTTGCCTTCTGTTCCATCATATTTATCAGATTCATATATGACTTTCTTGATACCGCACTGGATGATTGCCTTGGCACATTCATTGCAAGGAAACAAAGATACATAAAGAATTGTATCTTTGAGATTACGTGGTGAATTAAGTATGGCATTTAATTCCGCATGAACGACAAAGGCATATTTGGTATCAAGGAAACCACCCTTTCTTTCCCAAGGATACTCAGAGTCATTACATCCTCTAGGCATACCGTTATAGCCGATAGAAACAACCTTGTTGTCCTTATCGACAATACAGGCACCGACCTGTGTATTTGGATCTTTTGAACGCATCGCACTTAAGTGTGCCAGACCCATAAAATATTCATCCCAAGTAATAGCCATTTTTAAACCCCCTTGTATTTAAGATATATTTCAAACAGTTTGAGATACAGTTTATCAGCATATGATTTTAAACCGATATCGCTCATAAGATTAAGAACTTCCTGATCAGTTCCCAGGTAGAAAGGATCAATTTCTGTAAAGAAGACATATTTGGCTGTAAGAACCACCAGCATAATTACAACCAATGCGATATATCCCTTTTTACTGTTTCCATCAGATCTCATTATGTAGAAGAAGATAAATCCGACAATGGCACCGCCAAGATGGGCTGCCCAGGCAGTTGCAGACATGAAGTTCAGCATCAGATTGATGAGAATAGTCGGCAGTAACTGATTGATGTTGATGACGTGATTTGCCAGCAGGATAGCGATATACACTACAAAGAGTCCATATATACCACCGGATATACCGATACATATCGTATTTTCACAGATTATACCCTGTGTAAGTCCGCCGGCAAGAATCGATCCAAACAGCAGTAATGCGTATTTTTTATGTCCGAGATTGTTTTCCAGAAAGACACCTATTCCAAATAAGGCGTACATATTAAAGAAAAAGTGCAGAAATCCCGCATGTAAAAATGCGTATGTGATCAGTCTGAAATACTGATTGAATCCCAAAGTAAAGGTATTGTATAAGGCTCCCAAGAAAATCAGAACACTGGACTGCGAATACTGTGATGACATGATATATGAAAGTATCTGCATAATCGTACATATACCCATAACCGTAAGCGTTACATATGCCTTTCTGTTTCTTTCCTTAAGTATCTGTTTTCTTTTCTTTTTTAAGGAACTTATTACCTTATTGGTAATATCCGACATTTCCTTATTCTGATTGTTTACAGTATGTATTGAAGAATATATTTCCGGATATATACTTCTTACATTTATGCCATCTGCATAGTTTTCTTCGATATTTAAATAATCATAAGGCTCAAATTCTTCATTATGCTTACTGGTGCTTAAATGAATATCCAGAAAGCGGATATCTTTCTTGGCATATGCCTTCATATATGCCAGATATTCTTCTACCCTTTTAGCATCGTATATGAAAGATTCAGCCTCATTGAAACTAACTCTGATCAGCTGATAATGTTCGTTATCGGGATTGGCAAACCAGGCTTCAGTTTCCTTAAGATTTTCATATTTTTTGATATTGATCTGCAGGTAGCTGTATAAGGATATGAAGATACTTCCTACCTGATAGAGTTTGTAATAGGAATCAGCCAATGTTCTTACCTCTTTTTAAAGATATATAGTCTTTCATATACTGCGGCATATCTGTTTCAAATTCCATTCTTTCATTGGTTTTGGGATGTATGAAAGAAAGATAATAGGCGTGAAGATACTGCCCTGTTTCATCTATTTTTTTTCTTCCGTATTTGAGATCATTCACAACCGGATGATTTATAAACTTCATATGTACTCTGATCTGATGGGTTCTTCCGGTTTTCAGTTCACATTCGATTAATGTAGAATCATCAAAACGTTCCAGGACACTGAACTCCGTTATCGCTTCCTTGGAGTTTTTGGAAGTAACACACATCGTCTGTCTGTCTTTTTCATTTCTTCCGATTGGAGCGTTTATCTCTCCCCCGTTATTTTCGATAACACCGGATACGATAGCGAAGTATTTACGGAAACATGTTTTATCCTTAAGCTGTTCAGAAAGAAATGAATGTGAGAAATTATCTTTGGCGCATACTATAAGTCCACTTGTATCCTTATCAATACGGTGCACAATACCTGGACGGTAATATCCGTTGACATCAGATAATTCTTTACAGTGATACAGCAAGGCATTTACAAGTGTTCCGTTATAGTTTCCTACTGCCGGATGTACAACCATATCCTTAGGTTTATTTACGACAATCAGATATTCATCTTCATACACGATGTCTAATGGTATATTTTCCGGAAGAATATCTGTCAGTGTCTTTTCTTCATATGAAAATTCAATAATATCATTCAGCTCAGTTTTTATCTTTTTGTTCGGAATACTGCCATTGAGTAAAACCTGACCGTTTTCAATCAGTTTCTGAATCTGTGATCTTGATAAAGGCGTATTGGCTGCAAGATATGAATCAAGTCTCAGATCAAGATTTTCATCATCTACCACCAGTCTGATATCAGGCATTTTTATTCTCCATCATAATAAGAAACATCAGTAGAAAACATCCCACTGTTATAAAACAGTCCGCAACATTGAATACTGGAAAATCATATCCGAAGATATTGAAATCAAGAAAATCTATAACGTATGAAAGACGTATTCTGTCTATAAAGTTTCCAAGAGCTCCACTGATTATCATGAGATATGAGGCTTTATACATTTTTTCCGTATTCTTAGTCGTATACAGAAGATAGAACAAGGCACATACCACAATAAGCGATATCATAGAGAGAAATACCGTCTGATCCTGCAGTATGGAAAATCCGGCACCGTAGTTTCTTACATAGTGGATACTGAAGAAATCTCTGATTATTTCAAGAGATTCACCGATATCAAAATGTGATATGACAAGATATTTGCTGAACTGATCTAAACCGATCAGAGAAAATAACACAAGCAGATAGGTCAATAAAAGCATAAATACATTTTACCTTATTTAAAGAAAAAGAAAAACACGGCGAAGCGTGTTATGCGTTAGCGTTTTTATAAGCCTTTAAAGCCTCAGCTATCTGGTCTGGACAGGATGTGTTTTTATATCCACAGGTAGTATTGGAGAATCTTTCAATCACATGATCAATATCCATACCAACCAGTATTTTTGAGATACCGGAAAGATTGCCGTTACAGCCTCCGACTACTTTAAGGGACTGTATTTTATTATCTTCAATTTCAAAGCGGAAGTGCTGGCTGCATACGCCTTTTGGTTTATATTCAAATACCATTGTTTTCTCCTTTAATGACCTAATTATATAACACTTTAGGTTTATATTTGTTAAAATTAATGTATTGATTTTAAAGGAGCAATTTTATGAACAAAGTAAGAACGAGATTTGCACCTAGCCCTACAGGATATATGCATATTGGTAACCTCAGAACGGCTTTATATGCCTATCTGATTGCCAAAAAGGATGATGGTACTTTTATTTTGAGAATTGAAGATACCGATCAGGGTAGACTTGTTGAAGGAGCTGTCGATATCATCTACAACACTCTTAAAGAATGCGGCCTTAAACACGATGAAGGACCGGATATTCCTGGAGATTATGGACCATATGTACAGTCTGACCGTATGAAATCAGGAATATATGCGGAGTATGCTCATAAACTTGTCGATATGGGTAAAGCACATATCTGTTTCTGCAAGGAAGAAGATGTGGAAAAACAGCGTGAAGCTGCCGGAGATTCCTTCTACTTCATTGATCCATGTAAGTCATTAAGCAAGGAAGAAATCGATAAGAGAATTGAATCTGGTGAAGATTATGTCATAAGACTCAATGTGAATCCAGAAGGAACTACTTCCTTTGTGGATGAAGTATATGGAACCATCACTGTTGATAATTCCACACTTGACGAAATGGTATTGTTAAAATCCGATGGTTTCCCTACCTATAACTTTGCGAACGTCATCGATGATCATATGATGGATATTACGGATGTTGTAAGAGGTAATGAATATCTTTCTTCAACTCCTAAATACAATCTTATCTATGAAGCTTTCGGCTGGAATATCCCAAGATATATTCACTGCCCTCCTGTTATGAAAGATGAACATTCAAAACTTTCCAAAAGAAACGGTGATGCCTCTTTCCAGGATCTTGTTGCCAAGGGATATCTGCCACAGGCTATCTTAAACTATATTTCCCTTCTTGGCTGGGCACCTTCAGAAGATCGAGAAATATACTCGCTTGAAGAACTGTGCGAGGCCTTTGATGTCAAACGTATCGGTACAACAGGTGCCATCTTCGATATCAATAAACTGACATGGATGAATGGTGTATATCTCAGAAACATGGATATGAATGACTACTATGAACTGGTTAAACCGTATATCTATGAAACAGTATCAGATAAGTTTGATTACAAACTGATCGCCAATGCCGTACATGATCGTGTAAATATCCTTTCTGAAATTCAAGATATGATTTCTTTCTTCAATGAAGTGGAAACATATGATAATGAGATCTACACAAATAAAAAGGCCAAGACAAATGCTGATATCGCGAAGGATCTTCTTCCATCTGCTCTTTCGGTTCTTGAATCTGTAAGTGACTGGAACAACAGTTCTATCTTTGAAGCTCTGGCGGCAAAAGCGGCTGAACTTTCAGTAAAGAATATTACCCTGATGTATCCTGTACAGGTTGCCTTATCCGGAAGAAGTGTAGCCGCAGGCGGCGCTACAGCCATAGCAGAAATTCTCGGTAAAGAAGAAACCTTATCAAGAATAAGCAACGCAATAACAAAACTCAATTAAACAGGCTTTTTGACATTTCGTGTGGCTGTGGCATTCCAATGTCATTAGATGTGGCAC
>JAUNIH010000027.1 GCA_030523555.1 Erysipelotrichaceae bacterium
ATTATTGTCTCGCACAGACATGCCGTGCTCGACTGTCCACTAGGACGATTAAAAAAGCCCATTAATATGGGCTTTTGAAGAGTTTTTGGTTTGTTGATTAATACAGTTCTGACAGGTCACTTGGGAGTCTCAGATCACCTCTAGGAGATAGTGCTACTGAACCTATCTTTACACCATCAGGCATACATGAACGTTTGAACTGTTGAGTACGGAAACGTTTGTAGAAGGTATCCAAGGTAGTAGATATTTCTTCTTCACTTACTTTAGGGAAAGCAATCTTCGCAAGTATATAGAGTTTGTCTTTACCAAAGCCGTTTCTTAAGTAGTGATATAAGAAGAAGTCATGAAGATCATATTTACCGATACTTTCTTCTGTCTTCTGTGCTATGTTACCGTCTGAGTCTGTTGGTAAGAGTTCTGGTGATATAGGAAGATCAAAGATATCCATAAGGGTATTCTTTAATTTATCATCTGAATCCATGGCATAGGCTCTGACAAGGTACTTAACCAGTGTCTTAGGTACGCCGATGTTTACGGCATAGTTAGACATGTGATCACCATTGTATGTGCACCAGCCAAGTGCTGCTTCAGACATATCACCTGTTCCTATGACTAAACCTCCAGTCATATTGGCGTGATCAAAAAGTATCTGTGTTCTTTCTCTTGCCTGAGTATTTTCATAGGTAATATCATAGACATCTTCTGGATGTCCTAAATCTTTTAAGTGCTGTATGCAGGCTTTTTTAATGTCTATTGTTTTGTATGTGACATCAAGTTCTTTCATAAGAGTTGTGGCTAATCCCTTTGTTTTGTCACTTGTACCAAAACCAGGCATGGTGATGGCGATAATACCTTTTCGATCTAACTTAAGTGAATCAAAGGCTTTGCAGCAAACCAATAGGGCTAATGTAGAATCCAAACCACCTGAGATACCGATAGTTACAGATTTTATACCTGTAGCTCTTAATCTTTGCATTAAACCTTTTGACTGTAAAGTAAGTATTTCATCACAGCGCTGTTTGAGTTTTCTTTCATCACTTGGTACAAACGGATATGGGTTTACATAATCAGGCAAAGAGACTGTATCACTTGTAGTAGATATCTTTACTTCGAGGACTTCAGGTGCTTTACCCCAGAGGTCGGAATTATATTTACGTCGATCATTTATACATCTTTCAACATCGATAACACCTGTTATCATTTCATCTTCTACCATTAAGTCGGTAATCTCATTTACCATATGACCGTTATCTGCTATCATGCAGTGTCCTGAGAAGACAAGATCTGTCGAACTTTCTCCTGCACCTGAGCTTGAATAAACATAACCTGCTCTGCATCTTCCCGACTGCATGACCACGAGATTTCTTCTATATTCTCTTTTGGCAATGACATCGTTGCTGGCGGATGGATTGACGATGATAGTCGCACCGGCTCTTGATAAGATACCACTAGGTGGTGAATCTACCCAGAGGTCTTCACAGATCTCGGTAGCGATAGCTATATGATCATCTCCTCTTAGGATAAGATTCTCCGAAAAAGGTACTTCCTTTCCACATAAAGTTATAGAATCAGATGTTCTGCATGATGAAGACACAAACCATCTTTTTTCATAGAATTCCGCATAATTGGGAATATATGTCTTAGGTACAACCCCGACAATATTACCCTCTTTGATATATACCGCACAATTGAACAGTTTTCCTGCCTGTTCTACAGGCATACCGATACACGCCAGTACTTTGTCATGCTCAGTCTTTTGCAGGATATCATTTAAGGCTTTTTCTGAAGCTTTGGATAAAGCTTCATGAGAAAACATATCAGCACAGGTATATCCCGTTACACATAATTCTGAAAAGACTATAAGCTGTACATGTTTATTTTCAGCTTCTTTTATATGTCTTATTATTTCTTTTGCGTTCTTATCTACATTTCCTATAGATATGGGAAATGTACATGAAGCTACTTTATAGTATCCGTAGGTCTTGTTCATGGGAAGACTCCTTTTTTTATAATTATAATCTATATAATTATTGATAAATGGTATCTATGTGTTCACTTTTATCTAAATGTCGGTTAAAAAGTGAGATTAAGATAAAACCGGACCTGTAGATCACTTTGGAAAGGGATCTGTTCATAAAGGGTAATTTTGGTATAAATCTTCGTTTTTTGCAATTTTTACAAAAAATAGTCTTCGTAAATTGTAAATATTACAAAAAACGAAGGTTTGGGATATTTATGAAAAACGGGTGATTTTTGTCAAAATCTTCAAAAATTGCAGATTTTACAAAATTTGACGTTCAAAAATTGTAAAAATTACAAAATTTGAAGGTTTGGAGAATTTTAGATGAAAAAAGATTTTATCAGTGAGGCGGTTATTATAGTTATCTTTTTGTTGAAATAATCAATATAATATTATTTAGATAAATTGTAAGGGGAATAATATGGCGTTAGTTAAATGTAAGGAATGTGGAAAAGAAATAAGTAGCAAAGCTGCTACATGTCCACATTGTGGATGTCCGCTGGATGGAGATGAGGAACAGGTTGTTTCCAGAGAAGAAAAGAAGGTTGAAAGAGTATCGGCTTATTCTGAAAACAGTACAAAAATAGATACAAAGAAAAACAGCAATGCCAAAATTATTGTTATGGTTGTTGTTATGATTCTGGGATTTTCTATAGGTTTTAGAGGCTGTTCTAAAAAAACAGATAATACTACAGTGGAAAATCCTGCGGATGCTGTGGTTGAACCTGTTGTGGAAGAAAAACCAATTGATATTTTCCAGTTGGACTTAATTAAAAACTAGGATGAATATGTAGGCAAAAAAGTTACAACAATTGTCGGATATAGTTATTTCAACAGCTCTCATAACAGATTAGAGGCATCAGCATTAAGTGAACTGAAAGCTACTAATTCAGAAAAAATAGAAGCGTATATAGAAGAATTTAATAAGGATAATTATTCTTCTGGCGATCTGATAATGATTACGGGAACGGTTGGAGAAAGTCATTATGAAATTTTAGACTGTCAGGTTGTGGATGATCCTAATATTAAAGATATATTTGATGAAGGATACGCAATATATGAAGAAAAACTGCTGGTTGCCGCCCAGCAGGCAGAAGAGGATTTCAGAAATGGTGAACTGGAAACACCATCATATGATAACCTTCTGAGATACAGCGGTTCTTATACAGAAACAAAAATAAAAATGAACGTCAGAATAACTGAAGTTGAAGCAGATGGACTGTTTATGCCAGGTACTATCTGGGGAAGTTATGAAGGCCAGGAGATTATTCTGGTTGATGAAAGAGGAAATAAAGAGCCAAAGATTTTAACGGGAGATTATATTACTTTATATGGTTACGGTGATGGTACTTCTGTGATAAAAACTTATAAGAAGGGAACAGGAGTACTGGGAAGTGATCTTGGTGCAGAAGTAGTCAGTGAAGTAACAGTACCTAAAATAAAAATCATATATTGTGATTTTAATTAACTGGTTTAATAAAAGAGTTGCTTGCTGTACTTAAGTTGACAGAAGAAAGGAAAATTTTGTTATGAAATTATATCTTAAACAGGAAGTCATATCGTGGGGTGATCAGTTCTCTGTATATGATGAAAACCAGAATGAGGTATATAAGGCTAAAGGAGAAGTATTTACTTTTGGCAAGAAACTTCATTTATATGATTTAAATGGAGAAGAAGTTGTATATATTCATCAGAAGGTATTATCTTTACTTCCTAAGTTCTATATCTGTGAAGGTGAAGAAGATGTAGCTGAAGTAATCAGAGAACTTACATTATTTAAACCTTCATATAAGGTTACAGGTTTTGACTGGAAGGTTAATGGTGATTTTACAAATCATGATTTCCATATTACAACTGCTGAAGGTCATGGTGTTGCCTCTGTATCAAAGAAGTGGCTGACATGGGGTGATTCATATGAAATCGACATTGCTGAAGATAAGGATGTGGTTAATGCCCTGGCTGTAGTTCTTACTATAGATCAGGTTATGGAAATTGAAGCTGCACAGACTGCGGCTGCTGCAAGTTCAACCAATAACTAGAAACGTTTCAAGGGCCTTAAAAGGTCCTTTTATATTGGGCGCAAGTAATACTTTCTATAACGCAAGTTGTGCTTTCTATTATACTTGTATTAAGTCTACTAAGATTAAGGTGAAAGGGAACATATGAACTTTAAAGATACGATCAAAAAGATAAGGGAAGATAATAAGATGTCTCAGGAAGACTTTGCGGATGTTTTAGGTGTCACAAGACAGGCTGTATCAAACTGGGAAAATGAACGTAATCTTCCGGATATTGAAATGATTATATCTATATCAGAAAAGTTCACTGTATCTCTTGATGAATTGATTTTAGGAGAGAAAAGAATGAGTGAAAAACTTATAAAAGATGGAAGTGAAACAAGTATGGCCAAACACAATAAGACAAGCTTTATGATAGGTGCCGTATTGATGTGTATCGGTATGGTTCTGATTATTATTAAGGGATTATCAGTAGATTATATTGATGAAGCAGGCATACTTCATGAAAACTTCTTCTTATTACCGATAGGCTTTGCGTTTATCTTTGCAGGACTGATAGTATTTGTCATACAGCTGATCAGATATCTTATATCTTTAAGGAATAAATAATATTAATAATAGATAATATTTAAGGTGCTATAATTAGAACGTTAGAGAGGTATTTAAAATATGTTACTTAAAGACAAAGTCGCTATTATTACCGGTGGATCCCGTGGTATCGGATTCGCTATCGCTGAAGACTTCATCAAAGAAGGTGCAAATGTTATTATCTGTGCTTCAAGAGAAGAAACTGCAACTAAAGCTGTTACAGAATTAAAGGAAAAATATCCTGATGCAAAGGTAAAGGCTATCATTCCTGATCTGACATCTTTGGAATCAGTATCTGAAGCATATGATGGAGCACTTGCAGAATACGGAAGAGTTGATGTTCTGGTCAACAATGCCGGTATTTCTGATGATGTAGCTTTACAAAACTATACTGAAGAACATTATGAAAAGGTTATGGATGTCAATGTTAAGGGTGTGTTCAACTCTATCAAGGCTGCTTCAAAGTATATGATGGAACAGCAGAGTGGTGCCATCGTCAACATTTCATCTGTTGTATCACGTGATGGTCAGCCAGGCGGTTTCGCTTATCCTACATCCAAGTTCGCTGTTAACGGTATGACCTTATCATTCGCCAGAGAACTGGCTCCTAAAGGCATCAGAGTCAACGCTGTAGGTCCTGGTATCACTTATACCGATATGATGAGAGCTGTTCCTGAAGAATACATCGCACCGCTTATCAAGAAGATCCCTCTTGGTAGACTCGGTCAGCCTGAAGATATCGCCAACGCTGTAACATTCCTGGCATCAGACAAGGCATCTTATATCACAGGTCAGATTATCTTCGTAGATGGTCTTGTAAGACTGTAATATTTTATACAAGATATCATTTAAAGATTAACCTGCATTGCAGGTTTTTCTTTTGTATAAAAAAGCAGAAACTGAGTTCTGCTTAATAAACTAAGATTTATCTATTACTTTCCAGTAGCCGTTTTTGGTGCCAATTCGTTCAATTATACGTTTTTCTGTTAAAGATTTTATCGTTCTTTGAACCGTTCTATCAGAAATATCCAGAGAAGTTGCTATATCATTTACAGTTATCTTGGAATTACCTTTGATTGCTTTCATAACAGCATTTTCGTGGGCTGTTAAACTTGGATTGGTGACAGGATAGGTGCCATTATTAGTGACAGACTCTCTATAGAATATAAATTTAAACCCATTATTTTCTTTTTGATAATTCCATTTGATGTTGTATTGATTACATAAATTATTTACTCTAGAAAATCCGGTACCTGTTTTTTCCACATCCTTGCTTCTAAATAAAACATCCAGAATAATAGGGTTTCGTTTTATTGATTGAACCTTTTTGTCGATGAAATCATATGGACTATAATTTTCAGGAAAAGATCCAGGGTTATATATTTCTATTTCGGTTGGGAATATGTTGATTTCGATGGTTGTCAGATCATTGTATTTTGCGTGTGCAAAACAATTTACAACGATTTCTCTAATAGCTTTTTCAGGAATTTCGGGAATTTCTTCTCTTTGACGTTTACCTATTTCTACACGCCAGTTAATATGTGACAGTATATAGTTAATACCTTCGTTAACCAGGTTATAAATGTTACCTTTAAAATCTTTTAAATCAATAAAGTTAATCTTTTCTTTAGTGGCAAACAAGGCCATTTTAAGTTCTATATTTGCTTTTTTACCAAACAATGCATACCCGGCTTTATTGATTTTATTATCAATTAAGACACCTAACATAACCAATAGGTCGCGTTTATTATAGTAATCCATCTCCAAACGACCATATTTTTTTGCATTATTATAAAAACTAAACAAAGTCTCATCATCTATGTCGTCAATAGTTAATGAAGTGAATTCTTTTTCCCAATCATCTTCGTAATTGGCACTTTGGAACAAAGTGAGCAATTCTTTTTGTGACATTGGCCTGTTTTCGTCTGCGCTTCTCGTATAGTAAACACCTTTTGAAGAGTAAGGTCTGTTACTTCCAAAGAAAGATAGTTTGATTACTTCAATGTCATCCACCAAAACAGTTTCTATTGTAGGGGTTATTTTGGGCTCTATAGATTCATAAACTACTCTTGATATATCACGTAATGAAGAATCACTGATTATGTTTTGCAGTGGCGTTCCATCGTTTTTTATTCCAAAATATATAGTACCTTCACCATACTTGTTGAGCATACCGCAGACTGATTTCATTGCGTCGTGTTTTTCCCCAGTACTTTTTTTGAATTCTGTGTGTTCGTTTTCTCTTTTAAGCATTCAGCTAACTCCTTTCAACATAATTATAGCAATTGGTGACATTAATGTCACCAATAATGTCACCAATTATTCAACATATGTTATAGGGAACAACAGAGACATACAATCCTATGTCAACGTATGGAAAGGGAGAAGATGCTCTTTCTTTTTATATATTTGATAAAACATTTAGGTTAAAATAAGGGTAGGAAAGAGGAACATATCATGGAACATAAAAATCCTTTAATCAGCGAGAAACCTGAACATAAGTTTATTACGTGTGGTGAAATCATGTTGAGACTTACACCACCTAATTATGAAAAGATCCGTATGGCTCATACCTTTGAGGCAAGCTATGGAGGATCTGAGGCTAATATTGCGTTAGCTTTAGCCAACTTAGGAATTGATTCTACATTCTTTACAGTTGTACCTAATAACTCTTTAGGTAAATCAGCAGTAAGAATGCTTAGAAGTAATGATGTTCACTGTACACCGGTAATACTTTCTACTCCTGAAGAAACACCAACTCACAGACTGGGAAGTTATTATCTTGAAACAGGTTATGGAATTAGAGCTTCCAAGGTTACCTATGACCGTAAACATTCTGCCATTACTGAATATGATTTCAGTAACTATGATTTTGAAGCTTTATTAAAGGATTATACCTGGCTTCATTTATCAGGTATTACTCCTGCATTGGCTCCTAGCTGTAAGGATCTTATCATGTCATGTATCACTACAGCCAAGAAGCTTGGTCTTACGGTAAGTTTTGATGGTAACTTCAGAAGTACCTTATGGACCTGGGAAGAAGCCAGAAACTTCTGTACAGAGTGTCTTCCTTATATTGATGTCTTACTGGGTATAGAACCATATCATCTCTGGAAGGATGAAAATGATCACAGTAAGGGAGATGTCAAAGATGGTATCCCTCTTCAGCCAAGTTATGAAGAAGAGGATATGGTCTTTAGAGCATTCGTAGAAAGATATCCTAATCTTAAATGTATCGCAAGACATGTAAGATATGCCCACAGCGGTTCAGAGAACAGTTTAAAGGCCTTCTTATGGTATGACAATCATACATTTGAAAGTAAACTGTATACCTTCAATATTCTTGATCGAGTAGGTGGTGGTGATGCCTTTGCCTCTGGTCTTATCTATGCCATGATGAATGATTATAAACCGATGGATATGATCAACTTCGCGGTAGCTTCTAGTGCCATCAAGCATACCATCCGTGGTGATGCGAATATCACTGATGACGCTTCAACTATCCGTAAGCTCATGGAAAAGAACTACGATATCAAGAGATAGATATCATTAAATTATTAAATGAACTGCACCATCTTATGATGGTGTTTTTCTTTATTTGCTGGGTCATTTGTGACCCAGCAAATATATGATTCCCTTAAAAAAGTCCGAGATTCCGGAATGATTCCCTTGAAAAAGTCCGGGAATTTCCGATAATTCGTTTGAAAAAGTCCGAGATTCCGGAATGATTCCCTTGAAAAAGTCCAAAAGATGTAAATTAAAAGGCCTCTAGAGGCCTTGTATTATATTAATGGTTCCTTTATGAATTCGAGATTTAGACCTTTGATTATCGTGTCACAGTCTGTGTAGTTTTCCATGCGTTTCAGCTGATCTGTATCATGTGCATCAAAACCGTAAATACATTTTACCGGATACTGAGCTATGACTTCCCAGAAAGGACGGTGAGGATATACGATGTAGTCACCGTTTTTATAATGCTTAGGCTTTCTGTCTCTTAACTTGATATTTAATTCTAAAGGTGTGTCTGTCTTTACTGCTGTCTTGGCTATATCTGACGCTACTTCTTTACAGACATCATCAAATTCTGTAATGGAAGCGCAGAAGTAATCAGGATGGGCAAGATAGATAAAGTGTCCTGATTCCATACCTTCGCATACCAGATCTCTGTACTTTAATAATGTATCTTTATTATTGGGACCGAGGCAGTAATCAAAACCGGCATCAGGATAGGCATAATGCTGACCGAGTATCAGATATTCCGATCTTTCTTTAAGATCAAGTATCTGATCTATATGATCAGGGAAATATTCAAATTCAAAACCTACTTTTATATCTATCTGATTTTTGTATTTGGCTTTTAGTGAATAGATTGATTCAAGATATTCTTCCATTCTGTCGTAGTTCATACGGTCACTTGGTTTATTGAATTCCCGAAATGGTCCATGATCTGAAAAACCGATCTGTTTGAATCCGGCTTCAATTGCGGCAAGTACATATTCTTCATCATGTTCCATTGAGGCATGACCGCATCTATAGGTGTGTGTATGGTAATTAAATAACTGTCTGTTTTCCATATCTATATTTTAGTTTATATATCTTTTATTGGTTTAATAAGCAGGTTAATTTTTATATAAAGTAAGTAAATATTATTTTAGATTGATAAGTTCACTTTTAAGAAAGAGAGAATTGTTTCCGGATTTTCTGAATACTTTAATTCTTCCACTCTGTACAAGAGAATTAAGATACTGTCTTGTACAGTCAAGTTCCTTACATACATCTGCAGTAGTAAGAATATTTGTTTCCATATATCTTTCAAGATCTTTTCCACTGATATCTTTTTCCTTATCTTCTTCTTTGATGTCTTCTGCCATAAGACTTATATCTTCATCCCACATGATACCTAATCCGTTAGGTATTACTTTGAAATTATTAAGATCATAAGGTCTTTCCAATAAAACCATTTCATTCTTATCAGTTAAGTAATTATGAAGGTTTATTCTGAATAAAGAATTATTGTTGAGTTCAATAAGAAGATATTCATTATCAAGTAGACACGCTGATTTTATATATTTCTCTTTTCTTCTTATATACCAGCTTTCCATATCTTTTTTATCAGATAGTGGTTTTATAGAACATTCATCCTGACAGCATTTTCCATTCGCGAGTATAAGTAATCTATAGGGATCATATTTTTTAAGACCCGCGTTTCTTAGAATTGAACCGATATTCTGACGGTCTCTTGGAACGATTCTTCTTTGTACAAATCTTCTTGCCCAGTAGGGGTTCATGGTGTACTTTCCTTTATCCTTAAAGGCACTAAGAAACAAAGGAAGATTTATTCTGTCTGTTTCATCGGATATTTCTACAGTAAAGACATCTTCTTTTTCACTGTAGAAAAGATAGCCTATATCAGCTTTTGTATACTCGTTTCTTATTACACATCGTTTCATAATTATATTTTATTATTTACTTTACTTATGTCAATATAATATATTTACGAATGTCAATTAATTTTAGTTTAATGTCATCAGCATCAATAATATCCCTATCGGTTCTAGAAGAGTATTTATACTCATAGTACTTACAGGGAAGCCCATCAGGATAAGTCCGATAAAGATTACCAGTGGTGGTAAAAAATAGAAATTCTTAAGAAGTGATTTATTGTTCTTGCAGCACATGAACATCATTCCCGCAAACATTAAAGATCCTAAAAAGACGACAAATCCAGGTATATCAAGTCTATAGATAAAGGCTATAAGATTGAATACCGCATATAGTATTGAACCCCATAAAAGACCTCTTTCTTTTTCTCTTTCTGAATAGGTGTAATAAGCGAGAATACACATAGAAGCTATATAGATAATAGAGATATAGCTGAATCCGGAAAGGATGCTGACAAAGAAATAGAATAGAGCTTCTAAGGCAAATATTATTACAGCTATAAGAGCTAAGGGATTATGTTTCATAGAGACTCCTTTGGTATATAATTATTATATTATTTATGGGGGATAAAAATGAAGGAACTTGAACAGATTATTCTTGAAAGAGGTACTATTCTGCCTGGTGATATTCTGAAGATTGACAGTTTTCTGAATCATCAGATTGATGTGAAGGTTTTGGATATGATCGGGGAAGAATTCTATAAGATCTTTAAAGATTCAAATCCTGATAAGATCATGACTATTGAAGCCAGCGGTATCGCCATAGCGACAGCTGCATCAAGATACTTCGGATCAATTCCGGTACTCTTTGCGAAAAAAACCTATGCACTCAATATGTCCGCTAATACCTATCAGTCTCATGAACATTCCTATACAAGAGATATCGACTACAACGTTCAGGTTTCCAAGGACTATCTTCATGAAGGTGAAAGAATACTGATACTTGATGATTTCTTAGCCAATGGTGAGGCAATGAATTCGATGATAGATATCTGTAATCAGGCAGGTGCCATTATCGTAGGATGCGGTTCAGTTGTAGGCAAGAGTTATCAGCCTGGCATACAGCGTATTAAAGATATGGGATATCATGTGGAATGTCTGGCAAGTGTCAAATCCATGAGTGATGATTCCATTGAATTCGAGTAAAAAAAGATGTGTTGATCACATCTTTTTTAGTGGATTTATAAGGTTGTGCAGATTTTCCAACCGGAAAAACCCTCATTTCTGCAACTTTTCCAACCGGAAAAATGCCGTTTTTTGCATATTTTCCAACCGTAAAAACCCTCATTTCTGCATATTTTCCAACTTGTCGGGGTATCTTATAATTGAATTATGAATGCGGTTGTCTATTTTCTGTTGAGAAATCCGGTACTTTATATACTTGTGCTGGTGCTGTTTCTGGTGATTTTTGATGGGGCAATTGTTTACTTCGCCTTAAGGAATATCATCAGGAAAGAGACGAAGAAAGTTCATTACGGAAGACTGAGTGCTCCGGCTTATTTTGAGATGAATGTGGATAAGGTTTCAAAGAAACTGTGTTTTCTTAATGTCGAAGGAAAGCATCAGGGAAACAGACCGGCTTTTAATTATATCGTTCATATCTTATATAGGGATAAGGATATAGCGGGACTTGTAAGAAGGGTAAAGATCATTGAGGACAGGATATCATTAAGGATATTTGTGGTGGATAAGGTTGATACAGATAAGATTGAAAGAGTTACGACATTAAGAAAAGAATATAAGAATAAGGAAGAAGAACTGATATATACCGATAAATATCCTAAGAGTATAAAGAAGAATATAAAGGATTATCTTACATCAGGTTTTGTACTGGTATGGGGTATGTTCATGTTCATCTTCGGGATGTATGCGGGAAGCTGGTACTTAAAGATAGTCGGGGGACTCTTTATAGTTGCGGGTATCTTCATGGTCAATGATACCCATAACAGTGTACTTACAATATATGACATTGAGAATCTTCGTATTACCAATGATGATTATCATATAGGTCAATTGGATATGTATGTTACTAAAGATCAGAACGAACATTTCTCGTTCTATTTAAGAAAGAAGAACGAAAAGAAGACACTGTGTTATTTCAGAGATGACAATAAGGATTTCAATGATATACTGGCGGCACTTAAGGAAATGAGAGAACGCTATACGATTAAGAATGTATATCTTCCTTTGTTTGAAAGAACTTATTACGTGCACTTTGTGAATGATGATATTTATGTTGTGTATAACAGTCTTAATGTAGAAGGATCCAATACAGTTACGAGTATCAACTGTTTTGAAAATGAAAAAGACAGTGAAGTAATGAAGATAGATAACAGTGAACTGAGGATATTATCTGTGGAGGATATCATTAAATATACAGATGATTTTAATAGAGTTGACTACATTCTTTTATGTGGAAGAGATTACAGGTTGACAGTAGACTCTAATATTTACCAAAAGGTCAAAAAATATAGAGATAATCTATAGTAAAGCGCTTACAAAATAAGATAGAATAAAAGAAGATACGTAAAGGGGTAAAACATGAACAGAGAAGAAGTAGTTAAAAAATTAAGTGAATACGGTCAGGAACATCTGTTAAAGTATGAAGCTGAACTGAGTGCAGAAGAAAAAGAAAGTCTCTATAAGCAGATTTTGGATACAGATTTCTCTGTATTAAAGAAACTCGGTAAGAAAGAAGAAAAGAGTGGCGAAAGAAATATTGAAGGTCTTGACTGTCTAGAAGTAGATCAGATTGAAGCCAAGAAGGATGTCTATAAGGCAGCCGGTATCAAGGCCATTCAGGAAGGTAAGGTTGGTTGTGTATTACTGGCAGGAGGTCAGGGTACAAGACTTGGATATGATCATTCAAAGGGTATGTTTAATGTAGGTGTTACAAAGACGCTGTATATCTTTGAACAGCTGATTAATAATCTTACTGATGTGACTGATGAAGCTGGAGCATATGTTCCTTTCTATATCATGTGTTCTGATAAGAACTATGGAGAAATTACAGAATTCTTCAAGGAACATGATTACTTCGGATATCCTAAAGACTATATTGATTTCTTTGTACAGGATATGGCACCAAGCTGTGACTATAACGGCAAGATCTATATGGAAGGCAAGAACAAGCTTTCATTATCTCCTAACGGTAACGGTGGCTGGTTCTCTAGCTTTGCGAATGCAGGATTACTCGATGATGCGACTAAGCGTGGTGTAGAATGGCTCAATGTCTTTGCGATTGATAATGTACTGCAGAGAATGGCTGACCCTGTATTTGTAGGTGCAATCATTGAAGAAGGTTATGTATCAGGCGGTAAGGTTGTAAGAAAAGCCAATCCTGATGAAAGAGTCGGTAACCTCTGCCTTGAAGACGGCAAACCTCAGATCGTTGAATACTATGAAATGACACCTGAACTTCTCGCCATGAGAAAAGAAAACGGTGATCCGGTATTCAATTTCGGTGTAATCCTTAACTATCTGTTCGGTATTAAAGAACTCGTAGATATCATTAATAAGGAAATCCCATTACACGTTGTTGAAAAGAAGATTCCTTATATGAATGAAGATGGTGAAATGGTTAAACCTGAAGCTATCAACGGCTACAAGTTTGAAACACTGGTTCTTGATATGGTTCATCTGATGGACAACTGCTTACCATATGAAGTAATCAGAGAAAAAGAATTCGCTCCTATCAAGAATGCGACTGGTGTAGACTCTGTTGAAACAGCACGTGAACTCTTAAAGAAGAACGGTGTAGAACTCTAATTCTTATATACTTATAATCACAAAGTCAGGGAAACCTGACTTTTAATTTGCGATTAAAATGGGAGTCGACTCCCATTTTAATCGGAGTTTTATTATTTCGTCAGGTATATTATGCAGTTTATCTGACGGAAGATGTTAATATTTGAGTATGGGAAAGAAAATTGTCTTTATCGATTGTGATAATACGCTGGTTTATATAAATGAAGATTATGAACAGTGTATACCTGAAAGTGCTTTTAATATTATAAAAAAGGCCAGAGATATGGGTATACTGGTATATCTATGTACAGGTAGAAGTCTTTCGGAACTGGACGGTCCAGTAAGCGAGGTAGAGTTTGATGGAATTATTGGAGGATCCGGGGCTTTTATTCTGGAAGACGGGGATATCATTTATGAAAGAGTAATGGATTATGAAGATGTTAAAGAGATTATAGAATTCATGGAGAAAGAAAAGGTTACTTATTTTATAGAAGGAAATGATGGTATCTATGCCAATAAGATGACAAGAGATTTCTTTAAGAAAGACAGGATGACAGTAATGCTGGGGGATATCATGAGACCGATAGAAGAAGCTGATTTAAGCAAGGTCAATAAGATTGAATATATGTCTTCAGTATTTTCTGCTGAAGAAGTGAATAATAATCTTAAGAATAAATATGATATTGTCGGATACAGCTATGGCAAGCAAGCCTGTGGTGGAGAAATATCGACTAAGGGTATATCCAAGGGAAGTGCTGTAAGATATGTGCTTGAAGCTAAAGGGATTGATATTAATGATTCATATGGTATCGGTGATTCAGGAAATGATATAGAGATGTTCAAGAATACCGGTACAGCGATTGCGGTAGGGAACGCTAGTGATGAAGTAAAAAGATTTGCGAATTATATCAGTAAAGACGCTGATGAAGATGGTATAGAATACGCATTTATAAATAATATTTTTTAAATAATTATCTTATAATGTAGATGTGAACAGTATATCAGTCGGTCTATATGTTATGGTCAATCTCGCGTTGGCGGGTTTTGACATTTTTCTGGCTTTTGCCTGTCTTAAATACGATAAGAAGAGCAGTCGTATTTTTTCCTGCAGTCTTATAGCGGCGACAATTACGGTTGTTTCATATATATGTTCAATCTTTATCAGAGATTATTTCTGGTATTCATTATTCAGCAGTATCTATTTTATTTCCATAGACTGGTGTCTGGCTTTCTTTCTTTATTTCACCTGTGTATTCTTAAAGATTGATGAAAATAAAGTACTTAAACTGATAATCAGACTTATTTTTGCGTATGCGGCAATAGATACGATTACCAATCTTATAAATCCGTTCTATGAGATATCCATATCATATATATACAGGCAAACGGCGGTAAGCTGTTATGCGTATGACAAGATGTTTCTTTATAATGTGCATCTTATTATGTCGTATGTCATTATCGGACTTATTACTGTACTTTATGTTCATAAGAGTATCAGTGTACCTAGAGAATATGCCAACAGATTCTTACTGATCGTACTGGGTTTATTTGTGATTGTAATGATGAACGGCGTGTTCTTATTTATTCCGGGCAATAATATCTTTGCCTATATGGATATATCCATTACGGGTTATTCGATACTTGGTTATTTTATCTATTACAGTGCCTATCGATATATATCAGAATCTTTATTAAGAGACTTATCAAAGAGAATCTTTGAAAGATCAAATCAGGGTTCTATCTTCTTTGACTACAATAATGAACTGGTTATGGCCAATGATGTGGCAAGGGATATGTTAAAGGAGATTGAATTCAAAGACGGCATGAGTGCTGCAGAATTTACGGAACTGTGCAATATGCCGGAAGCTGTTCTTGATAGACAGGATTATACTTTCCAGCACCGTATAAGTGCCGACCGCAGCAGAGTTGTAAGGTGTAATCATATAATCCTAGAAGATGATCGAAACCAGAAACTTGGACATATGTTTTTCTTTACAGATGAAACCAATGAAAGTGATCCGGTATCAGGTTTCATATACTATTCATACTTCAAGAAGAATATTGCGGCTGAAAGACTTGAACCTAAACTGTTCAAGAAGGGAATGATAGTTCTCGAGATTGATATTACAAATCTAGGCGTAATCAATACATCCTACGGTAAAGAAGCCGGCGATAAGAAGATTATTGAATTATCTGATCTGATGATTGAATATCTTCCTAAAGATACGCTGTTTATAAGGGGTATAGAAGCCAATCTTATTGCGATTGTGAATATGGATAAAAAGAATACCGAAACAGCTTTACGCAATATCCGTAAACATTTCTCTTCATCTTTCAATAATGTCATTCTGGAATTTGATGATAACTATAAGAGTATCTTTGAAGTTATTGATCTGTGTTCGGAAACACTCAATATCAAGAAACTTCTGGATATGTCTTCTAGACACTCCAATGTGCTGGTATCTTTAGTAAGAGCGCTTCAGGAATGTGATTCTGATACAAAATCACACGTTGAAAGAACGCAGCTCATGGGATCAGGAATGGCTAAAAGACTGGGTCTTAATGAATATGAAGAAGCCTGTCTTTCATTACTGTGTCTTTTACATGATATAGGTAAGATCGGCGTACCTTTAGAGATTCTTAATAAACCGGGTAAACTTACAGCTGAAGAATTTGCGGTAATCAGAACCCATGTGGAAAAGGGTTATCAGATTACGCAGTCCAATAAGGAATTCAGATGTATCTCGGATATGGTTTTACATCATCATGAAAGATGGGATGGAACAGGATATCCGAGCGGCTTAGCTAAAGAAGATATACCGTTACTTTCAAGAATCATCAGTGTCGTTGATTCATATGATGCGATGGTATCCACAAGATCCTACCGTAAGGGCAGATCTTCTGAACAGGCTTTAGAAGAACTGAGAAGATGTTCAGGAACCCAGTTTGATCCAAAGATTACTGAAGAATTCATAAATATGATTTCAACCGACTTTGATTTCAGGACTATTGAATTCCCAAGTTCAAATCCTTTTGAAAAGATCGAACAGAATAAGACAGCGGATATCAACCGTATCATCGCTTCTACAAAACTCGTCAACTACAGCCGTTATATTCTGGATCCAAGAAACTATATCATTACGGTTGACTATAATTTTGAAACAATTACCGGATATACGATGGAAGATGTGGGAAGACTGCATCTCAATCAGATTGATCTGGTACCGGAAAAAGACAGGGATGATTATCTCTTACTGGTAAATGAAGCACTGGCAAGACATCAGATGGCTTTTACTTCCCATAATCTTTTAAGAAAGGATGGTACGACGATCAAGGTACTCTGTATCGGAAAGATCTATTATGATTCCGTCAACAAGGAAGAAAGATCAGAAATATTCATCTGTGAATTTAATGAGAACTAGAAGGAGAAATCCTTCTTTTCTTTTTATATGATAAATAATAAAATGGTGGAGTTGGGGTAAATATCTATGTGGAATAAAATAAAATCTTTTAAGGAGCCGAACAGGAAATTAAGAATCACTGAAGAAGTAATCATGGTTCTCTTACTTGTTGGTACTGTATTCAGTTTTGTCTATGGTTTCAGTAGAGTAAACGGTAACTATGGGGAATTAAGCTATAAGGGTACTGCTGAATTATACAGAGACTTTGAAGCTGAAGACTATGATGAAGATTCTACAGTATGCGATGTCGTATATACAGATGGTGATAATTCAATGATTATTACCTATACATATGAAGACTATGTAAACCTTGAAGATGAAAGTATTACAGCCTATGAATATGTGACAGGTAATGGAACATCACTGTTCTTTGATCATATGGATCCATCTATTGAAGAAGTAAGTTCTACCTACAGAACGATGGTCGCCAATGATTCAATGAGTATCTTCAATCTTGGGACAACCCTCGTAATTCTTCTGATATCCTTATTTGTGGTATATCAGTTTTCGACCTGTTTTACGACGTACGAAAAGTGCTGGTTCATAACTATCATGGTTCTTGCAGCAATATTCGCAGTAATCTTCCCGGAAGAAAGTGCCAATGGGGTAAACGGGGTAGTGATAATGCTGCTGTACCTGCTGGATACATTCTTAAATATCCTTTGTGAACTGCTGATATCCAAACAGTCAAGATACAATTTCCTGGTATCAGTGGCCGTAGAAATTACCGAAATACTGATCTGTGTTGTGCTGATGTACCGCTTTGCGACAATGGCGACAACATTATTCTTCTGGCTGCCTATTGATATCTTAAGCTATATCAACTGGTCCAAACATAAGGATGACGCAGAAGAAGAACTTACAGCAGTAAGAAGACTCAAGGGTTATCAGGAAGTACTGGTTATTCTTGCCATTATTGTCTGGACAGTTGGTGTTGGCTATCTTTTAAGCGGTCTTGATATCTATACAGATTTCTTTGGAAACAACAGAACTATAGAAACTGCGGTTATCTATATTGATGCCTGTGCTTCGGCAGTAGGTGTGGCAAATGGCTTATTCATCTTCTTCAGATTAAGAGAACAGTGGATTGCCTGGTATATCTGTGCAGCTTTAGAAGCGATTATCAATATCATTTCCGGACAGTATGTCTTATTGATTCTGAAGTTAGGTTACTTCACCAATACGACCTATGGTTATATCAAGTGGAGCCGATACATAAAATCCCATAAGGAAGAAGAAGCTTCGGTATTCTAAACAAAAAGTCTCGTAAGAGACTTTTCATTCTGGAGAGACATCCATGAAAAACTATTGCTTGTATGCAGGTACTTAACTAACCTGCATCTTTATAATATTGAATATATGTGAACAGATTATGTAATGAATGTGTAGTTTGTATGAATTTTATTATTAAGGATGAAGAAAAGTCCCTTGCGGGACTCTTCTAGTTTTTAAGGGGATAAATATTTATGATACAACTTAATTATGGGGGGTGTATCACAAGGTATGATTACCTTGCATCCTTATATTACGAAATAATATCTGAATTAATTATGTAGAAATTATGTTAAATTATGTGAAACGGGATATCTTTTGAATTTGATATCTTATAGTAAATAATGATAAAATTTTTACATAAATATATAAAAAGGTGATTAATTATGGCAATTGAAGCAGGCGATTTTAAAACAGGTTTAACAGTTATTGTAGATGGCGATCCATGGGTAGTTATAGACTTCCAGCATGTAAAACCAGGTAAGGGTGCAGCTATCCTTAAGACAAAGATGAAGAATCTCAAGACCGGTTCTACACAGGAAAGAAACTTCAACGCATCTACCAAGTTTGATGCGGCAGTTATTGAAAAGAAACAGGTTCAGTATTCATATACTTCAGGTGATACATATTACTTCATGGATATGGATACCTATGAGACTTATGAATTAAGTGAAGCACAGCTGGATTTCAACAAGTATTTCATCATTGATGGAATGAATGTCATGCTGATGTTCTTTGAAGGTCAGGTACTGGATGTATCTTTACCTGATAAGGTTGAACTTACAGTTGTTGAAACAAGTCCAGGCATGAAGGGTGCTCCTTCTACTCAGACCAAGGACGCAACTACAGAAACAGGTCTTACACTTCGAGTTCCACAGTTTATTGAACAGGGTGAAAAGATTATCGTTTCAACTATTGATGGCAAATATTCATCAAGAGCTTAATCTTAAATAACAGAAAGGATAGTAAATATAAAATACTATCCTTTTTTGTTGCTTAATTTGGAAATTTCTTTATTGTTCAGTAAACGGTATTCACCCGGTTTTACATCAAGATTAAGATGCATAAATCTTGTTCTTTTTAATGATCTTACATTATATCCGAAGGCTGAACACATTCTTCTGATCTGCCGGTTATACCCCTGTTTAAGAATTATGTTGAAAGTTCGATCATTTATCTTTTGAATATCACAGGGTAATGTTGTGACATAGCTGTTGTTTACAGGATTATAGATCTTTACACCCTTAGATATTTTATATATGAATTCATCAGTAATATCTTTATTTACCTTAACGGTATATTCTTTTTCATGATTGTTTTCGACTCTGAGACATTCATTGACGAGATCACCGTTATTGGTAAGAAGGATGAGTCCTTCAGAATCCTTGTCGAGTCTTCCGATGGGGAAGATTCTTTCAGGATAATTAATGTAATCAATGATATTGTCTTTTACCTTATGTTCAGTAGTACAGGTAATACCTTTGGGTTTATTGAAAAGAAGGACGATTGTTTCTTTTTTTGGTTCTATGGGTTTACCATCAAGCAAAACAATATCGCCCTCATTTACGGTTGAAGAAAGAACAGCGGTTTTACCGTTGATGGTGACTTGCCCTTTTTCGATGTATTCTTCAGCTTTTCTTCTGGAACAGAGTCCTGAAGAAGCGATGTATTTATTGATACGCATCTATTTAAATAATACTAAATACTGATAGAGATATATAATTTATCTTGTGAAGATAGATAAGAAATACATATTTACCTATATTGTGTGCTGTCTCTTTATACTGGCTATAGGTTTGGGAAATGCCAGCGGGGTTTTTGTTGTACCTATGGCTGATAAGCTTGGAGTAGGCAGAGGTACTATTACTCTTGCCAGTACGCTTACTGATCTTATCTGTTGCATCCTGAGTCCGGTGCTTGTCTATCTCTTAAAAAGATTTGAACTTAGAAAGATACTGTTTATCGCTACTTTGACTTATACTCTTTCTTTAATCGGAGTGGCGATGTGCAATAATGTCATTCTGTATTTTATCTTATATATCATTAAGGGTTTTGCGTTTATTGTATTCTCTGTACATGTGGTTATTATTGCCT
Source organism: Erysipelotrichaceae bacterium (assembly GCA_030523555.1). Lineage (GTDB taxonomy): Bacteria > Bacillota_I > Bacilli_A > Erysipelotrichales > Erysipelotrichaceae > Colivicinus. The sequence goes on from JAUNIH010000027.1 coordinate 20,642, forward strand.
TAGGAAACTGGTTTGAAAAGGGAAGAGAAACTCTTGTAGGTATAGCTGTCGGTTTTACAAGTATCGGGGGAGCCATCTTTTCACAGGTATTTACCTGGTTAATGAACAATTACTCTCTTGAGTTTACTTTCATCTTTTATGGTATTGCGACTTTTGTGCTGGCTTTACCGGCCATTCTGTATCTTAAATTAAGACCTGAAGAAAGAGGTTTAAGTATTCTAAAGGGTGATTCTATAAAGAAAGAAAAGGAAAAGATAGAGAGTAAAAGAATGTTCCATTTTACTGATCCGGTATTTATCGGAATCTGTGCCATCTTTTTTATCATGACTTTACTGACCAATATCTCTATTCATTTCCCGGGCTATGCGGATTCCATAGATATGGCACATATGGGGGCATCGATGGTATCAGCGATGATGATGGGCGGTTTTATCTTCAAGGTAGGAATAGGTTATATCTGTGATCAGTATGGAGTAAAGATTGCCTATCCATTATCCATAGTGACCGTACTAGTCTCGATTATTGTGATAGTTCTGGGTAAGAGTGAAATATCCTTACTTACAGGTTCATTTCTGTTTGGAGGAATCTTCGGCAATGTCATTTCTCTCAATCCTTTTATCCGTTACTGTTTTGGTGATGATCAGCATGATGAGGTATATGCCAAGGTGCTGGTGGTATCAGCCGTAAGTAATTTCGGAGCACCGGTTGTCGGATATCTCTATGATTTTACCGGTACCTATATCACTTCTTTCTATGCAGGTATGATTCTTTGTGTTATCGCACTAGTTATATATTTTATGACGATGAAAACTGTCGATAAGGTTTAAGGGGAAACATGAAAAGTATAAAAGAAAAATATACAGACGCAGAAAAACTTCTGTTGAAACATACACATAATGCCGTCTTAAACGGTAAACCCAAAGCGGTAAAAATCGATGATAATTTTTTCTATTACGCTAAAGAATCAGGATATCCTCTAACGGAATATGAGTTTGTAAAGGTTGATATAAGAACAGGAGAAAAATCACTGCTCTTTGATCATGATGAGTTAAGAAAATCCCTGAAGGAATCTTTTGGTGATGAAAGGATAACTTTTAAAAATATTGATTACAAAGAAGATGAGATAGGGTTTGATTATAAGGGAAAGACTTATGTCTATAAAAACGGAAATATTTCTGAAGTAATTAAGGAAGATACAGGAAGTGATGTATGTAATGAATACTACCATATCTTTACTAAAGACTTTAATCTGTACCGTGAAGATCTAAGAAATAAAGAAATAATACAGCTTAGCTCTGATGGTTCAGATCATAATTCATATGCCGGTATTCTTGATGACGCTGAATCAGTCACCAAGAAAGTAAGAAACAGAACATCCAAGCTGAAAGTCAATTTTTCTCATGATGGAAAAAAGATGATCACCTACCGTCTTGATGAAAGAGATGTCAAAGATCTCTATATCATTCAGGCCTATGATGAAGATGGAAGAGAAAGCATACGTCCTAGACTTCATACATATAAAGTGTGTTTTCCGGAAGATGAAGAATATTCCAGATATTATTACTATATCTTTGATTTAGAAAAAGGCACATCTGTAAAGATAGACTATAAACCATTTACCAAGGATGAGAATTCCTTCATGTGGAGTAGGGATGATTCTTTTATTATAGGTACCTGGGTTGAAAGAGGATATCAGAATGCGGTGATGTTAAAGATAGATCCTGATAATGGAAAATGCGAAGAGATCGTTTGTGAACATTCTGATACCTTCCTTAATCTTGCGACATACGGTATTCAGGACAGTTATGGAAAATATCATTTCTCAAACTTTATCAGCAGCGATGGAAAAAGAGCTTTCTTCCAGTCGGAAAGAGATGATTATGCAAGATTCTTTGAATATGATGTAAAGACTAAAGAATGTCTTGGACCGGTAACACCAGAAGATAGTATTGCGACAAATATCATTTATGTCGATGAAGAAAATGAATATATCTATTATCTGGCAAACTGTATATCTTTATATTCTGATCCTTATTATCAGGGTTTATGCAGAGTACACTTTGATGGAAGTGAATTTGAAGTACTGAATAAAGAAGATGGCTTCCATATGATACAGTTTATGGATACTTATTATCTGGATACATACAGTAGAGTTGATCTTCCACCTGTCACCAATCTATGTGATCTTGATGGAAATATTATTACAGTTATTGAAAAAGCGGATATAAGTAATCTTCTTGAACTTGGCTATATCATTCCCAAAAGATTTACTGTCAAGGCAAGAGATGGAAAGACTGATCTATATGGAATACTGATTGAACCTGAACATAAAGAAGGTGAAACAGTTCCATATGTTGATCATATCTATGGCGGTCCGCAGATGTATTTTGTACCTAAGGAATTTACCTATGATCACTACAATAACCGTGAAATATTCGGAGGACTTGAATCGCTTGCGAAGCTTGGCATTGCCGGTATCATAATCGATGGTCTTGGTACACCTGGAAGAGGAAAGAAACTTCATGATTATTCATGGCTTAATATTCATGGCAATAACGGACTGTTGGATCATGTGACAATGGCTAAGGAACTGAAAGAGAAATTCCCGTTCCTTGACACAGATAACGTGGGTATCTGGGGTAACAGTGGTGGAGGCTGCGCTACGTCTCGTGCCTTACTTGAATACCCTGATTATTTCAAGGTTGGCGTCTCAAGTGCCGGCAATCATGATCAGCGTATGTACAACAACGAATGGACCGAAAGATACTATGGTCTTTATAACGATGAACATAAAGATGCCTATATCACGGGAGACAACACATCTCTCGCTAAAAATCTCAAGGGACATCTGCTGATAGTTCATGGAATGATGGATGATAATGTCACAATGTCTCAATCAATAAGACTTGTCGATGCCCTGATTAAAGAAGATAAAGACTTTGATTTTCTGATTCTTCCAAGAGTCAATCATAATGTTCCGGCTGATCCTTATTTCCAGAGAATCAAACTGGATTATTTTGTAAAACACCTTCTGGGTATAGATCCACCAGAGGATCATCCGTTTAAAAAAGAAGCTGAATAATATATGGAACTGTTTGGGTTCAGTCATTTTCTGATACTTATAGAGATACCGGTTGTAATAGTGACGGCATATCTTTTACATAAACATCTAAACTATGAAAAAACAGTTGTCACTGTTTCTTTTGTGCTGTTTGTCTTAGAAATCTTTAAACAGATATATCTATATATTTTAAAAGGTACTGTATCTTTATGGGATAT
>JAUNIH010000002.1 GCA_030523555.1 Erysipelotrichaceae bacterium
TATATTGTCAAACAACGTTATCAACTATTAAGTTGAAAATAGCCTATATATTTATTATCTGTTCAAAACTCCTGATACTCTTATAGCTTCTACAGCTTCAGCTATGACATCAGGTGGTAATACCAGGGCAAAGCGTACATATCCTTCGCCTGATGGACCAAAGGACTCACCAGGTGTACATAAAACACCTGCTTTTTCTAACATCGCTCCAACAAATTCTCTGGAAGTCTTATATCCTTCAGGAATAGGTGCCCAGACAAACATTGTTCCTTCGCTGTCCGGTACATTCCAGCCGATATTTCTTAAACCCTGACACAGAGCATCTCTTCTTTCCTGATACAGCATTCTCTGTTTTTCTACACCATCTAGTGGTCCTGTAAGCGCAGCAAGAGCTGCCTTCTGCACAGGTAAGAAGGTACCGAAATCAACCTGAGAAAGATAAAGTTTTAAAGAACTAACAACATCCTTTCTTCCTAAGAAGAAGGATATGCGGGCTCCGGTCACATTGAATGATTTTGATAAGGAGAAGAATTCTCCGCCTACATCCTTTGCACCATCTATAGCTAAGAATGATCCGCCTTTTTCTCCATCAAAGACAATATCGGAATAGGCATTGTCATGAATAATGAAGATATCGTATTTTTTAGCGAAAGCTATCAGTTCTTCATAGAAAGATTTAGGAGCCTTACGGCATACAGGATTGTAAGGATAGGATACAACCATGGCCTTGGCTCTATAGGCTATCTCTTCAGGTATTTCTGATAATACAGGTAAGAAGCTGTTTTCTTCTTTTAAGGTATAGTAATAAGGTTTTGCCCCACATAGTCTTACAGCTGCTTCAAATACGGGATATCCAGGATCTGGTACAAGTACAAGATCATCAGGATCCATAATTGCCATCATAAGATCAGGCATACCTCTTTGCGTACCGTTTACTAAAGCTATACAGTCTGGTTCAATGTCAGCTTCAAATCTTTTCTTATAGTATTTGGATACCGCAACTGATAATTCATCCATATCCTTTAGTGTGTACTTGTAGTTTAAAGGATCAGCTGCCGCTTCACTCAATGTTTTAACGATATGTTCAGAAGGTAAGAAGTCAGGTGTACCGACAAAAAGGTTATAAATCTTTCTGCCGCTTCTTTCTACTTCTTCTTTCTTGGCTGTAAGTTCTGCAAATATGCCCTGTTTTAAACCATCCAGACGATGGGATCTTAATCCGTTATCACTCATAAAATATTCTCCAGATATAGTACCTATTATAACAAAAAAGGTCCTCATCAGAGGACCTTCAATGTATAGTTTTAATTAAACTAATTCGATAGTTGCCAGAGGAGCAGCATCACCACGGCTGAAACCGGTCTTGGTTACACGGGTGTAACCGCCATTACGGTCAGCATACTTAGGTGCTACTTCATCAAACAGAATCTGAACAGCAGTCTTGCCATCCTTGTCTGTTACATTTCTTAAGTATGAAGCAACTTCTCTTCTTGAAGCCAGATCACCTTTTTTAGCTTTAGTAATCAGTGAATCTACAACGCTTCTTAATTCCATAGCTTTCTTTTCGGTAGTTTCGATTTTACCCTTTAAGATAAGATCTGTTGCCATATTCTTAAGAAGGGCTTCTCTGTGTTCGGCTGTACGGCCTAATTTACGATTCCACATATTCAAATTCCTTCCTAGTCATTACGCTTGAAGCTCAGATTAAGAGCCTGCAGTTTTTCTTTGACTTCTTTTAAAGACTTCTTGCCAAGGTTTCTAACTCTTGCCATATCATCTTCTGTTTTCATTGTCAGTTCTTCAACTGTAGAGATACCAGCTCTCTTTAAACAGTTGTATGATCTTACAGTCAGATCAAGGTCATCAATTGACATATTGATCTTCTTGGCGTTGCCTTCATTGACAAAGTCTTTCATTAATGAACCCATTTCACCAACTTCACTGTCGATTTCAGCGAACAGTTCAAGATGAGAAATAAGAATCTTGGCTGCTAAAGCGAATGATTCTTTTGGATCAATTGAACCATCAGTCCATACTTCCATAGTAAGTTCATCATACTTTGCAGACTGACCAACACGTGTTGGTTCAACTGTATAGTTGGCCTTTACTACTGGAGTATAGATGGCATCGGTATAGATAGTACCAACACCCTGTGAAGAACCCTGATATAACAGCTTATTTTCATCAGCAGAAACATAGCCTCTGCCTTTTTTAGCCATCATCTCAATACTCAGTTCGCCACCCTTGTCAAGATGAGCAATTTCCAGTTCTTTGTTTAAGATTTCTACACCTGCAGGACAGACAATATCAGCAGCTGTAACAGTGCATGGTCCCTTGGCAGAAATTCTTAATGTATAGGTTTCATCATCAGCGATACTGATAATGAGTTTCTTTACATTTAAGACGATTAATGTAACGTCTTCCTTAACACCTTTGATAGATGAGAATTCATGATAAACACCATCTACCTTCATTGAATATACAGCTCCTCCAGGAACAGATGAGAGCATCGTTCTTCTGAGGGCATTACCTAAAGTTGTACCAAATCCTCTTTCAAGAGGTGAGATTACAAACTTGCCGTAGTTTTCAGATTCAACATACTCATCAACTTTAAATTTTGGACGTTCAAATTTATTCATATGTTTCCTCCTTATTATCCTCTAGGTTTCTTTGGTGGACGGCAGCCGTTGTGTGGAATAGGTGTTACATCGTTGATAGCGGTAATTTCTAAGCCTACCTGAGCTAAAGCTCTGATAGCTGCTTCTCTACCAGGACCTGGTCCTTTTACTTCAACTTCTAACTTCTTCATTCCATGGTCCATAGCAGTCTTGCCTGCTGCTTCAGAAACGAGCTGTGCAGCATAAGGTGTAGACTTTCTTGAACCCTTATAACCTAAAGCACCAGCACTTGACCAGGCAATTACGTTACCTGCTTCATCAGTGATAGTTACGATAGTATTGTTGAATGTTGAGTGGACATGTGCAACGCCACTCGCAATATTCTTTCTAACACGTTTCTTACGAACGGTTGTTTTTGCTTTCTGTGCCATTGTTTATCCTCCTTACTTCTTCTTGTTAGCGACTGTACGACGTGGTCCTTTTCTAGTACGCGCATTAGTCTTTGTTCTCTGACCTCTTACAGGTAATCCCTTTCTGTGACGGATACCACGGTAGCAGGCGATTTCCATTAAACGCTTAACGTTTAACTGAGTTTCTCTTCTTAAATCACCTTCCAGTTTGTATGCATCCAGAGACTTTCTGATGGCATTTACCTGATCATCAGTCAGATCTTTTACACGGATATCTTCGCTGATATTGTTTTCAGCAAGTACTTTTTTTGCAGTTGTTGGACCTACACCATAGATATAAGTTAATGAGACAACCACACGTTTGTCACGTGGGATGTCAACTCCAGCTATACGTGCCATATTAGTTTTCCTCCCTTAATTAACCTTGTCTTTGTTTGTGTTTAGGGTTTTCACAAATAACCATTACGCGACCTTTACGTTTGATAACACGACACTTATCGCAGATTGGTTTTACAGATGGTCTTACTTTCATGTTTTCCCTCCTAGACTATTTATGTCTGAATGTTATGCGCCCACGTGTTAAATCATAGGGTGAAATTTCTACTGTCACTTTATCACCTGGTAAAATGCGAATGTAATGCATACGGATTTTGCCAGAAACGTGAGCCAGGATTTCGTGACCATTTTCCAGTTTCACCTTGAATTTTGCATCAGGTAAAGTATCTGTTACGATACCTTCGATTTCGATGACATCTTGTTTTGCCAAGACTTCAGTCCTCCTTTGTCAAGATACGATAACCATCATCTGTGATGGCTACGGTGTGTTCATAATGTGCAGCCCATGAATGATCATAGCTCTTTACACCCCATCCGTCCTTTAGGGTATAACATTTATCAGATCCCATAAACACCATCGGTTCTACCGCTATGCACATGCCCTTCTTAAGAAGTTCACCGCTACCGGCCTTACCGACATTTGGAATATAAGGATCTTCATGAACACTTCTTCCAATACCATGTCCTGTATAATCTTCAGGAATACCATAACCATACGCTCTCACATATTCTTCAATCGCATGGGAGATATCTCCGACATGATTACCAGGTTTAACCTGTTCAAGTCCTTTATATAAAGACTCTTCTGTAACGCGGCATAAGTCAATGACTTTCTGATCTACGTTACCTACAAAGTATGTCCATCCGGAATCACCGTGATAGCCTTTGTAGCAGGCACCGACATCAATGGTAATAATATCACCGTCATTTAAGATCGTATGATCAGGAATCCCATGTACGAGTGTATCATTGATTGATGCACATACGGCACATGGAAATCCCTGATAGTTTTTAAACGATGGTGTTGCTCCATTATCGAGAATCACCTGTTCGGCAATTCTGTTTAATTCGAGCGTGGAAATTCCGGGTTTAATAACCTCTTTCATTTTCTTATGGACTCTGGCGACAATTCTTCCCGCCTCAGCCATCAGTTCAATTTCTCGAGGTGACTTAATCGAAATCACTTTAAACCCTCCAGTACTGTTTTAACGGCAGCGAATACTTCATCAATTGATTTATCAGAAGCTTCAACTCCGTGAACAATACCTGCATTGCTGTAATGCTCAAGTATAGGCTGAGCATTTTTATGATATTCTTCAAGTCTTATCTTAAGACTCTCCGCATTATCATCTTTTCTTACTGTGAGCTCGCATCCGCATTCATCACATACGCCTTCTACTTTAGGAGGCATAGAGTAGATGTTGTAGATGGCGCCACAGTTTGAACATGATCTTCTTCCGGTGATTCTTTTAACCAGAACTTCATCTTCAATCTCAAGATTGATGACTCCATCCAGTTTCATTCCCAATGATTTTAAGATTTCATCAAGATCAATTGCCTGAGCCAGAGTTCTTGGATATCCATCAAAGAGGAATCCGTTTTCCATATCAGGTCTTGAGAATCTTTCAACAATCATATCGTGAATAAGTGAATCCGGAACGAGCTTGCCCTGTTCCATGTATTCCTTGGCTTTTAGGCCAAGTTCATGTCCTTCGGCAATAGACTGACGTAACATATCTCCAGTTGAAATATGAACTACATCATAATTTTCCAGAATCAGATTTGACATGGTACCTTTACCGGCACCGGGAGCACCCATTATAAGAAGATTCATTTTATTACTTTCCTACAAAACTCTTGTACTGTTTATTTGTAAGCTGTGACTTCAACTGCTTAACAGTATCTAACGCTGTACCGACAACGATGATGATACCAGTACCACCAACCGCTGCTCGCTGTGACAAACCTGTAAGGATTGATACAACATATGGTAATAAAGCGATGAAAGTCAGCAGGATTGCACCTAAACAGGTAATTCTGTTTAAGACTTTTGAGATATATTCTCTTGTTTCGCTACCAGGGCGAACACCTGGAATATACTGACCGTTCTTTCCTAAATCTTCAGACATCTTTGAAGGATCGACTGTAAGATTTGTATAGAAGAAGGTAAACAGGATTATCAGCAGTCCATAGAAGGCCAGGAATACTGGACTTGTAAAGTCACAGATCGCTGAAAGCCATGAATAGACACCCTGATTAACCCAAGATGCGATAATCTGTGGACCCTGAATCAGAGCTGATGCAAAGATTACAGGAATAACAGACGCTGAGTTTATCTTTAATGGTAAATGGTTCAGATCACCCTTAGTTTTGTTTAAAGCTCTGGATGAAGACTGCTGAATAGGAATTCTTCTTTCAGCTGTCTGCATAACAACTACCAGTACGATAATTGCGACAAACATCACCAGATAAGCGATAAAACCAAATACACCAAGACTGCTTGTAGCATCTGCACCGCAGAATGTGTTGTACACCTGTCTCAGGTTTGATGGCATATCTGCCACGATACCGGAGAAGATGATCATTGATGTACCATTACCGATACCCTTAGTAGTAATCTGATCAGCCAGCCATAAAAGGAACATGGTACCGGCTGTAAAGATTACAGCTACATACAGGTAAGATATAAATCCAGGATTTTCAATGAAGCCGTATGCTGAATATACAGAATCCAGATACTGCACAATGAAGTACCCCTGAACAAGGGCCATCACAACCGCAAGATAGCGGGTAATACGGTCCATCTGCTGACGGCCTTTTTTACCGGATTTAGCCATTTCGGTTAAAGCCGGAATAATATCCATCGCCAGTAATTCGATGATGATACTTGCAGTGATGTAAGGACCAACACCCAATGAGAAGATTGACATCTGTTCAATTGATCCACCACCCAGGATATTCATCATATTCAGTAAGGAGTTAGCACTTAAACTGATTACTGAAGAGTTGATACCTGGAGCTGGAATTGCTGAACCAAGACGATAGATGAACAGGATTATTAAGGTAAATCCCAGTTTTTTTCTAATATCCTTGTTCTTAAGGAAATCAACGAAAGTACTTAACATTACAGTACCTCGACTTTTCCGCCCGCCTTTTCAATTGCTGCCTGGGCACTCTTGGAAATCTTATGGCAAGATACATTGATTGCCTTGTCAAGAGTTCCGTTACCCAGAACCTTAACACCGTTAAGAGTCTTCTTAACGATACCAGCCTGTTTTAACAGTTCTGGAGTGACAGTTGTACCTTCTTCAAACTTGTTTAAATCTGATAAGTTTACAATTGCGTATTCCAGACGGTTGAAGTTTGTAAAACCTCTTTTTGGCATTGACTTATAGAAAGGAGTCTGGCCACCTTCGAAACCGATACGAACGCCACCGCCTGAACGGGCATTCTGACCTTTATGACCCTTACCGGAAGTCTTACCTAAGCCAGAACCCTGGCCTCTGCCAAGACGCTTGCCAGTCTTTCTGGCACCGTCATTGTATTTCATTTCATGTAAGTTCATTCTCTTACCTCCTATCGTACTTCTTCAACCTTGATACCACGTAACTTCGCAACGCTGTTGACTGTCTTTAAAGAAGTTAAAGCGTCCATAGTTGCACGTACCTGGTTGATTGGAGTACGGGATCCGACACACTTGGTGATGACATCAGTTGCACCGGCAAGTTCAAGAATTGCACGAACTACACCACCGGCAACGATACCAGTACCTTCAGCAGCTGGACGAATAACAACTTCACCAGCACCGTATTTACCGGTAACCATATGTGGAACAGTTCTGTTTCCATCAACAAGCGCAATCTTTGTAACATTCTTTTTGGCAGCTTCAGAAGCCTTACGGATAGCTTCTGGAACTTCATTAGCCTTTCCTAAACCAAATCCGACTCTGCCCTTTTTATCACCAACTACTACCAGAGCTGAGAAACGCATCTTACGTCCACCTTTAACAGTCTTGGAAATTCTGTTGATCTGAACTACTCTTTCTTCAAATTCCTTGACTTCACGGGTAAACTTTCTTGGTCTTCTATTTTCTCTCTTGTTATCTTTATTAGTATTTTCCATATTTAATAACTCCTTAGAACTTCAGGCCAGCTTCTCTGGCAGCTTCGGCAAGTGCCTGTACACGTCCATGGTATACATAGCCACCACGGTCGAATACGACATTTTCAATACCCATCTTTTCAGCTCTTTTAGCGATTTCTGTACCTACAGCCTTTGCAGCTTCGATATTAGAACCGTTTTCAAGTTTTAATTCAACTGATGAACAGGAAACCAGAGTAGTTGATTTGCTGTCGTCAATGATCTGGGCATGAATATTTGCATTGGAACGGAAGACACTTAAACGTGGGCATTCAGCAGTACCAGCGATTTTGCTTCTGATTCTTTCGTGACGTCTTAAACGAGTCTTGTTTTTATCTACTTTAGAATACATATATCTTTACTCCTTTCCCACTATTAAGCAGCAGTCTTACCTTCCTTACGGATGATAACTTCATCAGAATACTTGATACCTTTACCTTTATATGGTTCAGGCTTACGGAAGCTTCTGATATGAGCAGCTACTTCTCCGACTCTCTGCTTATCAATACCTGAGACTACGATGGTTGTGTTATTAGGTACTTCGATTGTAATACCTTCTTCAACCTGGTAGTTGATTTCATGTGAATAACCTAACGCAAGGTTTAATGTTTTTCCCTGCAGAGCAGCACGATAACCGATACCGACAATTTCCAGCTGCTTCTTGAAACCTTCTGTTGTACCAACAATCATATTGTTGATTAAGGCTCTTGTAGTGCCGTGTAACTGTTTTGTATGCTTATCTTCATTTGCTCTTACGCATTTTACTTCTGCGCCTTCCACCTTGATTTCAATAAGTGGATTAAACTGACGAGTTAAAGTTCCCTTAGGGCCCTTAACTGTCACCTCATTACTGTCAGATACGCTAACTTCGCATCCGGCAGGAATGGTAATCGTTTTATTACCGATACGTGACATTTTCTTTTCTCCTTATCTATTACCAGATATAGGCTACAACTTCACCGCCAAGATTTGCTTTTCTTGCATCGCGGTCAGTCATTAAACCCTGTGATGTTGAAATAAGAGCTGTACCTAAACCGTTTAATACTCTAGGAACTTCATTAGCCTTAGCGTATACTCTTAAACCAGGTTTAGAGATTCTCTTTAAACCAGTAATAACCTTCTGATTATCTGGTCCATATTTTAAGGTAATAGTAATTACCTTATCCTTTGCCTTTTCACCAGCTACAGTATAGTCAGTAATATAACCTTCCTGTTTCAGGATACGGGCAATTTCAGTTTTAACTTTACTTGCAGGAACATCTACTGTTTCATGTTCGGCGATTAAACCGTTTCTGACTCTAGTAAGCATATCTGCAATTGGATCTGTCATACTCATCTTTAATTACCCTCCTATTACCAGCTGGCCTTCTTAACTCCAGGAATCTGACCCTTATAAGCCAGTTCTCTGAAGCAGATACGGCATAATTTGTATTTTCTTAATACAGAATGTGGACGTCCACATCTTTCACATCTTGTGTAAGCTCTTGAAGAGAACTTAGCAGGACGTGCTGCTTTAACTTTTAACGATGTCTTTGCCATAGTCTCTCCTTTCTTACTTAACAAATGGCATGCCCATCATAGTCAATAATTCCTGGGCTTCTTCATTTGTCTCAGCCGTAGTAACGATAACGATATCCATACCACGAACCTTGCTTACCTTATCGTAATCGATTTCAGGGAAGATAATCTGTTCCTTGATACCTAAAGTATAGTTGCCTCTTCCATCAAATGCTGTCTTGCTTACACCGTGGAAGTCTCTTACACGTGGTAATGAGACATTAACCAGCTTGTCTAAGAAGTCATACATCTTTTCGCCTCTAAGAGTAACCTTACAGCCGATTGGCATACCTTCTCTTAATTTGAAGTTGGCGATTGATTTCTTGGCATGAGTTACGATTGGCTTCTGTCCGGCAATCTTTGTCAGATCAGCAACCGCATCCTCTAACTGCTTAGGTTCGGCAACAGCTTCACCTACACCCATATTGATAACGATCTTGGAAATCTTTGGAGCCTGCATTGGAGAAGTATAACTGTACTTCTTGATTAATGCCGGCTTGATTTCAGTGTTATATTTTTCCTGTAAACGGTTCATTATTTCTTAGCCCCCTTTACACTCTTTTTAGCGCCTTTTTTGGCTTTCTTTTCTTCGCTTAATACAACGTTTGATACGCTGATAGGCATTTCCTGATTGATAATGCCGCCATCAGGGTTGGCGTTTGAAGGTTTGCAGTGTTTCTTGCAAACATTAACACCTTCAACGATAACTCTGTTGGATCTAGGAAGTGCGGCTACTACTTCACCGACAACACCCTTGTCATCACCAGCGATAACTTTTACTTTGTCACCCTTTTTGATTTTCATAGTGCCTACCTCCTTATAATACTTCCGGTGCTAAAGACACAATCTTCATGTAGTCTTTATCACGAAGTTCTCTGGCAACAGGACCAAAGATACGTGTTCCTACTGGAGTCTTATCATCCTTGATAATAACTGCAGCGTTGTCATCAAACTTGATGTATGAACCGTTTTCTCTCTTGATGCCATACTTTGTTCTTACAATAACGGCCTTAACAACCTGATGTAACTTTACAGATCCACCAGGAATAGCGTCCTTTACTGCACATACTACAACATCACCGATGTTGGCAGTCTTTCTTCTTGAACCGCCTAAGCAGCGGATAACCAGTAATTCTCTGGCACCAGTGTTATCAGCGACTTTTAATCTAGTTTCATTCTGAATCATACTTTTGCCTCCTATAGAATTATGGCCTTTTCAATAACCTTGACTAAACGGAAGTGAACTTCCTTGCTTAAAGCTCTAGTTTCCATGATTTCCACAGTATCACCTACATGTGCTTCATTGTTTTCATCATGAGCCTTGAACTTTCTTGTAAACTTTGAACCTTTACCGTATAAAGGATGTTTTTTCTTTTCATTGACAGCTACAACAATAGTCTTGTCCATCTTGTCAGATGTAACAACACCAGTGATTGTTCTACGTGTACTTCTTTCCATATTAACCTCCTTTATCCGTTTTCTCTTTCATTCAGGACTGTAAGAATTCTTGCGATAGATTTCTTCAGTTCTCTGATTCTCATTGGGTTATCAATGCTTCCAGTAGCTCTCTGGAATCTAAGGTCGAATAGTTCGGCTTTAAATTCGTCTACTGTTTTCTTAAGTTCATCAGTTGATTTATCTCTAATTTCCTTAATATTCATAACTATTCACCTTTCTTAACAAACTTCGCTTTAACAGGCAGTTTGTTCTGGGCAAGTCTTAATGCTTCTCTGGCGATTTCTTCTGAAACACCACCGATTTCAAACATTACACGACCTTCCTGAACGACTGCTACCCAGCCTTCTGGAGCACCCTTACCGGAGCCCATACGTACTTCAAGTGGTTTCTTTGTTCTTGCCATGTGAGGGAAGATTTTGATCCAAACCTGACCATCACGGTTCATATAACGTGTCATGGCAACACGGGCTGCTTCTATCTGGTTAGATGAAACATAACCACCTTCTAATGCTACAAGACCGAATTCACCGAATACTACTTCTCTTCCGGCCTTTGACTTACCTTCGTAACTCAGACGATGAGGACGACGATATTTTGTTCTTTTTGGCATTAACATAATTATTCAGCATCCTCCTTCTTAACTTCTTCTACAACCTTGTCTTCAGCAGTAGCTGTAGCTTCAACAGTTGCAGTCTTTGGAGCCTTGTTGAAGTCTCTTCTGTTGTTTCTTCTGTTGTCACGGTTAGGACGAGCAGCCTGTTTTGGCTTTTCTGGTTCCTTAACCATTTCACCAGGTAAAACTTCACCACGGCAGATCCAGACTTTAACACCGAGCTTTCCGTAAGCTGTCATAGCTTCTTCCCAGGCATAGTCAACATCAGCTCTTAATGTATGAAGTGGAACTACACCTTCAGAATAACCTTCGCTACGTGCGATATCAGCACCACCCAGACGTCCGCCGATGCAGGTCTTGATACCCTTGGCACCAGATCTCATGGTCTGCTGGATAGCTCTTTTCTGTGCTGTACGGAAAGACTGTCTTTCTTCCAGCATCTTAACGATCTTTAAGGCAACAAGTCTCGCATCCAGATCAGGGTTAGCAACTTCAACGATGTTGATGTTGATTTCCTTGTCTTTAGCTAACTTAGTTACTTTAGCTTTAAGATCATTGATTCTTGAACCATCATTACCTACAAACATACCTGGACGGGCAGTTCTGATGATGATGTTTACACGATTCTTGCTTCTTTCGATTTCTACCTTAGAAACCAGACAATCCTTGCATTCACTTAAGATAAGATCACGGACAGCAATATCTTCAAGTAACAAATCGCCGTATTCTTTTTCAGCGTACCATCTTGATTCCCAATCACGAATGACGCCAACTCTTAATCCAACCGGACTTACTTTCTGACCCATTGTTTCCTCCTCCTTATCTTTCTGCAACAACCACAGTAATGTGGCTTGTTCTCTTCATAATTGATGAAGCAGATCCCTTAGCTCTAGGCATGTATCTCTTCATTGTGATGCCTTCGTTTGCGTAACATTCCTTAACGTACAGCTTAGATTCATCTAACTGATTGTTATGAACCGCATTGGCAGCAGCACTCTTGATTACCTTATAGGTAACTCTGGCAGCCTTGTTAGGTAAGAACTGGCAGATTGCCATAGCTTCCTTAACATCTTTGCCTCTTACTAAATCAAGAACGAGCTTAGCTTTTCTTGATGTAACTCTTACTGTCTTGGCAGTAGCCTTAACGTCGGTAGGCTTAACTTCAACTGCTTCGTTTTCAACTTTCTTAGCCATGTCTTACCTCCTACGCTTTCTTGTCTTCACCATGGCCGCCAAACTTTCTAGTTGGAACGAATTCTCCAAGCTTATGGCCAACCATATCTTCAGTTACATATACAGGAACATGTTCCTTACCGTTATATACGGCAAATGTATGTTCAACGAATGCTGGGAAGATTGTAGATCTTCGAGACCAGGTTTTGATAACTTCTTTTTTGCCACTCGCATTTAAGGCTTCCACTTTCTTCATTAAGTGTTCGTCTACGAATGGACCCTTCTTTAAACTTCTACTCATGTTCTCCCCTTTCTTTATTTGTCATTTCTTCTTCTAACGATTAGCTTGTTAGAAGCTTTCTTGTGTGCTCTAGTCTTAACACCCATGGCTTTCTTGCCCCAAGGTGTCATAGGTGACTTACGACCTACGGAAGTTCTACCTTCACCACCACCATGTGGGTGATCGATAGGGTTCATTGCGGAACCTCTTACGTAAGGTCTGATACCTTTGTTACGGTTTCTACCAGCCTTGCCCCAGTTAACCAGAGAGTAGTCTTCATTACCAACCACACCGATTGTTGCACGGCAGTTGGCTAAGATCTTTCTCATTTCACCAGACGCAAGTCTTACCGTTACATATTTTTCTTCAATACCAAGAATCTGTCCGGATACACCAGCGGCTCTTGCCAGCTGTCCACCCTTACCAGGCTTCAGCTCAATGTTATGGATAACAGTACCTTCAGGCATGTATCTCATTTCACAGCTGTTACCATTCTTGATATCAGTCTTGACACCAGATTCAACAGTAGCACCTACTTCTAAATCTTTTGGAGCCAGGATATATCTCTTTTCACCATCCGCATAAGTTAATAATGCGATATTGGCATTTCTGTTTGGATCGTATTCGATAGCAGTTACCTTAGCTGGAACACCATCCTTGTTTCTCTTGAAATCGATGATACGGTATAACTGCTTATGTCCGCCACCGATATGTCTTGATGTAATTCTTCCTGTGTTGTTACGACCACCGCTCTTATAGTTTCTTACTGTCAGACTCTTTTCAGGAGTAGTCTTAGTAATTTCGGTGTTCGCTAACGTGGTCATACCACGTCTACCAGGAGTTGTTGGCTTGTACTTTTTAATAGCCATTTTCTTTTTCCTCCCTAATGCAAATTATCCGGAAATAGCATTTTTCTTCCGATAGTATTTACCAATAAATGATATCTATAATAAATATTATTTATCAGCTAAGACATCAATCTTAGAACCTTCTTTAAGAGTTACATAGGCTTTCTTGACGAAGTTTGTCTTACCTTCGTATCTGCCCATTCTCTTTGTCTTTGGTTTCTGATTGACTACGTTTACAGAATCAACCTTTACTTTGAAGATTTCTTCAACAGCCTGTTTGATCTGAATCTTGTTGGTGCCTTTGGCAACTTCGAATACTACTGTATTGTTGCTGTCATTGACGATCATTGTTTTTTCCGTTACAAGAGGACGGATAATAATGTCTCTAGCGTTACTCATTACCTAATACCTCCCCTAATTTTTCAGCAGCTACCTTTGTCATAACGAGCTTGTTGGCATTCTGTAAGTCCAGAATATTTAAACCTTCAACAGTAGTCATCTGAATATTGCCGAGGTTTCTTAAGCTCAGGTATGCGTTATCGAAATCTTCATCGATATCCACTACAAAGTAAGCTTTTCTTTCAATTCCAAGATTTTCCAGTACCTTAACGAAATCCTTAGTCTTGATCTTGTCCATTTCAATAGAATCGATACAGATGAGATTGTTTTCGTTAGCCTTTAAGGTTAATCCAGAACGAAGCGCAAGTCTTCTAACCTTTCTGTTTAACTTGAAGGTATGACTTCTTGGTGTAGGACCAAATGGAACGCCACCGTGTCTGTACTGAGTAGCTCTTGTAGAACCCTGTCTAGCTCTACCGGTACCCTTCTGTCTGAATGGCTTCTTACCACCACCAGATACTTCAGAACGGCCCTTGGTATCATGTGTTCCCTGTCTTAAGGAACTCTGCTGTCTTAATACCGCATCAAAGATTGCCTGAGTGTTCACTTCGCAATTGAACACGCTGTCATTAACTTCGATATCGCTGACTTTCTTACCAGTTAAATCAAGTACATCTAACTTCATAATTATTCAGCCTCCTTTGCGTTTGATAGAAGAACCTTAGGTTCAACATGTTTAACATTCTTGACAGTAGTCTTAACTACTACTAAGCCCTTCTTGGCACCAGGTACGTTACCCTTAACCAGCATATAGTTCTTTTCAGCATCAACTTTGATAACTTCAAGATTCTGACTTGTACGGGTATAATCACCGTCATGTCCTGGCATTGGTGTGTTCTTTTCGATACGACCGTTGTTTCTACCTGTAGTAGCTAAAGAACCAACGTGTCTGTGGATAGGACCGGCACCGTGCGTTTCCATGATCATATGATGATGATAACGCTTGATAGGTCCTGTATAACCTTTACCCTTTGATGTACCGGTAACGTCTACCATATCACCAGCGGAAAAGATATCAACTTTAATTTCCTGTCCTACTTCATAGTTCATTTCATCAGATTTAACTTCCTTAACGAACTGTTTAGGACTTGCGCCAGCCTTCTTGGCATGGCCGATTTCTGACTTGGTTGCACGAGATTCTTTCTTGTCTTCAATACCTAACTGTAATGCTTCATAACCATCAGTTTCAGTTGTCTTCTTCTGTAAAACAACATTTGGTGTTACTTCGATAACAGTTACAGGAATTAAGGTACCGTCTTCAGTAAAGACCTGAGTCATACCAAGCTTTCTTCCAAGTATTCCTTTCATGATGTTCACCTTTCTTTATAATTTGATTTCAATATCGACACCGCTTGGTACTTCAAGTCTAGCTAAAGCATCAATTGTCTTAGCACTTGGACCAATGATTTCGATTAAACGCTTATGCGTTCTGATTTCGAACTGTTCTCTTGAATCCTTATTGACATGAGGAGATCTTAAGACAGTTACAATCTGTTTTTCTGTCGGAAGTGGAATAGGTCCAACAACCTTCTTTACACCACCATCTTCAGCAGCCTTAACGATCTTCTCAGTAGCTACATCCAATGATCTGTGTTCGTAAGCTTTTAACTTGATTCTTACGTTATTTTTTGCCATAGAATTTTCCTCCTATACTCTATTAACCCTTTATTTATCGGGTAGCTCGCTCCATGCGAGTTCCCTGGTTATCACACGGCTATCCGTGTGCCAGCAATCTCCCACTTCTCTGCAAGCGCTCAATCATTATATGATTTCTTTCTGAGTTTTTCAACAACAATTTATCAAAAAATCCCTATTTTATTGATTATTTTACATATACATAATTACACGTCTTATTGTGTGCCATCATTTTCGCTCAAAAAACACCAGAATCTCCCCTGTTTCCACCATAACAGCATCAAAATCCTGTATTTCCCAATTTTATTTCCCAGAAAATACATCTTTATATTGATAAATATTTATATGCGTATATAAAAAGAGCTACAACTTTAAGTCGTAGCTCTCATATTTGATTATTATGCACCTTACTGAGGTGTTTCAGATGCTGGCGTTGTTGTATCACCGCCACCATTTGAGTTGGCGCTAGAATCCGTACTCGGATCGGTTGTTCCACCGGAATCTCCACCGGATGTGCCGCCGGAATCACCGCCGCCAGTATTATCTCCGCCACTAGGATCGGTTGGTGTATCTGGTTGAGTTGGTGTACTTGATTTTTCAGTCCAATGAGCATATACAGTTGTATCACCGCTTACTTCATTAGATGCTGTTACTTTATCACCACCACTTGCAGCAGTATACCATCCATCAAAGACATAAGTCTTACCATCAGACTCAACAGTCGTCTGTGATGGGTTAGAGAATGATACAGCACTATCACCTGTCTTGACTGTAATGTTTCCTGGTACATTGACATTCATACCATTCGCATTGAATTTGATTGTCGAAGTACCTGCCTTAACAACGATCTTCAGTTTATCGCAGGCTTCAATTGCAGTACCAGCCTTAGGTGTCTGTTCTACAACATCTCCTACCTTACCTTCAACATCAGTGTTGAAATCAATTGAATAAGGTATGTTGTATTTCTTAGCCCATGTAATAGCCTTAGAATAGCTGTGTTCGATAAAGTCTGGAACCTGCTTAGATTCATCAATCTGTGAAGGACCCATAACAGTAATTGTGCCACTTGGATAATCAGATACCAGCTGACCATATCTTGTAGACTGAGCAGTAACCAGTCCTTCATAATCCTTGTTGTAATCGGATGATGATGAAGAAATGATATCAACAGACAGTTTAACACCATTCGCACTAGCCCAAGCCAGAGCTTCTGTCTGACTCATACCAATCAGATCAGCCCAATATGCTGGCATTGGATCAGGTTCATATACATACTTGTTAGGATATTCCAGAGAATAGAAATCAGCCCTTACATATGGATCAAAGATTGAATATTCAAAGTTCTTATCCTGAGATACACTTGAATACTGCCCCATGACTTCTTTAATATGACCGATGGATTCATCATAGGAACCCTGATAAATCAGATATACCCATAATGGCAGTCTCATGGAGTAACTGTAGTACAGTATTCCACCATAGCCAGTCATTCTTAAGGTATGGAAATCAACGAGATCAAAAGTATCCAGACCTGTATAGTTCTTGGTATTTAATAATAAGTTAAAGATACTTGTAAGCTGGTTCAGGGTCAGGTCTGTTGACATATAGTCAGCCGCTTCTTCCATTGCATATAATGCCAACGATACATCACCAGCCTCAATAAACTTCTTGGCTATCGCTATAATTACTTCTTTCTGATGCTGCTGACGGTCAAAGTCACCATTCGGCATATGATGTCTTTCTCGACAGAACTGAAGTACCTGCTGACCATCCGCAAGATAAGTACCGGCTTCTACATAGATACCATCCAATGTAAAGGTTACAGGGTTATTGATGACAATACCACCAATGGCATTGACTACCTGAACAAGTCCAAGGTAATCCATTTCCATATAGTAGTCCATCGTCAGACCTGTAAAGTCTTCAACAGTCTGAATGAAACAAGCTCTTGATGTAGATCTACCAGAGTTAATCTTATCGTATTCGCCACCATAACATGAGATAGGCACGAATGAGTCTCTGGCAATAGACATCATAGATACGGTATAGGTCTGAGGATTGATTGTTGCCACAATAATCGCATCAGCCAGACCTACAGTAGAACCGATATCAGTTCTTGACCATCCAATCAGCAAGATATTAAACGGTTCAGTATTGATATTCTTCTGTACCTTATTAGTATTTACTGCCAGTTCTCTTTCAAATGAGGCAATATCTACAAAGTCATCTAAATATCTTGTGAATGGCGAATTATCATCTGCTTCAATAATTCCCTTATAACCGGAAGTAATCACAATTGCATCAACATCACCATCAATAAGTGCTGTCAGCATTTCGGTATTGCTCTTATAATCTACACGACCATAGTCAATCTTTCGATCAGAAAGTTCCTGTTCAGCACAATAGGTAATACCATTAGATGTTTCTACTAACATACCAATCTTTTTGCCTGCAAGACTTTCGATAGTTGTAGGGTTATTTTTGGTTCCGTTATAACTTACAAAGACACCCTGGAAAGTTTCATGTGATGAATCAGTATTAAGAATACTGTTAACAACATGGTTTACTTTGTAGACATAGTATGAACCGAATGTTCCGCCAATCAGAATAAAGAAAGCCAGAACGCCTGATATGATCTTCAATACCATATCGCTGTGATTTAATCCGACAAAGTAAACAATATCTATTATCATCAGTATCAGTAAAACAATCGCAACAGCACTTCCGAATATTGAAGGATAAATTGCATAGTACTGATATGACCAGTAGATAAGCAAAAGAACTGCAATATGCGCCAGAACCATTACAGAAGCTGTAATGATGGTTGTCAAAAGACTGCTATCAATTTTCTTAGCAGTTTTTTTCTTAACACGGCGCACTTTGGTTTCATTACTGTGCTGCTTCGTCTGTTGCTGTGTCTGTTGTGCCTGCGTCTGCTGTTGTGTCTGCTTTGGCACTTTCTTGAACATCTTTGACATTTATCGTACTCTCGCTTGTATATATAATTTCAAATTTTCCTCTTTTGATAATCAGCATATTTATACTGGTTGGGAATTTTACATTGGATGGCTGATAACCTTCCTTATAGGTCCATGAACATGTAACATTATATAAATCATATGGTCTGTCTTCACGATAGTCATACCATTCATCTTCTACGCCTTCAACAGGAAGATAGGCAACGTGTTCACTTATCAGGAATGGGTTGGATTCCTTAACACACTTTGTAACCTGTACATCAGCTACTTCAATAAGGTTTTCTTTACCATATAGATTCATATAATAATTGATGTACTTATAGAAACCATCTCTGGCAGCAAGGTAAGCATTACTCTTCTCATCGTTATGTGAATACCAATAGTACATACCACCGATATCATACTGACCCGCCTTATTGGAGAATGTATAGAAATCTGCAACATAATTCTTCGCAACAAGTTCTACTGCAGCCAGGTCATCATATGTATCAGCTTCCAGAGTATTCTTTAATTCCGTAAAGATTTCCATCTGATAATCAGTTTCCGTATCTCTTAAGACATAGTCCATGGTCATGACCCTATGGTCATCAGTTACTACAGCTTCCTGAGAACTGTTTGCCAGATCCATTAATGCCTTTACTTCTTTATAGGCAGTAAAACCAAATATACCTATTACAATCAGTAAAGGAACAATACACAGAAAAGTCAGAAGATATCTCTTCTTCTTATCTGCGAATGCTTCTTTTATTGTTGTAAAGATATTTTTCTTTTTCTTTTTAAGTTTTGTTTCCATAT
Organism: Erysipelotrichaceae bacterium; assembly: GCA_030523555.1. GTDB lineage: Bacteria > Bacillota_I > Bacilli_A > Erysipelotrichales > Erysipelotrichaceae > Colivicinus. Next base: position 19,241 of record JAUNIH010000002.1, read on the forward strand.
TTACTAAATAATTATATATTTTTTAATAAGTTTAAACAAATAAACAATATTTAAACTATTCTTTAATTCCTTCAGTAGATTCTTTATTAAAGATTATTTTTAAAGTTAACAGCAACAGTTTAATATCTTCAATAACACTGTAATTCTCTATGTAATACAAATCCAGCAATAACTTGTCTCTTAATGAAGTATTGTACTTACCATAGATCTGAGCAAATCCGGTTAAACCGGCTTTTACAACCAGCCTATAGGTAAACTCGGGCATCTCCTTAGTGATTTCTGCATAAATCTCAGGTCTTTCAGGACGTGGTCCTACAAAGGACATATCACCATTCAGGATATTGATAAGCTGTGGCAGTTCATCAAAACGAGTTTTTCGAATAAACTTGCCTACTTTTGTAATACGGTCATCATTTTCTTTAGCCAAGACAACTCCCGTATTTTTTTCCGCATTCATAACCATAGAGCGGAACTTGATAATCTTAAATTCTTTTTTGTCTTTAGTCAATCTTATCTGCTTATAGAAGATATCTCCCCCATCTTCCATCTTGATGGCAATTGCGGTGCCTAACATTATAGGTGAAGTCAACACCAGTAATACCAGTGAACCCAGTACATCAATAACACGCTTAACTGCCCTTTCAATCTGACTAGGACCAAACTTATTAATCTTTAATATTGGTGTATCTACCATATGTAAGATATCCGAACTGGCAAGTAACATATCTGTAATACTAGGTACATCATATACCAGCAGTTGTTTATCGTAACATGCCTTGAATATTCTTTTTTTGTTTTCATGATGTACATCAAGTGTTACCACGCCATCCGCATCACCAATAAATTCATCTAACTTATCATAATCAAGTTTATCTACAGGAATGGTTTTGATAATACTGATAGAAAGATCTTTTACATTATTAAGCTTGCCAATCAGGCCATGATGTTCTTCACCATATATCGCTACTACTCTTACTGGCGGATATACGGCTCTGATGTATCTGTTTTCAAACATCAACAGGAACGCCCCTAAGACAATCTGTGCAAGCACCATCAATAATACCGGTACAACCGAAATAATCTGAATGGTAAACAGACACAGGATAAGCCATACAAAGGCTCCTGAGAATAAACAGGTCAATATAAATGATAAGAATAAATCAGTAGTAGTTGTTTCACCTAATTCAAATAAGTCAAATAACTTACCACCTACCAAGAATAAAACGAGATAGATTAAGAAGAAAACAATATATCCTCTCATAAAGTAATAGAAAGAATCAGCATATCCTGCCATCAGTGTAAAAAGATATATCATTTCACAGATAAAGATATTAGTCGCACTGAATACAAGCTTCGCATTATCTTTCGTATTAAAGTTATTCATTGATACTCTCTTTCAATCCTGTTCTATACATCGCTATAAAGAAGATAAATAAAGTGACATATATACTATATTTATTCAACACAACACATAACATGGTCACACAAATATTGCCTAAAAGTACAAGTCTTATATTGTTTACTCTGATATCATCATCTTTCTTCTTAAAATATACCAGACCAACTGTTAACATAAACAGGTATATTAAAGTATTTACAGCCAGCATCAGATAATACATAAAACCATTAACACTGCCATAAGCGTTAGCCATATTGATTGGATAATGTACACCGCTATAAAGAATATAAAATTTATGAACAATTATTTTTAATAATGTAACCGGATTTTTTAAAAGATACAAATAATGTTCTTTCAATACCTGTCCGGCAGAATACAATGTATTTTCATATGACAATTCCAGATTATGCGTATTGCGATATGTATCAATCAGAATCTCGGGGTATGAATCTATCTGTTCCCCCAAGGATTCAGGGTTTGCTCCATGAATAAGAATATAATAGGTATTTATCGTTGTCCTGTATTTGTCCATTTCGCTGCTTTCTCCACTTATTACATTTGATCCAATAAGTGAAAGCACCATAATGAAAACAATAAATATTTTCTTAATCTTATCGGTATTTGCCAGAATAAGCGCCAGACCTAATATAACATACAGTATATATCCAGCGGGATTGACAAATGTGCACAAAATCACTGAGCAGATACATATTAGTGAATATAAAATATTCCAATATAAATTTCCATTTTTCAGTAAATGATTAAAGCCAAAAATAAATAAAGAAATATATAAGAAGACAAATACTTCATGCGTTGGACACAATGTAAAAAGACTGGTCGAAGGCATCAGTACATAAATAAGTGCTACAAAAAAAGCTTTTTCTTTTCCTATAAGATCAGAAAAAGTAAACAAATTGATAATAACTGTCAGACATATCGCAATAAATAATCCAATAGTTGGTTCAATATGCAGAAATTTAAACAACGCTATATGAACTGCCATCCCATATAAATGAGAAATGGTACCATCAGGTTTTACACCATTTGCCAATGAGTCGGCAATACTGTAATAAATAGAAATATCACCATCAGAACTGGCATCAAAACCAAAAAACAAAGAATAAAATATTCTTAAAACAATCATCAGGACAACAATAATTAATACCATTGTTTTTTTATCCAATGATGATATTTTATCTAATGCTCTGTTTAAAACATCTTCAACCCTGTCTTTAAAGAAATAGACAATACCCGCATATGCCAATCCTACTGCTGCAAGCACTGCGTATTTAAGTACACCTGTAAATGAACTGGAGAAAACGCAGATTGAGGATATAACCGCACAAATCAAAAAGACCTGTACAATAAATAATATTAATGTTTTAAACCCTTTATAGTAATTAAGATTAAAATTCATAATAAAAGATGCAATAATATTGCATCTTTAATTTTAACATATATGTAATTTTTAACGGAAATATCAGGAATGTTAAAGATTATTTATCTGTAACCAGTTTTTTCTTCAGAAAATCCTGAGCCGGTTTCATCACGAAATTGATTACCATTGAAGCTATTAGTGAGAATATAAAGGCGCCAAGCACTACAATAAGACCGTTTGTGAGACTAGGTTCAACAATATTAAGTTTTCTTCCTGCATATTCTATTCCTCTTACATGGAAGAGATAAATAAGATATGTACAATAACCAATATAAGAAATAACTTTTCCCACTTTATCATTATTTATTTTTACAAACCTATTCCATATATACAGCAAACCGATACAGAAAAGCGTAAACATAGGCTGAAGATCATTGACACCTTCAAAATATTTAAAGAATGTGAGTTTGCCGCTACCTCCAAGAACCGTTGCAAAATAGCCAAGAAGGCATAATATCGTCCACTTTACAGGACTCTCATTTACCAGTACATGTCTGAAAATATAGCCTGTCACATAATATAATGCCCAACCTTCCAAGAACCAGGCAGATACTCTAAAATGTAATCCCATGTTTTCACAAAGGAAGTAATAACATGCATTAAATCCTAATCCCAGATACCAGAGAGTTTTCAGTTCCTTGTTGTCCATGGCGTGCAGCATTTTTGATAAAAACGGCGTAGCCAGTAATAATCCAAAATAAGGATACATAAACCACATATGACCCTTTGCTGCCTCCCCCATTATCATATCGTAGTAATCATACGCAACTCCCAAGAGATCAAAAGAACCATTTGCGTGCATATAATCCCAGATAACCCAGAACAGATTAAAGCCCAGGAATGGTAAAACCACATATATAAATCTGGTTTTATAAAAATCAATGATATCTTTGTTGGACTTGAAGTTCTTTTCCAGATTCAGATACCCACTTATCACAAAGAACAGCACATTGGCTGAGCCAATAATAGTAGGAAAATAAGTACCGATAAACTTGTTCAGATCACCAAAATAAGCCAAAGAATGAAGCATTATTACAAATATGCATAATACTATTCTTAGTAAATCCAGACCATAATCTCTTTTTTTCATAATTGCACCCCTTATAGACTATAGTAGTATATTAATTCAAAACAACACGTGTCAAATCAAGTAATAACAACTTACTCTTTCAAAATACAAAAACACTGCCGGTCATATGTGACAACCGACAGCATCATTTCATAATATTTTCTTAAGTTACCCAGAAATATCAGTTTCCGCCTCTTTCCTTTATTTCTGCATCGATATCATCAAGTTCCGCCAGGATGAACGGATCCCTTTCGTCAACATAAGGATAAAGAACTGTTTGGAATGTATGATCCTTTTTCAGAATCATTACTCCGATATTTTCAATATTCTTACCGGTAGAAGTAAAACATACTTCTTCACCATTTTTATTAAGAACAGCCTCACCACTGTTTACTGTATGCGAATGTCCATCAATAACCGCATCAATACCTGTAGTATTGGCAATCATCTCAAATGAGGTATAAGGTTCAGATTTGGTCTCAATACCTAAATGCGATAAGACAATAACGTAATCAACTTTCTTTCTTACCTGATCAACGGTCTTCTGCACCTGATCCCACAGGTCCTGACCATCGGTTCCCTGATAGAAATCATATACTATTTCATCATTTTCACAAATCGCGTGATATGCAGGCTTGCCAGTTGTGAGAATATCGGGAGTCATAACCCCGATAAACGCAACCTTGGTATAACCGTAACTCTTTATGACATATGGACTGTAACCCGTTAAAGCGGTGCCACTGCCTGTATATTTAATATTGCAGTCAACAATATCAAAGTTTGCCTGATCTATCATCTGCTGCAGTTCACTTATACCATAGTCAAAATCCTGATTACCCAAAGCTACAACATCATAGCCACAGTCATTCATCAGCATAACCATATAGTGACCGCAACGGACACTTCCATACTCAGTACCTTCCGAAAAGTCACCACAGTCTACCATACTTACATATGTATGTGAGTTTACATAAGAATCCTTAAAAGCCTTAACCCCCGCTAAGCCTATATTTTCCCCTCTGGCATTCGCATGAATATCATTTGTATAAATGATATAGATATCATGATCCTGTTCATGTGAACATCCAACAGCACCGTTTATCATTAATAATGTCAGTAATAATAATATAATTTTATTCATTGTTCTCCTATAAACCTTTAGTTACATCGGTCAGATTGACCAGAGTGTTGTTTTTGTTGTTGGTGCCGGTAATAATTCTGAATAACTTATTAATCATCCAGAACGGCAGCATAATATTCTGTTCTTTGATCTTAAAGACAACTCTGGCGAAGAAAGACTTAACCTTATACTTCCAGATACCTTTAATCTCTTCTTTATTTTCTACATAATCAGTCATCATCTTATCGTAGAAATCATTTGATAAAGTTTCTAACGAATAAATGGTTTCTGCTTCCCTGTAACAGTTTCTTGATATACTCTTTCTAAGTTCCTCATCTTCAATCAGTAAACTTATCGCATTAAACCAGTCATCACTGTTGTTGGATACCAGTAAACCGTTATCTCTGTCTCTTATGCCATATACATAAGGTACACAGTCGGTATAAATACCGGCTATGCCATATGAAGCGTACTCTACATATTTGTTGATATACTTGCAGGAATGAAAGTCGGTTACAGGCATTGGTGCCAGTCCGATATCCCAGTTAGCCTCGCCCATGGTTTCGGTATACTTCTTATAACCTTCCTGATAAGGAATATGATGAAGCTTGTACTTATCGACAATTGCCGGTTTTGCCCCCATGAATTCTACAGATACCTTATCACCATATTTTTCAATGATTCTTATAAGAGCGTCTTCCAGGATTGTATTGATATCCTGAGTCCTGTCTATTGATCCCGCAAAACCGATCTTGATCTTATCGTTTACTTTTCTTTCTCCACCTACACCCAAAGATGGTTCATCAATCAGAAAACGATTCTTAAAGTCTTTACCGTACTTTTCATATAAGACATGAGATGGTGTAAGAAATGTATCACAGTTTCCCAATAAACCTTTAATATTTTTCTTGATAGATGGTAATGCATAGTACTTATAACTGCTGGCGTATTCTGGAAGATTAAGTAAATCATCATCCAGTACATAGACAAGATGTCTTTTCCCTTTCAGCATACATGAAGCATAATACTCGATGTCACTTTCGCTTCTTACAAAAACCACGACATCAGCCCAGCTCATATCTTCATCATTGATGGCTCCTGCCATCAGAAACTTATAGTTTACTTTCCCAGCATTCTTTAGATACAGCATCTGTGTGTGCCCACACAGAAGTACTGAAGGAATAAGCGAATGGGAAATAATCAGAACATTAATCATGTTTCTTCTGAGACTCCTTATAAGCCTCGCAGATCTTCTTTGAATCTCCGAAATCTACAACTTTACCATGTTCTAGCCAGATAACCTTGTTGCACATCTCTTCAATCTTTTCGATATCGTGGGATACAAACAGTACTGTCGCACCGCCTGACATCAGTTCTTTCATTCGATTTAAACTCTTTTCCTGGAACTGCGCATCACCTACCGACAATATTTCATCAACAATCAGTATCTCCGGCTGTACAACCGATGCAATTGAGAAAGCAAGTCTTGCCATCATACCCGAAGAATAGTTACGGATAGGCATATCGATAAATTCTCTTATTTCCGCAAAATCAACAATCTCTTCATACTTTGATTCAAGATATTCTTTAGAATAACCAAGCACCGCACCATTCAGATAAATGTTTTCTTTACCCGTTAATTCCAAATCAAACCCCGCGCCCAACTCTAACATTGGCACAATATTGCCTCTGGTAATAATGGTTCCACTTGTAGGCTTAAGAATACCGGATATAAGTTTCAGTGTAGTGGATTTACCTGCACCGTTTCTGCCGATTAAACCCAGAGTATCTCCCTTATCAAGAGTAAAGGAAAGATCATCCACCGCCAGGAATTCATTAAATTTGAGATTTCCTTTCAAAGCTGTGGTAAATATCTCTTTTAATGAGTTGATAGGTTTATCACTCATTCTGAATTTCATATTCACATTTTTTACTTCAATTATCTTTTCAGCCATAACTCACCTCTTAGAGATATAAAGTAAACTTGTCCTGTGTCTTCTTAAACACAAAGGCACCAAACGCTAAAGAAACTACCGCAAATATCAGACAGTAGATATAAGCCATAGGTTCAGGTGATATACCTTCCATAAGACATTTTCTGATATTACCCAGGAAGTGGTATAAAGGATTGAATCTTACCACAAACTTGTACTGTTCAGGGATAATTTCGGCTGTATAGAAAATAGGTGTCGCATACATCAGTATCTGCGATAATACACTCCATAAGAACTGAATATCTCTGAAAAATACCATTAAAGCCGCCAGGAACATTCCCACGCCAAGTGAAAAGACAATCAGACATGCCAGGAAATAGAATATCAGTAAGGCTGCCGGTTTGATTGCCACACCCATAATCAGCGTAACAAGAATCAAAGGTACCAGAGATATTCCCAGGTTGATTGATGAAGAAATAGTCCTCGCCAAAGGGAATATATACTTTGGGATATAAACCTTATTAATCAGATTGGCGTTTCCCGAAATAGACAGTAAGCACATATCTGTTGTTTCCTTAAAGAAGTTCCAGCAGATAACACCAGCCAGCAGATATACCGGATAAGACTGGGTATCAGCTCTGAAAATTGTAGAGAATACCAGAAACTGAACAGTCATTGTAAGTAACGGATTCAGGAAACTCCATAAAACACCCAGAATAGATCTCTTATATTTTGATTTGAAATCTCTTGATACAAGCTGAGAAATAAGGAAATAATATCTTTCAACAGCAAGTATAGCCAGAGTAATGAGATTGTTTTTACCCTTCTGATAATCCTTATATGTTTTAAATAAAACAGCAGACAGAATTAATGCCAGTACACCCATAATTGGGAAATAATAATCAGCAAGCGGAATATGATCTCTACCGGATACGCTGAAACAGATAGTACCCTTCTGTTTAATTGTTCCCGGATTGACAAAGGTGTTCATAGAATTGTCTTTACAGATCATCATATAGACACCATTGTTCTTGATACAGTCAGAAGTAATTCTTAATACAAGTTTCTTGCCACTGTAACCTGTGATTGGTTCATCAATAGTCAGGTAAATTCTATGCTGCTCAGGAATATTAGTCGCATCCAGAGTATCTTTATAAATCACTGTACTACCATCAAGAATTTCAACCTTGACCTTGCCTGAAGCTTCACGGTACTGTTTGGTAAATACCAGAGCAATTTCTTCAATCATATCGATATTACAGGTAAATTCCTGTTCTACCTTGACACCCTTAATGATTTCTTCGCTTATCGCATTGGCTTCAACTATCGCTATATTTCCTGCAGAATCCTTAGACGTCAGCTGTTCACCTGCCAGAAAATAAAAAGACCCGACAAACGCGATAAATATTACAACTGCAGATATAAATATCTTTCTCAATTTACTTTCATTCATAACTTATTTATTATACCAATTTTAAATATAGTTGACCAACACCAGCACCTTAAAGAACAGGTCATTAATGGTATGTGACTTAAAACATTCCATGCTCATCAGTTTCCTTTTATATGAAGAATTATTCATATAGTTGGCTACTATATCTATCTTTTCTCTTCTATCCTCATCACATTCATCGCCATATACTTTTAAAAGTGATTTAGCTGTATTTGATCTGTAACATTTACTTTTACCATTTAAAAATCTTGATACTCTGCCCTTGAACTCTTCAAAGCCTTTGGCATTCATGCCAATCTCATTATTCCCGTGCTGACGGTAATAGATATAAGAATTATGATCTAAGATAACCTTACCGAACAGTGCCGTAACCCTATGAATAATCGCATCATGTATCACAAAGTATTCTTCATCAACATCATATTTAAGTGCCATCTTTCTTGCCTTGTCATTAAACACAAAAGTACAGCCTGGAGCTGTATGATAAATCAATGAGTGTTCAAAATCAGCAAAATCATACAATGATGATATTTCTGAGTTTATAGGATTCAGCATTTCATCGGTTAATGTATATCTTCCACAATATAAAAGCGGAACACTGTTATCTTCTTTCTTCAGCATCTCTACCGCTTTTTCAAGTTTTTCCTTCATCCAGACATCATCCTGATCACAGAATGCATAGTAATCTGCATCTTCACACTTCTTCAAAAGATTCCAGAATGATTTTCCAGCACCAAGATTTTTACCCTTATAGAATTCAATAAAGTCATAATCATTCATATATTCTTCAATGATGCTTAGAGTTTCATCTTTAGAACCATCATCACGGATAATTATTTTGGTCGGAAGTAAAGTCTGACTTAAAAGAGAATCGAGCTGTTCTCTTAAATACTTTTCTCCGTTATATGTCGATAATAAAACTATCAGTTTCATTTCTTCAGTTCCTCAATAATTGACACACATTCTTTTTCGAATATCTCATATGTAAAATGTTCATTATAAAAATCAGTGAACTTCTTATTATCCTTTCTTAATTCAATAAGTTTTTTTGCATCAATAACAGTGCCTTTTTCAATATTAAAACCGACCCCATCTTCTTCAACCATCTTCCAGGTATCGCCTTTGATGTTGTTGAGAATTGGTAAACCATGTAAGAAGTAGTCAATACATTTAACAGTTAATCCTATATATAAACCTTCCTTATAGAAATTTATACCCGCATGACATTTCTTTAATATCGGCGCTTTTCTTTCTTCGTCTCTTATTACGCCATGATACTCCACTTCACATACTTCTTTTAAGGAGTTAATAAACTCATCAGTCTTTTCACCTTCACCAATGATATTTAACTTAACAGAATAATCAATATCCCTGATCATCTTTTTAATGCCTTCAATATCAATGATGTTGTTGATAGAGCCAAGATAAATCAAAGATAGTATGTCATCATCAGCTTCACATACTGATTCCATAGCCTTATCTTCTTTTGCCCACCTTAAGACTCTGATATCTTTTCCATATTCTTTAGATAATATCTCATTATATAGAGCGCATTCCCCTACCAGAATATCAGCACATCGAATGTTGTCCTTACGTATATTCTTCCACAAGTTTAAAGGGAACATATTTTTATCAACTGATACCGGCAAAGACTCTGGCCACATATCAATAATATCAATGACTAGTTTTGTATCAGGATTATTATTTTTATATTTATTGGCTTCCTTGATTAAAGAATTGGCAGGTGCCATCAGCCAGATAAAATCAGGTTTTTCTTTTTTTAAAACTTCAAAGGCTTCTTTCGCGAATTTGTCATGCGAAGCTAAACGTGCAATCGAAAGATTCTTTTTATATGGCTTTGTATCAATTGCGATGTATCCTTCAGGAACATTATTTCTTTCTTCTTTTCTGATATGCGAAAAATCAGAAGTTATGATATCTGTCTTATAACCCTGTTTTTCCAGTATTTTCTTAATGTATCCGACACGTTCTTCATTGGATTCAAAACATGTCACAACAAAGGCGTTCAATTATCAAACTCCATTAATTGATATAAGTATAAGACAGAACATACATTATTACTTCAAAGAAGATAATAAAGAATGACATCAGAATATATTTATCAAACTTCTTGGAGAAGCCGATCTTTCCGTTATTAAAGATAGAGAAGAAGTAAGCCAGTAATGGACTGAAGTATCTTCCCTGTATGCCCTGGATAATAGGCCCACCATAATCTTCGATAATGGTCTGGTCAACTTCTGTCCATGATATGAACATTCCACCCAGTATCATTAAGGCAGCTATCACACATAAGAAAATATAAAGGACTTTTGTGAAAATTGGTTCAACATAATTTTCTTTTCTGAAAGCTGTAACGAACAACAGACCTGTTATAACATGTACAAGACTTAGTGGAAGAATCAGGGAATCACCTGATAAAGTTCTTCCAAATGAAGAATAGAACCAGAATTTGATACAGTATCTGATTGTGCGCATAAAGATAACCAGAGTTTCATATGGATGATTAATTACATATGAAAAATTATAGATACCTTCTTCAGCATATGGATGAACAACTCCACTGCCACTTACAGCCAGCCCAAATACCCCGGTATTGTTGCCTAGCATCAGTGTATTATTCGTAGTAAACATAAAGGTTTTTTCAATAAACTTGCGTATTGCGCGGAATACCAGTTCCCACAACATACTGGTCATAAAATAAACCATTGGCAGCAACAGTATAATCGTTCCGATTATCTTTGATTTTTTATCCTTATACCTGGATACAGGTACAAAGATATACATTAAGGTAAACAAAGAATAGACCACCTTAACTGGAGATATCAGAAGATTTACTATAAAGACAAAGATATAATCTTTCCAGTCTATCTTTTCTTCCTGATACATCCATTTCAGGAAATTGGCAATTACCAGAAAAGACAATGCATTGATATAACAGTCATATGAATATGATGCCGCCTGCTGCATAAACATCGGACAGGTCACGAGAATTCCAAACAAAAGTTTATGTACAGGTGTTCTCTTTATCGCAAGATATATACACAATACATAGAATAAAAGATTAAAGAATCTTCCCATATAGAAAGTCCTTAACATATTCCAATTAAAGATTCTTGCCAGAGTAATACCTATAGCTTGCGGTATAAAACACACCTTGTAGTATTCATCAATGTCATTACCCATCGGTACCATATTGTCTTTTAGTGTAAGTGGACGATTGATTCTGTTGATTAGACGCATATAGGCAGCTGAAACATTCAAATGTCCTGCAAAAGAACCATAGTTCTGATATTCTTCATCAAAGTAAAGATGATTTTCGCCGTCGCCCATCATATAGTTTGATACCTGGAAGGCAAACTCGTAATGAGCTGTCTCATCAGGAACCGACATCGGCGTAATAACAATCATATATGTCAGACCAAATGTCAGCGCCATAAATGCGAACAGCACTTCCATCTTTGGTTCAATCAATAACATCAGTAATATCAGTAATGTCACAATAACCGCCATCCAGATAATGATGAAATTATTAAAACCTGTCAGTTCAGGAGAATCAATCAGGAATCTGATGGTCAGATCACCGTTTTCTATAAATTCTTTATCAACAGTCAAAGAACTGTTCCCAAAGCACTTTTCGTTAGAATAATAGACACCCATCCCCTTACCTTCAACACTGTTGGAAGTAATGATGACCATAATATTGGTTTCTTTTTCTCTATAAAGATTCTCTGTAAACTTTATATTGTAAAAGGCATTATCCTGTACTTCATTTACATCAACCCATTTGTTGGCATAGACAGTCTTGGTGTCCATACCGATAACTCTGACATTTACCTGCCCTTCAATATTAGGATCCGCGAATGTCGCAAACTTCACACATATGCTTTCCGAACTATCGAGCTGATCAGTAGGAATAATAGACCTGATTTCCGTATTTTCCGTTACTTCAACCACATTCTGATTAAGCTCATTGCCTACAGACTCTTTACCATGAGTATCCTTATAATAATTAACAGTATAAAAGACAGTTATTGCCCATATCACAAGAAAACCCAATAAGATAAACTTATTCTTTTTAAAGTTCTCTTTAACTCTTTCCCATAAACTCTTCTTTTCCATATTCTACAATTCTAACATATTATAATTAACAGAGTTTAAACCATCCAGATTATATTCCGGAACTTTATAACCCTTAATTATCTTCTTGATGTTTTCTACAATAAGTTCTACATCTGAACCTACCGTATCAAAACCGTATTCCTTAAGAATACGATAGCTAGGAGAGTTATCATCGCATATTCCCAGTACCGGTTTCTTAAGTAAAAGATATTCGACAATCTTACTAGGTAAATAAGGCTGAATCTTAGCTTCAGGCATCAATGTATCAAATAACAGTAAAACATCAGCCTTCTTCATCACATCAATTGATTCCTTATAGGAAACCTTGTCATGTAAGACAAAGACATCTTCCAAACCATATTTCTTAATCAGTTCCACATCATTCTTCTGAATCTCTGAATACTGATGGAAAACAATCTTTTTACTCAAATCAGGATCTTCACTCTTTAATATTCTTAAAGCCTCAATAAAAGGTGTAACCTTTCTTAAACCATACAGTCTTCCTAAATGCGCTGCCTGAATAATCTCATTAGGTTCATGTTTAACATCTATAATATCCTGATACATCTTCCAGTCAGGTATATAGGTTAAAGGCATAATAATTGATTTCTTTTTAAGTTCTTCGTAATTCTTATACTGTCTTAAAGTGAAATCTCTTTGTTCCTCACAGATAAAGATCAGTTTATCTGCATATTCAACCGCCGCCTCTTCATAGGCATCATTATAAAGACAATACGCACCTACATTAAACGCAATCTTATAAAAGATAGAACTGTCAGACAGATCGGTCTTCTTATAAGGAGATCCCTTGAAAGGATCAGAAAAGGAGGCATACCATTTTACTTCCGGATGTTTCTTTTTGATTCTTTTGCCCGCAATATGGGATATTCCGGGAACACTGGAAGTAAACAGATAATCATATTCTTTCTTTTCAAACTCTTTTAAAGAATCTTCAATATATTTATTCATCAATACTAATCCTGTGGGCAGTCTAAACGGATAGTTTCGAGGAACCGCCCAGTCAAGATCCGATGTATAGGCAAAATTAAACTTCTTAAAGTTTTCGTCATTACTTAACTCATTTAAAATACCTGGATCTTCTTTCCCTTTAAAACAGAAAACATCAAAATCGAGATCCAGGTTTCTTAATCTTTTATATGAAAGTAATGTAACGGTGTCGTTATAAGGAAGAAAACTTCCCGGTACGACAAACATTCTATTTTTCATTATGTTTCTTTTTTAGATCTTCAAGTTCTTTCTTCAAGGCGCTTATTTCATATGTAAGACTGATTATTTCTTCATTATGTTTGGATATCATACAGTAAACATAAAAAGTCAGGGCATATAATAATCCAATCATTACCAGAAATACCGCATTTACCGGAAGTTCAATGCCCAATACCGATGCCAGGAAATAGAAAGATGTCGGATAAATGGCCATAAATAAAGCCAGTAACGCCCATAATAACCAGACAATAGAATATTTAATATTTAATCTCTTCTTGATAACGGTGACAATAATCAGTATGAACACCATTAATGAAGCGAGCAGTAAACCTATTCTTAAACTTATACTCATGGATAACCTCTTATCTTATAAAGATAATTGACAGCAGCGTCGCCATCATAAAGTAAATTGACTTGAAAGGATTGGCAAAGTATGATTCCCCTGCTTCTCTTTCTTTCATCTCAACCTGAACTTCTTTTACCTGATAACCCTTATGTAAGAGATAACATAACGCATCAGGTTCAGCATAGAAGTTCATGGAATCCGCAAAATCCTGTATAACCTTCTTACCTAAAGCTCTCATACCGCTGGTAGGATCGCTGATAGTCTTTCCTGTTTTCAGTTTGATACATAAACAGAGAAGTCTGCTTCCTAACATCCTCATTGACCATGGTTTCTTTTCATCCACAAATCTCGAGCCAACAACATAGTCGTTTCCTTCTTCAATCGCATCAATTAAAGTAGAGATGTATTTTGGAGGATGCTGGCCATCCCCATCAATACACATGACACAGTCATAATCATGGTCTGCCGCATATTTTATACCGACTCTTGTCACACCTGCAAGACCTAAGTTAATAGGTAAATCAAGATGCGAAAAATCATTCTTTCTAAGAATTTCTTTCGTATTATCTTTTGAACAGTCATTGATAATCAGATAATCATATCCGTATTTACTTAAATTACCAATAAGTGCTTCAATATTTTCTGATTCGTTGTAACAGGGAATAATAACCAGTGTTTTCATCTTTTAAATTATAGCCTATATCTTTCTATTACTGAAATATTCATCAATATAAGGTTTCTGCAGAACTACCATATTTTCAATAGTAAAATTATGACTTATTTCTAAACTTCTTATAGACATTTCTTTATTTCTTTCATCATCAAGACAGTAATCTATGGCATCTGTAAGTTCTTTTATATCGCCAGTCCTGTAGACTACACCATTACCATCTATCAGGCTTTTACCAGCTATACAGTTATCACTGGATATTGAAGGTAGCCCTTGTGCCAAAGCTTCATTTAAAACCAGGCCCCAGACATCGGTCTGTGAAGATAATACAAACAGATCCGCCATCTGATAATACTGATCTACTTCATTTGGCAAGACAAAATCAATAAAATGGAAATTGGTTCTGTCCCCTATCATCTTCAGATATTCTTCAGTTGGCTTACCACCCAGAAGATATAAATCACATTCACTCTTGCAGTTAATAACCGCTTCTATAAGATCTTCAAATCTTTTTCTAGGAATAAAGGCTCCTACGCCTAAAACAATCTTACCCTTGGTATCTATTCCCAGTTTTTCTCTTAATGAGATCTTATCTTCATAACTTAATGGTTTTTTAAGAATTCTCTCATCCGTAATTGAAGAGAAATTATGGACATATACCTTATCTTTTTTGGCGCCACAACTGATAAGATGTTTCTTTGTAGATTCAGAACTGCAGAAGATATAATCGCAAAGATGGCTTATGACATTTTTCTTAACTATATCCCTGATTTTGGATTCTTTTTCCCCCAAGGCATAACCATCCACATTGGTAAATGAATGTCTTCCTGTCAGTTTGCAATACAGTAATCCCAATAAGTTAGTCTTAGGTCCATAACCATCAAAGATGATCAGAGAATCTTTATTTTCTTTAATGACATCTATCACATCAAAACATAAGGCATCATATAAGTCCTTATCATTTTTTAGCTTAATAATCTTACAGCTCTTTGAAGATTTCTGAAGCCACCTGTCATCTCTTTCGTAATCATGATCCTTGGTATAGACGATGGTCACCTCATAATGTTTAGAGAGTTCTTCACACCACTTTAATCTGTAAGGAGCTATATTGGATGTTATAACAATCAGTTTATTCATATTCACATCTTTCTGCATAAAGAATACATCATATTTTTAGACATTGAGCACACTAAGCCTAACCCAACAGCTTTTATCTCGCCAATACCCTTAACTCTGCCGAACAGGGTTTTTCCATCCATAGCGTTATACATCTTTGCGAATTCTTCCTTATCCAGCAGTTTGGCTGCCGTAAATAAAGTTCCCAGTTCCCATCTAGGAAGAATCAGTTCCAAATCTTTTCTGTCCTCAGGATAAGTGGAGATTAAACCATCTGTGAATTCTTTGTATTTATTAAAAGCCTTCATCATCTTTTCATATGGTGAACTAGTCATAATAGACTGTTCCCTAAGACAGTATCCGTATATCTTCTTATATGTATAGCTCGCCTTCTTAGAGTGGACAATAGCTTCCCACATATAGATCTGATCTTCCGAAAATCTGACACTTTCATCAAAATAAAGATTATTTTCTTCTATAAATGATTTCCTCAGTAACATACTCACAATCAGAAAATTGACTGTTCTTTTAAGAAAATCATTAATCAGTTCTTTTCTGTCATATTCTTTAACTTCATTATTATCATCTATAAAAGGAACCATTTCCTTTATAAAAGAATAGTTCCCAAAAGAAAAATCATCATCTTCCTTTAAAGCCTTATATAAAGAAGAAAGATAATCCTTACATATCACATCATCAGAATCCACAAAGCAGATTAAATCCCCTTTACTTTCTCTGATACCCAGATTTCTCGTGCTTGACTGTCCCCCATTTTCTTTTTCAATAAGTCGGTAATTGACAGTCTTATCCTTCATATATTCCTTAATGATTTCAACACTCTTATCTATAGAACCATCGTCAATAAGCAATAATTCATAATCTGAAAAATCCTGATCAAGAATACTATCAAGACATTTTTCGATATATTTTTCTACGTTATAAACCGGAATAATTACCGAAATCATAGTTCCTTATTTGCCTCTTTACTGTTCATATTGATTCTAGGTAAAACCTTAGCATCTTCCCTACTGTAGGAAAGCGGATAGGTCATGCATACATATTCATAGATGTTTCCTGCATCTTCAATATTATCTTCACTTACGGCATACATAGATCCAAAAGGAAAAGCCATACTGTCAATCTTTACACCAAACTTATCTTCAAGCTCTTTCTTTGAATTTATAAATTCTTCTTTGACAGTGTTTCTGTCTTTGAATCTTGATAATTCGTGTCTGTAGTTATGCGATCCGACAATGCACTTACTCTCTTTCAGCATCTCCACAACTTCATCAGTCTTGATGTAGCTGTCTTTATCCAGAAATTCATTACAGATAAACAGATAATAAGGTATATTCTTTTCTTTCAGTATTGGATAGGCATTCCTGTATACACTTTCATAGACATCATCAAAAGTGATGACCACATTATCAGAATCAGGATTATTGACCAGTGTTTCAAAATCCACAATCTTCTTTGTCTTTGATAACTTATCTATAAACTTTTCAAAATTATCTTTTGAAACAGTATAGATATCATCTTCATCAGAGACATTATGAAACATGTAAACCTTACCGTTACAAACTCTCTTTTTATTCTTTAATACATATAATCTCTGAAGAAGAATGTAGTAAAGTCTTTTAAACATTCTTTCTCCAAACCATTTTATTTACTATTCCGGTATAAGACTGAATAATCTTTACGACTTTAGTCGATACGTTTGTATCTATATAATCAGGTACCGGAATACCATAATCACCATTCTTATTCATCTCAATAGCCAGTTCTACAGACTGTACAAGACCTTTTTCATCAATACCAGATAAGACAAAATTACCCTTATCCATAGCTTCCGGTCTTTCTGTAGATGTTCTGATACATACTGCAGGGAAAGGATTATCTACGCTTAAGAAGAAACTAGATTCTTCCGGTAATGTACCTGAATCAGAGATAACACACATCGCATTCATCTGCAGATGGTTATAATCAAAGAATCCCATCGGTTTATGCATAATTACTCTTTCATCAAGCTTAAAACCTGTTTCTTTAATCTTCTTGGCACTTCTAGGATGACATGAATATAAAACAGGTACATCATATTTCTTGGCGATAGAATTTATCGCATTAAATAATGAATTAAAGTTGGCATCTGTATCGATGTTTTCTTCTCTATGTGCACTTAATAAAATATACTTACCTTTTTGTAGATTTAGTTTTTCTAACACATCAGAATTTTTAATTTCTTCCAGATGTGCACTTAAAACTTCAGCCATAGGTGAACCTGTAACATAGGTTCTTTCCTTTGGAAGTCCTGTATCCGCAAGATATCTTCTTGCGTGTTCAGAATATGCCATATTGACATCAGAAATGATATCTACGATTCTTCTATTGGTTTCTTCAGGAAGACATTCATCCTTACATCTGTTTCCTGCTTCCATATGGAAAA
This sequence comes from Erysipelotrichaceae bacterium, assembly GCA_030523555.1. GTDB lineage: Bacteria > Bacillota_I > Bacilli_A > Erysipelotrichales > Erysipelotrichaceae > Colivicinus. Next base: position 37,596 of record JAUNIH010000002.1, read on the forward strand.
CAGGAATATGTAATCTCTTGGCACCTATCGCGGATAGACATGAGTTTGTATCACCAAGTACTAAAACCGCATCAGGTTTAAGCTCAACCATCAGTTCATAAGACTTGGCAATGATGTTGCCCATTGTTTCGCCCAGATCCTTACCTACCGCATCAAGATAGTATTCAGGATCATCTAAGCCTAACTCTTTAAAGAAGATACCATTCAGTTCATAATCATAATTCTGTCCGGTATGAACCAGTGTTGTATCAAAATACTTACGGCATTTTTTGATTACTTCACTAAGTCTTATTATTTCCGGTCTGGTACCGACTATAATCATCAGTTTTAATTTATCCATTACTGCACCTCCTCAAAGAATGTATCAGGATGATTTTTATCAAAGATCTCATTACAGGTCATAACTGTCACAAGATTTTCTGTTTCACTTAAATTAATAATATTGTGTGTCCATCCAGGAATCATATAGACTGCTTCAATCTTGTCTCCACTAACTTCAAATTCTACAAACTCATTGGTATTTATATTTCTTTCCTGAATCAGTCCATGTCCTGATACCACAATAAACTGTTCCCATTTACTGTTATGCCAATGCTGGCCTTTAGTAATACCAGGTTTAGAAATATTGATAGATACCTGACCACAATCCAAAGTATGTACAAGTTCCGTAAATGAACCTCTATTATCTTCGTTCATCTTTAATTCGTACTTGAACTTATCTTTTGGTAGATAAGTCAGATATAAAGAGAAAAGTTTCTTTTCAAAACTTCCTTCAGGCATCTTAGGCATCATTAAACTTACAGGCTGTTCCTTAAATTCTTTAAGTAACTCAATAATTCTTCCAAGAGTCACTTTATGGGTTAAAGGTACATAACAGTATTTTCCATTAATATCTTCTACAGGTTCTAAACCGTTATATTCACAATGTTTCTCTTTTCCTTCGAGTAAATCAAACATTCCCTCAACCAAATCATCAATATAAAGATATTCAATCTCAACACTTGGATTATTTACGGTATATTCTTCATCATTGGCTATAGCCCAGCAGAAAGTAGATATGGCGCTGTTATATTTAGGCCTTGAATGACCCATCAGGTTAGAGAAACGGTAAACCGCAACTTTAACACCATTTTCTTCACCATACTTAAAGAAAAGATCTTCTCCAGCTTTCTTGGACTTACCATATTCAGAATTTCCAAATCTTCCCATTAATGTCGCCTGAATGGAAGAAGACAGCATAATTGGTGATTTATTATCATATTTCTTTAAGGTATCTAACAGTAAAGAACCAAACCCATAATTACCCTTCATAAAATCTTCAGGGTTTTCTGGTCTATTTACTCCTGCCAGATTAAAGACAAAATCACACTCTTTACAGTACTTATTTAAATCATCCAAAGAAGAATCTATATCATATTCAAAAATATCCTCTATCAGAAGACTTGGTCTGGTCCTGTTTTTACCATCACGGATATTTTTAAGATTATTGACTAATGCTGTACCAACCATTCCTTTGGCACCGGTAACAAGTATTTTCATATCTACTTTATTTTATTAAAAATAGCGCTTTTTATAAAGCGCTATCTAATTTACTTATAATTTAGTTTAAACTTTCATTCCCATCATAAATCTTACCGGTTTAATTCTGGAACATATATATCTGATTATCAGATAAGATATGAAGAAACAGACAAACATATTAAAACAGATAATAAGTGCCGGATTTGTAACACCAAGAATTTTAACAATAATAGTCCTGCTTATAACTAACCAGACGCCATTAAGCAGATACAATTGAAGACTGTATTTACCAAAGTTTTTAAATATATTGATTGACAAGTCACATTGTACAAACAGCACAAAGAAACAGCAGCCAATAATCCCCACAACAAGCTCACTGAATATAAAATCCGTTCCCATCATAAATATCCATAAGCCAAGCAGAACAGCCATAGCAATAAGCTTTATCCCTTTGTTTATTTTAAGATTAAATATTTTGTCGCCAATATAATCACGTATTATATTGCCAGCCATAAAGAAAAGCAGATAATAAACTACTTTCTTTAAAGTAAAGATACCTATATCTGGCATTAATAAATACACAACAAAATCAATTAACAAAACCGATATAGTTCTATCTTTTTTCTCATGAATAATTCTATAAATAATAGGATATATAAAAAAAATAATGAATAAGGTATATAAAAACCAGTAATCCCCACCATAAAAGACAACTTCATATAAGGATTCACCTATATCTCTCGTCTTATTTATAAAGTTCTGTAAAAAAGCCCTCGGAAAAATATTAATTGCGTTAAAAACAACATACGGAACAACAAGCCTTTTTACTTTACCAAGAATATATTTCCCATAATTCTGTTTATAAGAAAAAAGAAAACCAGAAATCAGGAAAAACAATGGCATATGTACACTTGATAGCCATCTGTATAGAAAATCACAAAAATCATACTGATGAAGATCAATAGGATAAACGATTATTGAATGTCCTAACACAACAAGAAAAATCGCAATCCCTTTAAGAATATCAATCTGATCAAAATACGTCTTTTTATTTTCTGATAATTCAGTACTAACGGTCATGTCTAATAAATTTCTCCTTTGTAAAAAGGCGTTTTTAAATGCCTAGTTAATTATTTGAATAAATCCAGTTTCTTTATCAGCTCTTCCATTCCCTTGACATCAAGTCTTTCAGTGTTATGGGAATTGTATTCTTCTGCAGTATTTAACTTATCATCACCCTTATTGATATAACGGTCATAGTTAAGATCTCGATTATCTGCAGGTATTCTATAGTAATCACCAAGATCTTCAGCCTTTACCATATCTTCTTTGGTAACTAATACTTCATACAGTTTTTCTCCATGTCTTGTACCGATGTTTACTATCTTTGTGTTTTCTTTACCTTTAAGATTAACGATAGCCTTAGCTAAAGTATCTATTGTAGCAGCAGGTGCTTTCTGTACAAAGAGATCACCCTGATTGCCATTCTTGAAGGCGAATAATACTAGCTCTACAGCTTCATCAAGAGTCATCATAAATCTTGTCATATCTGGATTGGTAACAGTTATCGGCTGATCATTTTCAATCTGTTCTAAGAATAGAGGTATTACAGAACCTCTTGATGCCATAACGTTTCCATATCTTGTAAGACACAGTACTGTATCTTTTTCTTCCAGCTGTCTTGATCTGGCGACAACATTCTTTTCCATTAAAGCCTTAGTCATTCCCATGGCGTTGATTGGATAGGCTGCCTTATCAGTAGATAGGAATATGGCTTTCTTAACTCCGTGTTTGACACAGGCATCAATGACATTATTTGAACCAAGGACATTGGTCTTTACGGCTTCTATAGGATAAAACTCACATGATGGTACCTGCTTTAAGGCTGCAGCATGGAAGACATAATCTACGCCCTTGAAGGCATATTCAATAGAACCGAAATCTCTAACATCGCCAATATAGAATTTAAGTTTCTGAAAGTATTCAGGATATTTCTGCTGATATTCATGTCTCATATCATCCTGTTTCTTTTCATCTCTTGAAACTATTCTGATTTCCTTTATATCGCTGGTAAGAAATCTTTTGGCTACAGCGTTACCGAATGAACCTGTACCACCGGTAATCAATAATACTTTATCTTTAAACATTGAGATTATCCTCCTTGTCAAACACTCCTTTTAACATTATAGCATCCCCAATAAGCATCGCATTTTCTCTTAAGTCTTTAACAAAGAAAAGGAAAACAAAATTAGCAATAAACTGGGTCAGTACAGCCGCAATTGATGCCCCAATTATACCTAAATATCTGATTAGTACAAAGTTTAGACATATGCTGCATATAGCACCAATCAACGAAATTAAGGTTTCGTATTTTGTCTTGTTTTCACACTGCATCCAGCTGGTTCTTGCCACCCCTAAATATGCGAAAGCCGTAGACCACGAAAGAATTCTTAAAGGTGTAATCGATGCCTCATAGGCAGAGCCATATAGAATCGTAATAATGAATTTAGCTAGCACCCCAATGGCAATCGCTGCCACAATCGATACATAGAAGATAATCGCATATAACTGTTTAATCTTCTTGAGATATAATTCATGATTTTCCTGATGGGTCTCTACAATTATCGGATTCAACGAATCAATAATTGCGGTCAGTACAAACGGCCAGGCATTGACTAACATATAAGCCGCTGAATAATAACCTACAGCTTCTTCATCTATCATTCTTCCCAGTAACAGAGTATCCGTAACCTTGCCATATAAGACAACCAGTAAACCTGCGAACATATAATGGTATGACTTACTGAAAAGATATTTGAATGTTTCAAAAGAAAATTTAAGTTTGTATCCGTCTTTCAGATATACAGCCAGCAATAATACACCTAAAACTATAAAATCCAGCGCCAAGCCAAAACTGAACCAGTAGACAGAACTCTTTAAAAAAATACCTGCCAGTCTGTATACCGCCGTAAGAATATAGGCTAAGGCATAGATTGTACCTGATTTTCTTGATAGGAGTTTTGACTGATAGAAATACATCAGACATTCAAAGGACTGAAACATCAATGCGAATGACTGTAATATTGCGATTGTTCTATATATTGGTTCACTGTTCAGGGAAGATACAATCATCACCGAACAGAACATACATATTAATGATGAACAGATTCTTGATACAAGAATAGTTCCTAAAATCTTATCATTATCATCCTTATGATCAACAAGTTCCTTAACGACAATATCATTCATTCCTAAGGCAGCCAACGGAATAAAAAGCTGTATATAGGAATATACATAGTTCATCTTCCCATAATCGGCTGGACCTAAGTATCTAGTTATCAGCATTGACGTAATAAACGTCAATCCCAGCTGGAAGACTCTTCCAAACATGATCCAGAAGGCGTTGACTGTTACCTTATTGTTCATGTGTGATCATCCTTTCTTCAATTGCCCCGATTATTACACATATAATGGCGAATATTGAAGAGCCTGTCATAACCGGCTCCAAAAACATCTGTAAGACAATACATACAAATACTGTCAGCAGCATCACCTTAATAGAATCATCAACATTCTTTAACTTCATAACCTTTATAAACATAAAAAAGTAATAGGTTGTATATACTAACATCAGTCCCCAGCTTACAACTCCGGCATAATCATAGATATCAACCCACAGGTCATGAACCTGTATACCGGTTATACCGCTTATTTCCTGGCAGCCCCATGGATGAGATGGCATCAGTTTTACAGCCGATATGTAGGCATTGATTCTGGAATTATCCAGTAATCCCTGTCTGAACTTATAGATAATATAAAACTTATTAAAGAAAGCCTGACATCCCAGAAAATCTGTTTCATAGGACACGGCAACACCAAGCACCACCAATACGCCCGCAATAAATAAGCCTATAAAGAGTTTCTTCTGTTTTTCAGTTAGGATATTCTTTATAAATCCTTCATAGACAAAACTTACAAAAAGACATATTGCAATAAGAAGTAAAGGTGTTCTTCTTCCGGCAAAGATACAATAGGCTATCGCAATCGCAAACCCGATAATTGAACTGTATTTAAGTACCTTATTCTTTTCATAACGGATGATGTAATACAACATTCCAATAAGAATATCGAGATTCAAAGCCGTAGCTGTTGAAGACATCCTGTCTCTAGTCCAAAAATCATAATGGTTTGATGATAAAAAATTAACTTTATTGATATGCATATACATATCATAGATACCATTCAAGATGACATGTATGCACATACCTAAGGCTATAATATAAAGTACTTTCTTAATGTTATCCTGACTTGGATCTTTTATATTTACACCGATATAGTATCCCATAGGAAGACAGAATCCCATCACGGCATAAAATCCCAGCTTATAGGAAAACGCAAAGAAACTTATACCAAAAAGACATAAAAGAATAAAGATTCTGATATCTCCAAAATTGAATCTGAACTTATTATCAATGAATAATATCAGGCATATAAGAGGTAAGATAAATTGCCCATAATGAAGAAAATTGACTGCAACCAGTCCAAGTAATCCACATATTACATAATCAACAATCTTCCTTTCTGAAAAAATCCCCATTTACTTACCTAACTCAATATATAAATCTTCCAGCCATTTAGCTGTTGTCTTGACATCAAAACCGTGTTCAACGATTTCTTTCTTTGTCTTTCTTCTTAATTCCAAAGGTTTAGACATCTCCTCTACCCATCTGTTTACATATAAAGGAATGAATCTGCATAAACCTGTAATATTCACATCATTATTAACCTTATCAGACATAATACATGATATGCCAGAAGCCTGCGCTTCTATTGCCGCTACCGATAATCCTTCAAACAAGGAAGGCATCACAAAGACATCAGCCATCTGTAAAAGACAGTTCACATCATTTCTTTTTTCTAAAATAACGATATTCTTTCCAATACCCAGTTTCTCGATCTTCTCATCAATCTTTTCTCTGTTTACCCCATTACCTACAATAAACAGTTTATCTGAAGGATTACTCTTAAGATATTCCTTAAAGGTATCTAACATAAACACATGATTCTTCTGATCATCAAGTCTTCCTACCTGAATAAAAACTTTCTCATCTTTCAGATTAAACTGTCTGCGGTATTTTTCTCTTATTTCATAGTTATAGGTAAACTTATCGGTATCTATTGCATTATTAAGTACAGAGAAGTTATCCTGTTTAATAACTTCTTCACCAAATAACCATCTTCCCGCCTCCAAGGAACATCCGATAAAATAATCAGCCTGTTTTCTTAACGGATACTGTAATAGAGCCTTCAAAACAGACGATAAACCTTTACCATTAGATGTATTGTGTGAATGAATAATGGTCTTTAGACCATGCTTCTTGGCTATAGGAATATAGATAGAGGCATAGCTTCTTGAATGAGAGTGCAGCACCTTATATTCAGGATGTGTTTCAAACAGATCGTTCCACGCCTTTTTTACTTCACCTATGTTAGTAACTTTGAATGCTGGTACTTCATAAACCTTGCATCCTAGATCTTCTACGATCTTTCTTAAACCGTCATATTCCGGATGGTCAACAATAAAATCACACTGAACATTATTATTGTTCATTGCCTTTACAAGATTAACTATCATTGCCTGAGAGCCACCAAAATTAAGGGCAGCTATCATCTCCAGAACATATACTTTTTCCATTACTTAACTTTATTTATTTCTTCAAGATATTTATCTATTACAATCTTGCGGTCAAAATCCTTTTCAACTTTCTTTCTTCCATTAAGACCCATCTGTTTTCTTTCTTCTCTTGTCAGACCTATAAACTTTTCAATCTTTTCTATAAGACTATCGAGATCTTTCTGTTTCACCACAAAACCATTTATACCATCATCAACTATTTCTCTGCACCCTGGTCTGTCAGTAGTGATGACAGGTCTGCCACACGCTGAAGCTTCCAACAGTACATTGGACATACCTTCAGGATAGTATGTAGGATGAATCAGACAGTCAATACTGTCATATATCTCAACCATATTATCAACAAGCCCATGAAACACAAGAATCCCATCACTGATAAGTTTTTCTGTTTTCTCACGGTAATCATCTTCATAAGCTCCGCATATATGGAATACAGTATTCGGATATTTTTCTTTGATAATCTTTGCCGCATCAATATATAATCCATATCCTTTTTCCGCCATCATTCTTCCTACATAGACAAACTCTATAGAATCACGGTCCGGATATTCAGATACAACATACTGATTCACATTCACTCCAGACCCAGGTAAAAGATCATAATTGTCTTTTACAACCTTCTTTTCAATCATGAAGTCTCTGTTGGCTTCATTCTGAAAGAAAACCTTCTGCGCTTTTCTGATACCCAGTTTATACAGATTAACTGTAATAAACTGCAGTATTCCACCATTTTCAACTGCTGAACCTAAACCGGTAATATTAACAACATAAGGAACCTTCTTTAACTGAGCCGCCATACCGCCATAGACATTAGGTTTAATGGTATATGTCAGAACGATATCCGGTTTTACTTCATCTATGATTTCTTTATATCTTTTCATCAGTTTAAGATCTGTTACAGGATTGGTGCCTCTTCTTTCAATCGGTGTTTCAATAATCTTTACCCCGATTTCTTCAATCTGCGGATTGAACTCCCCATCTGGTAAAGACGCAAAAACCTCGTGATTTTTCACGAGTTCCTGCAGTACTTCTTTTCTGAATTTATATAAACCCACACAGCTGTTGGCTAAAATAAGTACTCTCATTTAACCTCTATTTTATTTTCTTAGCTGGAACACCAACATATGTTCCTGGCTCGTTTATATCATCTATGACAACTGTGCCCGAACCGATCATACAGTCATTAGAGATAGACAGATTATTATTGACAATAGCGCCAGCCCCAACCCAGGTCCTATCACCTATGGTACACGTACCTGCCACATGAGCACCGACTGATACATGAACATATTTACCGATAACGCAGTCATGATCTACAGATGCACAGGTATTCACAATTGAACCTTCACCAATAACGGCACACGAATTAACTACTGCGCCTGCCATCAGTACACAACCAGAGCCAATAACGGCTTTTTTAGATACAGTGGCATTCGGATGAATAAGCGTAACACATTCTCTTTTCTTCATGAATCTTTCTCTGGTTACAGGATTACCAATCGCAATGAAAACATCGCCCTCATAATCACTTATAAGATCAGTCTTTCCGATAACGGGATATCCGACACATTCTTTGATTGATTCATCATCATCACAGAATTCAATAACTTTATAACCATTCAATTCTGCAATATCAGCAGCCACCTTACCATGTCCATTGGCACCGGCTATGAGTATTTTCTTATTCAAAATCTACACCTTTCTTATATCTGATAAAAATCATCAGTTACTTTCCAAAGCAGGACTTGATTATTTCTATAACAATATCCTGTTCTTCGTCAGTCATCTTGATATCACAAGGTAAACACAAACCTCGATCAAAGATATCAGCCGATACATCTTCATTAAGTTTAATGAAATCATTTTCCGCATAGATAGGCTGCATATGCATAGGCTTCCAGATTGGTCTAGATTCAACGTTATATGACTCTAAAGTTTCTCTGATATGGTCTGGACAAGACTTACCCGGTACAACAGTATAAGTACCTTCATGGTCAGTTCTGTTGTGTTCACACATTGCATCCTTATCAATCAGGATGCAACTTAACCAGAATATAGGTTTAGAACAGTCAAGATATGGATTCATGCTTAATGGAAGATCCTTTAAACCTTCCCTGTAACGGTCATATATTTCTTTCTTGCGGGCAATATGTTCTTCAAGATGTAACATCTGGCCTCTACCAATGCCCGCAACAATATTGGACATACGATAGTTATATCCAAGTTCAGTGTGCTGATACCATGGTGCAGCATCTCTTGCCTGAGTGGACCATTTTCTGGCCTTATTTACCGCATCTAAGTCATCTGACAACATCATTCCACCACCGGAAGTAGTGATAATCTTATTACCGTTAAATGATACAGAGTTGTATGTACCAAAAGTTCCGGTCATCTGTCCCTTATAGGATGCGCCTAAAGATTCAGCCGCATCTTCGATTAATATTGCGCCGTGTTCATCACAGATTTTTCTTATTTCATCTAACTTACTAGGTGTTCCATAAAGATTAACTGTAATAACACACTTGCATTCAGGGTATTTTTCAAAAGCTTTCTTTAAAGCTTCTGGATCCATATTCCAGGTATCTCTTTCTGAATCAATAAAGACGAGCTTTCCTTTTTCATACATTACAGGGTTAACTGTCGCATCAAAAGTCAATGTCTGGGCAAAGACTACATCTCCCTGTTTTACACCAGCCAGTTTAATGGCGAGATGTAAAGCTGCCGTACCGGAAGCCAGGGCAACAGATCCTTTAGCGCCTACAAACTCACTGACACCCTTTTCCAGCTGATTGATATTTTCACCAACAGTTGTAACCCAGTTTGTATCAAATGCCTCTTTGATAAACGCCTGTTCTTCCCCATGCATCGTAGCAGAAGATAACAGGACTCTTTTTTCAAAACGTTTCAGTTCCATAATCACGCCTCTTTTCTTTTATATGTCGGAACAATCTTTTCCACATAATCATAAATAAGATCTTCACGGTTATCATAAGATACATCGTGAATATCCTTAAGATTGTTTAAGAATTTATCAATATCAATATCTAATGGCTGTCCCACAAAGATCAGATCATTATCAGTCTTCATATTTCCCTCGGCAGCCATCAGTTTTTCTTCATAAAGTTTTTCACCAGGTCTTAAACCGGTATATTCGATTTTTATATCTTCATCAGGTTTTAAACCGGACAGTTTGATAAGGTTTCTTGCCAAAGTATCAATCTTGACCGGTTCACCCATATCAAGGATAAAGATTTCGCCACCCTTGGCATAGACACCAGCCTGTAGGACAAGACTTACAGCTTCTGGAATCGTCATAAAGTAACGGATGATATCAGGATGAGTAACAGTTACAGGACCACCGGCTTCAATCTGTTTCTTGAATAAAGGAATAACCGAACCATTAGATCCTAAGACATTGCCGAATCTTACGGCTACAAATTCTGTCTGATTCATCAGTTTATCTGTAGCTGTTTCCGAGAAGCAGTTTTCCACAACCGACAGCTTATCAGTTTCTCCACTCTTTTCCAGTTTTTCAAATGTCTGGATAATCATTTCACACATTCTCTTGGTAGCACCCATGACATTAGTTGGATTGACTGCCTTATCTGTAGATATCAAGACAAATCTCTTTGTACCATACTTAACCGCCGCATAAGCAGTTTTAAATGTACCAATCGCATTATTCTTAATTGCCTCACATGGTGAGTTTTCCATCAAAGGAACGTGTTTATGTGCTGCCGCATGATAGACAATTTCCGGTCTGTACTTATCAAAGACATAATCAACTCTCTTTGAATCTCTTACAGATCCAATCAGCACTACTAGATTTAATTCAGGATGATTTCTCTTTAATTCCTGTTCAATATCGTAGGCGTTGTTTTCGTAGATATCAAAGATGATGAGCTGTTTAGGATGATGGGAAGCGATCTGCCTGCATAATTCAGAACCGATAGATCCACCGCCTCCAGTAACCATAACAACTTTATCATTAATGAAGTTGAATATTTCTTCCGTATTTACCTTAACGACATCTCTACCCAGCAAATCTTCAATCGCAACACTCTTTAACATACTTACAGAGACATCACCTCTTACCAGCTGCTGAATACCTGGCAGTACTTTTATTTCACAGTCTGTTTCTCTACAGATGTTTAATATATCTCTTTTCTGTGTACCTGTAGATGAAGGAATAGCGTAGACAATTTTGGATACATTATATTTTTCTACATTCTCCAGAATATCATCTCTTGATCCCACTACCGGTACACCTTCAATGAATCTGCCTATCTTGTTGGTATTATCATCGATGATACATACAACCTTGGATGTTGAATCAAGATTCTTATTGATATCTCTTAAGATTGTCATACCGGCATCACCGGCACCAATCAGCATAACATTATCAGTATTCCTACTATTGCGTTTACCATTCTTTATCAGTAAACCAAAACGGTATACAAATCTGATAGCTACCGCAAATATCAGCTGCATTATATATCCAATCAGATGATATGAATAAGGCATTCTCGCACCGAAGATACGGGTAATGACATAGTTCAGAACACCGCACACTGTGGTGGCGATTAATATATTTCTTAATTCATGATAGCTCGCAAAACGCCATACACTTCGATAGAGATTAAAGAACCAGTATACTGCTACGCTTAGTAACGCAAATGGAATGATGTACTTATAGTAAACCAATAGATATGGTTCAGGAATCTGGGTAAAATGAAAATCAAATCTTAACAGCAGTCCGAAAAGATAAGAAAAACATATCGTTATAACATCATATATTCCAACAAATAAAGCTATTATCTGCCAGTGCTCAAAATGAAAAGGCTGAGTCTTACTCATGTCTTTATTTTACTATAAATATTTAAGATAAGTTCTTTAAAATATATTATTTGAAACTTACCACATTCTTATCAAAGTCATATAAATCTTCATTGCCTGACATGATAACCTTTTTGGCTTCCTCAAATCCCAGATTCATAAAGAGATCTACGGCTGAAAGATAAGCTACAAATTCTTCAGATCTTCTTTGAGGATATTCAGGATGATGATAATCATTAAAGACTACCCCAACACCCGCATCTTCAAATGACTGCATATTCAGATAATCTCTGCCACTTGGTCCTGAGATATAATAATCAGCACCAACACACTTGGAGATATTAAGGTTAAGATCACTCTTGAATCCTCCACCATAATCAATCTCACTTGATCTGATATATTCAGGATGAATATCCAACGCATTACAGAATTCCTTAATCATCGCAATATTGATTTCACAGAAATAAGGAGTATCAATATTGATACATCTTTCAATGATAGGATATACATCATTGAAATAAGGATACTTACTGTAACAGTAGGTTATAGTTCTTAAATATTCCTTCTTCCAGTTTTTAGTATTACCTTCCGCAACAATAGTTGTTGTCGCAATGGTATTCTGTTCAATATTTTTCTTGTTTACAGGAATTCCGATCCACTGAGGCTGACCATTGGTACCCATAATCTTATTACGGTTCTGGAAATAGTTCTTTTCATACTGAACGCTGTCCAGAATGACAAACTTTTCCGCTTTAGCTATCTTATTGAACAATCCCAGCCAAGGTAAATGTTCAGGCTGATGTATAGTAATAATCATAAATTACAGTTCTCCATCCTTTCCAAAAGACATTTCCATTCTTAATACTTCAAAAGCTTCCGCATATTTGGAACCTATTTCATAACCTCTGAATCCGCATCTGCTTTCTACACCCTTAATCCAGTCTTCACCACCGAATTTATTGTATTCAGACTCATGACACTTTAAAGACGCAATCTTTGTATCAACATAGTCACTGATATCGACATACATCTGTGGTTTAAACGCTACATATGATCTTCCTGATGGTGCAATAGGTTCAAAGAAGAAAACAGTGTTCTTTCTTCTTGCCGCAGCTATAGTAGCTTTAGATACGCCTTCATGTGCCTGATGGGTATCAAAAGGATGATGCGTAAATATCACATCAGGATTAAACTTAGACATCTCAACATCTATCGCATTAACCACATCGCTTCTGAAAGGAATATCTTTAGTTTCAAAGTCCAATATCGTAATATCTTCAATACCTAAAGTATTTAAAGCTTTTGTGCCTTCCTTAACTGCTATATCATCAGATCTCTGCATCTGACCTTCTTTATTTGTATAACCCGATTTTGACATAATCAGAACTTTAACTGTATGTCCATTGGCTACAGCTTTAGCCAGTGTACCACCACACGCCAGTTCGATATCATCAAGATGAGCTCCTACAACCATTATTTTCATAATTGTTTACCTCTACCTGTCTATTATAACATCTATCCATAGATGATATAATCAAGTCGTGAAACGTATTGTCGCAGTTAACGGCCTTAATTATGCCAGCACCGGAAAAATATGTCTGAATATCTCTGAAGAAGCCCGAAAAAACGGCTATGAAGTAGAGACTTTTTTCCGTAACAGTAAAGAAGGTAAAAAACATCTAGCCCCTCATCAGCACCTTATCGGTTACTGGCTTGATAAGGTAATATCCGAAAGACTCTGCAAAATTACCGGACTTATCGGTTATTTTAACGTTATCAATACGACAATATTCATCAATGAACTTAAAAAGATCAAACCTGATCTTATACATCTTCATTCGCTGTGTGACAGTTATCTCAATGTGAATATGCTGTTTAGGTATCTCAAGAAAGCGGATATACCTGTCATCTGGACTTTACATGACAGTTTTCCATTTACCGGAAGATGTGCTCAGAACAGATGTACCAAATGGAAGGAAGGATGCGGTAACTGCCCACATAAAGACTATTATCCCGGAACCTTATTCTTGGATAATTCGAAACATGTCCTAAAAACCAGAAGCAAGATCTATAACGATTTAAATAGACTTACTATAGTAACCCCATCAAAGTGGTTAGCCGAATTAACTGAAGAATCTCACTTTGGGGACCATTACCCTATTGAAGTAATAAACAATGGTATAGACCTCAGCATCTTCCATCCGGTAGAAAACAGTTTTAGAAAAGATCATAATCTTGAAGGCAAGTTTCTGATTTTAGGTTTAGCCTACTATTGGGATGAAAGTAAAGGTTTAGATGTCTTTATGGAACTTTCTAAAAGGCTTGATGAAAGATATCAGATTATTATGGTGGGAACAAATGATGAACTTGATAAACTATTATCTCCAAACATCATCTCAATCCATCGCACCCATTCGCAGGAGGAACTGGTAAAAATCTATTCGGCGTGTGATCTCTTTGTAAATCCGACAAGAGATGAAAACTATCCGACTGTTCATATGGAGGCAGTTGCCTGCGGCTTACCGGTACTGACGTTTGATGTCGGGGGATGTAAGGAAATGTTAAATGAAAAGTGTGGTGACAGCGTGCCTGTCAACGACACTGAAGGACTGATAAAGAAAATTGAAGAAATCTATGAAAAAAGGCCATTCAATAAAAAAGACTGCCTTGATAAAGCACAGTCATATAATCATGAACTCAAATATAAAGAATATGTAGATCTCTACAATAAACTGCTTAAAGACTAATCTTGAAGATATAAAGCTTCAAGATTTTTTATTTCCTTATTCATATCATAGTCTTCAATATTGCCGTAATGGTCAATATTGCAGACTGGATTAATAATCGCATCTGCCCATTTATCTTTAGATTCATCCAATGATAATCTTGTGATCTGATTACTCTGATAGGCTTCCCATGGTATCTGATCTGATGTCACACAAGGAAGGCCTGATACCTGAGCTTCAATCAGCACAATTCCAAGACCCTCAAATCTAGATGGGAAGACAAAGACATCCATCGCCTTGAACAGTTCTGGAACATCTGTCCTGTTTGTCAACATCATCACTTTATCTTCAATACCAAGATCCTTAATCTGTTTTTTAAGATCTTCTTCTAAAGATCCTCTACCCACCAGTAAAAGATAGGCGTTATCTTTCTTCTTTAAGACATCCTTAAAGACATTAACCAGGAATTCCTGATTCTTCTGATAGGCAAATCTTCCGACATTGCCCACAACATAGGCATCTACAGGAATACCGATTTCTTTTCTTATTTCTTCTTTTGCCTTGGAAATATTTCTGAACTTATTGAAATCAACCGCATTTCGAATAACAGCTGTATTATCAATTCCATGAAGTTCATTAATCTCTTTCGCCATTTCTTCATGTAAGGCGATAATCTGAAGATTATTATTCTTCAATAGATACTTACACGCATCTCTTTCAAGCGGTCTTTTATCACCAATCAGCATCTCCGGTGGATTATGACAGGTGAATAAAAGCTTGACTTCTTCAAAAGAGGTTCTTGCGAGATAGACAAGATTGAGAAGTTCAAGATGTACATGTACGACATCAGGATTAAGTTCTTCCATCTTATTTTTAAGTAAAGATGCCGGAAACTTGGGGCCAAGAATTCTCGCCAGTGCCCTGCACACTAACTGCATCGGATCATAGAGACATTCAATCTTTACATTATTTTCGATTAAAGTCTTATAGACATTTGATGACTTCTTATAGTCAAGGCACATTACTGTCACATCAAAAAGATCTTTATCCAGCAATAAAGCGTAATCTTTGACTAAAGTTTCAGCCCCTCCATCCTGGATACGGCCGATAAATTCTATAAGTTTTTTCTTAGGCATCTTCTTTTATATATGAATCAAATTCATGAGTCACGCGCTTGTCTTCAGGAGGTATAGTCATATAATCGCCAAAGAAAGCCGTCAGAAATTCATCATATCCCTTAGGAATACAGAAAGTATGTCCTTCAAATTCAGCATAATCTTTTTCGTATACCGATTTTGGTAGAGCTCCGGTAAAACCATTAGGTGACCACCTCATACGGATGACATAATCACTTGTATCATAATCATAAGTCATCGCGTTTTTTTCAATCATCTTCACAAGATTCTTGGAACCGATGATTCTAGGGATTATACGGTTAATTGCCTTAATCGGATTTTTACGGTTGAAGATCGGCTGATTGGACAGTCTCAGAAGCAATTCCAGAAAACATTCTTTCTTATAAATCTTATCTATCACTTCCTGATCATTGACTATTCCATCAAGCGGAAAGACATCTATATCAACCCCTAAAGGTTCATACTTCTTATAGTCGGTATCCGGTTCATATTTAACGGTATTTGGATCATAAACCTTGGAATAGTATAAATATCCACTATGTGGGTCTAAAACCGTATACTTGCCCTTATATTCCTTAATAAAACGGGTATAGTCAGGTCTAGGCATCATGATGTCAATATCATCATCCCATGGTATATAACCTTTATGTCTGATGGCACCCAGTAAAGTACCTACTGATAAGAAATAGGTAAGATTGTTTTTATCACAGAAATCAGCCACATCAATTAGAATATCCAGTGATATAGCCTTACATTCATCTTTCGTCAGTTTTCTCATACTAAGCTTTCTTTATCAGTAAACCCTTTACTTTATCTATTGTCCTGAACAGGTCATCCTTATAAAAAACATAGTCTGTAACTAAAGTAAGAACTCCCGCAAATAAAGTTATTATCACGGCATAGACAAGCCACATCATCCAGTTTGTACAGCTTTGAACAAGTATCGTTGACATAAAATAAGTAACACCGATTATGCCCAGACATATGGCGACATGTTTAAAGTAATAACTGATTGGTCTGTCGATAACGTTCTTGGAAAGATCGTCCGCAAACTGATAGGATCTTGTACACATTGCCGCAAAGGATCCAATCGCTACACCGACTATCCCATACATAAAGGTAAAGATAACTGATACGACAACATTAATGACAGCTTCCATAATTGCCCCGTTTCTTGTCTCCTTATATCTTCCAATCGCAATGACAATTGTTCTGTATGGCAGTCTGAAGGTATTAAAGACATTCGCCAGTACTAAAAAGAAGGCAAAAGCCGGTCTTATATAATTGGCATCGGTTATGCCTGCTGTATATAAAGTCACAAAAGGAATAATCAGCGCAAAAGTTGTTGAATACAAAACGGAAGCCAGTGAATAGATAATAAGCTCATAGACTCCAAGATTTCTCTTCATCAGATCAATTCTTCCTTCAGCGTACATACTGCCGAAAGCCGCTCCAAAACCTAAAGAAAACTTGGAGATTATTTTCTTGATGTTGGCTGCTACATAGTTATAGACAGTATAAACTGATACTTCTGTAACCCCTGCAAGAACAGTTATAACGGTAATGTCGGTATTGTTGCAGATAAAGGCCGCTATTTCATGAGCTGCAGCGTCCCATCTTTGAGGGATCTTGTCTTTATCAGGTTTGGCCTTATAGTCGATGTTATAGTGTTTACGCACGTACCAGTTAAAGAAGACTGGAGATATGACATTAACAAGCGCACTGCCCAACTTGACGATATGAATTGTGCAGTTACTGTTGATCAGCACTACTGAAACAATAGTATTTAATATAGTCGTTACAATCTGCATGATTATAACGATATAACCCTTCTGATCAGCCTGAATTAACTGCTGATAGGTAAAACCTAAATAGTATTGCGCAAATGTTGAGATAGATATAATCAGTATTAATGATGCAGAAAACCACCACTCAAAATCATTCGCAACCAGGAACGGATAAAAGATTGCCAGTCCCACAATAAAGACAAGGAAGATTAAAGTAATCTTTCTCATAAACTGCTGGGTAGCAGCCAGTATTTCACTTATTTCCTTATCATCATCTTCCGCTAAAGGCTTATATAAGGCAGCCATTGTAACCCCACCGATACCTGATTTCATCAGTTCGATATAACCGATAAACTGGGTAATAGACTGGGTTATGCCGTTATATGCTGAACCAAAGTTACTTAAAATGAGTCTAGGAAGGATTAAACCGCATATTAAAGCTATGAGCTCATACGCAAAGCCCGCTATAACATTTAATGCGACATTTTTACCTCTTCCTCTTGCCATATATACTATATAGTCCTCTCATTATACTTCTTGAGACATTCCTTAAGCTCTTCCATATCTTCAGGTATCATCACCTTATCAGGATTACTGTATGAATTCTTAAATACTTCAATCATCTTTTCAAAAGCCGGAGTCATATTGGATACTTCATAACTTCCAAGCTTATATATAAAAATTATAAATGGTTCTTTATCAAATAACATCTTTGGTGAAAAACAGGCTGTCGAATGTATCGCAACCAGTAACTTCTCATTGATATCTTTCATACCCAGAACTTTCAGTTCCCAGATATGAGATCCATCACTTTCCGCAAAACCATACTTGTTGTCCATATGGTTACGTGGATGCTGACAGAACAGAACATCATCATGATATTTATTGACATTACTTAAGACTTCATCAACCATCCTGTTGAATTCTTCGTTATTCAGGAATTGAGAAATCCAGTATATTGGTTTATCAACACTCTGTCTGTTGATATCTTCAAAGAGTACACATAATTCATTCAGGAAATCATCATCAAACTTGGGTATTTCAATAACTCTATCCTTATAATCAGAAAAATACATATCCTCATTCACAAGATAGATTCTCTTATATTCTGTAAGATCTACTCCATTATGTAAAACCTTATCAACCTTCTTATATAATCTCGGCTGCATCTCTAACAAATCAATTGGATTATAAGAAGCTGAACCTTCTTCAAACAGTTCTATTTCAGCCTTACGATTCATTCGGCATATCTGGTCAACAAAAATAGAATACTTGGGTGTAGAAATCACATCATATTTATTTTTAAGAAATGATTTCTCAAAACCATACTTACTTGAAAAATAAAAAGAAGATGATAAAGAATCCAGTAAAGAATAAACAGTATGAAGTTTACCTTTATTTGTTTTCTTATCAATGATATAGACATTATCAAAATAATCCTTTTCTTTTAAATGCCCATAAATTTTATCTGCCCCATTAAAGGTATTTAACAGAAAAAGATCAGCTTTATAATCTTCAATATTTTCAAAGCCGTTTTTACGATGATTATTGAGATTCAAAACATTCATCAGCTGATAGGCTGAATTCACATAATAGAAATATCTCATTGATTGATTATCTCCAGTATCTGTCTGGCTCTATGTTGCCAGGTATGATTATTCATGAGACATTCATAGTTTTTATCGACTATCTCCTGATACTTTTCAGGACTTTTTTCCATTTCATCGATTAAAGAATCAAAGTCACTTAAATCATCATTAAACTCAATCATGCAGTCCTTTGAAAAAAGTTCATCTATAACAATCGGTTTTTTACCGATAATCAGAGTCTTACATGCCATGGCCTCAAAATATCTGGCAGTTATGCCACACACATTACCCGTTCTCTTGAAGTTTTCATAACACTTAGGAACAGACACAAAATATTTCGTCTTATTAATTTCCGTTACCAGATCCTGAATATCAGGATAGATCTCTTCATTTCTGTCCTTACGGTAGACATAGTTTTCTCTATTATCTTCAATATTATGTTTTTCCATATATTCAAGAATCTTCTTATGTATACCTTCATTTACTCTTCCCATAGACATGAACATTCTTGTCTTCTCTAAATGTTCATCTTTAAAGATACTTAAATCAGCAGACTGAGGCACCCAGTAGGCATTATAGATATCCTTATAATGTTCATAAGTCTGTCTGAAACAGAAGAAGACATAATCAGGTTTTATATCATCCATTACCTTCTGCCAGTCATCAAATTCCGGTTCCCAGCAGTCATAGATATATAAAGAGATTTTGTTGCCATGTTTCTTTAATGATTTTAATAAATAGGCATTTGCCTCTAAGAAATTAAGATTCATCGCGATATACATGTATACCGCATTAGTATCTTTTTTCTTAGTAAATCCATCCGCAATAGATGGCAAACCAATCTTATTTAAAACTCTACTGATATTCTTCAATACAATATTCTTATAAACGGCATCCACATTATCAACGCTTAAAAAGGCACTTTCCTGTCCCACAATACATGGATTGGATTTGCCTTTTTTAATAAATGATTTCTGTTCTGATAATATTACTAATCTATTCACTCCATATATCCTTACTGTTTTCATCCAGCTCAACACCCTTGTCATACATTGATACAAGTACGGTATATTCAAGATATTCAAAGGTATGGAAGACATATTCAGGTATCACGAAGAAGTCCCCAGCCTTTATCTCATATTCTTCTTTTACATCATCTTTCCATACTTCCAGGTTGAAAGAACCACTCACAATATAGAAAGCTTCTTTATTGTACTTATGATAGTGTCCTCCCCTTTTTGAACCAGGAAAAGAAGTAATCACATTTACCTGATTATAACCATCATGAATAAGCTGTTTTAATGATCCTGCCTCATTTTCAAAGACAAAATCAGGTTTAATAAATTCAATTAACATAATTATCTTGTAAGGAAAGACTCACCTTTCTTTACTCTTTCTCTCCAGTAATCAAGAAGATCCTTCATTGTCTTTTCATAAGGGATGTTTGGTTCCCATCCGGTATGAGCCTTAAACTTTCTACAGTCAGGAATCTGTAAATCCGCATCTATCGGTCTTAATCTTTCTGGATCAGTAACAATCTCAATTTCATCCTTTTTAGGTGAATAAGAAAGTAATGTACGTAAGGTATCGCCTACAGTACAGGTATATGATCCACCGATATTGTAGTATTCTCCCGCAACAGGATTACATGTTACTAACATATAATAAGCTCTTACCGCATCTCTAACATCCGCATAGGTTCTTAAGGAATCAAGATTTCCTACCATAACCTTAGGTTCTATCAGACCTTCTTCTATCATCGCAATCTGTTTGGCAAATGTTGATTCATGGAAGACATCACCACGTCTAGGACCGGTATGGGTAAACATACGGGTAGTCATAACTGTCATGCCGTAAGCTTCTGCATAGTATCTTCCAAGTAAGTCGGTGCCTACTTTAGAGATAGCGTAAGGTGATGCAGGATGGAAACGGCATTCTTCATTAATGCCACCTTCAGGTTTTTCTTCAGCCGGAATCTTGCCGAATACTTCTGAAGATGCACAGACATGAATTACAGGCTTATAGCCTTTATCTTCTTCCATTTGTAGATGTAAGGCTTCTAAGAGCCTACATGTACCAACGATATTGGTTGTCAGAGTATCAATAGGAGCAGTAAAGCTCGTTAAAGGATAAGACTGTGCTGCCAGATGGAAGACATAATCAGGTTTTACTTTTCTTATAACGGTTATTAATGACATTTCATCATTAAGATCTGCATAATCAAAAAATACTCGATCTTTTTTATTTACTCTATCAAGTAAATGTTCAACATTATCAAGTGGTGATCTCCATCTGCATACACCATAGATATCCCAGTCGGTATTTTCCAATAGATAATCAGCCAGATGAGATCCGACCATACCGGTAATACCGGTAATTAAAGCTTTAGCCATATATCAGTCCTCCAAATCAAATTTTTCCGGTGCATCATATATTACACTTGTTCCCTCATTTTCAAAATTGAAAGGAACATACAGTAATTCACTAAGTTCATTTTTAACAGCTTCTTTTTTGTCATCCGTCACATAAAACAGCATGAACCCACCGCCACCGGCACCCAAGAGTTTTCCACCTAAAGCGCCAGCCTTAATCGCTCTTTCATATATTTCATCAATACTGCCGGTAGAAATCTTAGAACCTGTACTTCTTTTAAGCTTCCAGGTCTTATCTAATAATCTTCCAAAATCATCAAGATCCTTACTTTCATCTTCAAGAATGACCTGTACATTATCAACCATATTCTTCATTTCGATTAAAGTCTTGGTCTTGTCACCAATATTCTTTTTTGTATCACTCTGTATCTCTGCCGAAAATCTTGAGAACCCTGTAAAGAATAACATTAAATTACCATTGAGTTTTTCTTTTCTTTCTTCCGAAATATTAATAGGTGTTACAACATAACCGTCTGAAGTAAAATCTATTCTGTTTAAGCCACCAAAAGATGCGGCAATCTGATCCTGAAGACCACCGGCTTCATTACACATTACTCTTTCAACATGTATAGCTTCATCAGCCAGAGTTCTCTTATCTTTCTTTTTACCCTTAAGGCTATGGAATGCGTTTAATAATCCTACTGCAAAAGAACTAGATGTACCTAAACCTGTACGTGCAGGTAAATCCGCGTCGTAGGTGATGACCAGTTCATGCATATCCAGCAGTTTCATCGCATTTTTAACCATAGGATGTTCAATATCATCAACACCCTTGGTTCTTTCAATTCTTGAATATGTTACCTGGTTTGTATAATCAAAAAAACGTGGCAGATGTCTTACTGTCACGTAACAGTATTTATCAAAAGTGGAAGAGATAACTGCTCCTCCATTTTCTTCATAAAACTCTTTAAGATCCGTACCTCCACCAAAGAAAGACATACGGAATGGGGTTTTAGTGATAATCATTATTTATCTTCTCCAAAATAGTTATTCTCTAACATGAGGCAGAGACAATGATAAACAGGAAGATGAAGTTCCTGAATCTTATATGTTTCTGTTTCTGGTACTTTAATACATACATCAGCGATACCTGATAACTTACTGTCTTTTGAACCTGTAAGTCCCACAATCTTGATTCCTAAAGCCTTCGCTACAACACAGGCATAATAGATATTCTTGGAGTTGCCTGATGTAGAAATAGCTAAAAATACATCACCTTTTTTACCATATCCGAGTAACTGCTGGGCAAAGACACCTTCAGCGTTCACATCATTCATATAGGCTGTCGTTAAAGCCACATGTGAAGTAAGTGGAACGGCATATAAAGGTTTCTCTAAAGAATCGGATAACTGTTCACCAATCTCTTTATCAATTTCTGTAAGTTTATTCTTTAAATCTTCATCGATAGGACGTTTACTCTTGAAACGCTTCATCAGCTCTCCGGCAATATGTTCGCTGTCGGCAGCGGAACCGCCATTACCCGCAATCAGCAGTTTTCCATCATTATCGTAGCTATCTTTAATCATCTTAAAAGCGTACAGCATATCTTCTGCACAAACTTTTAATTGAGGATATCTTTTCATCGTATCGATAAAAGCTTCTTTTACACTTGAATTCATTCTAAAATCTCATTTACGGCCTTTAATAAATCGCCGTCTCTATCTATTTTAATACATTTACAGCCGGCATTACTACCTGCCTCAACATCACTGTCACTATCCCCTATCATATAGGACCGGCTCAAGTCGATATTATACTTTTCCGCAGCCTGATAAAACAAACCAGGTTTAGGCTTTCGGCAGTCACAGACAATCTTAAGTTCTTTTACTTCCCCTTCAAATCCTGAATCAGGATGGTGTGGACAGTAGAAGATATCATCTACGAACGCTCCTTCATTGCCTAAAAGAGTTTCCATCTTATTGTGGATATTGTCTAAACCATCATAAGTAACTTCACCCCTGGCGATAACCGGCTGATTGGTGATGATAATACAGAGATATTCGGAATGGTTAATCTTCTTTATCGCTTCAGCAGAATTCGGTAATAGTTCAAACTCTTCCGGTTTTCTTAAGAAACCGACATAATGATTGATTGTACCATCTCTATCCAGGAATATAGCCTTCTGTTTATTGGATAACTTACGGTTATTTACTTTTCCTGATAAATAGTCGTTACATACTTCTTCATATCTTTCGGGTGTACCCATATCCTTAACATACTCTGTTGAATGATACGAAAACATAGTTCCTGTACCGCATAATGGTTTCAGGATATCTCTATCAAGATCTATCTTTTCTTTATCAATTCTTTTATCAAGTACTGGCTTATTCAGAATATGCACACCGGCATTGACAATATTTTTATAGTAATCATTTCTTTCATCTTCTTTGGTCAGCCATCTGATGACGCTGTCATTTTTATCAGTGATGATTAAACCGCTGTCATATGGATGATTATTAGGGTGTGTCAGTAAAGAAACTAAAGCGCCCTTTTCTTTATGGAATTCATAGAAGCGCTTCATATCAACTTCCATCATGGCATCGCCATTAATTAAGATAAAATCTTCACTGAGTTTATCCTTAATCTCAAATAAGGCTCCCGCATTACCCAAAGGTACTACTTCATTAAAATATTCAATATTTACCCCAAATCCTGATCCATCACCAAAATAATCAGTAATCACATGTCCAAGATGAGATATCGTAATAATAAAATCCTTAAAACCCTGATCTCTTAAAGATTCAATTTCTAACTGCAGTACAGGTTTTTCACCTATTCTGATCATCGGTTTAGGAATATCGGAAGCGATGGAACTTATTCTTGTCCCCTTACCTCCTGCCATTATTACAACCTTCATCTGAACTTTGGCCTTTCAAAGATATCGACATACTCGATACCTAATATTTCTTTTAATAAAGAATTATCCATCAGCGTACTGGTAGCACGCTTGGTCTCAAAATTATCCACGGCCTTGGACATCGTGATAGGCACAATAAGATTTCTGTCTAATCCTTCTCTGTCCGCAATCATGAGACCTACATCATATTTGGACAGATCCATATCGCCACAGACATTTACTACTGGTTCTGTATTTCCCTTTTCCATTAACATCACCAGCAGTCTCGCCGCATTTTCAAAACTCAAAGATGAGCGGTATGAATCTTCATACATTTCAAAAGGTTTATTATTTCTTAAAGAATCAACAATCACATCATAGAAATGCGGTTTATCACTTAATGATGGTGAAATAAGGAATGGGAATCTCACCACATTTCTTCCTCGATGTATCATCACACTTTCAGCAGCTGCCTTATTATGTCCATAGAAGTTAACAGGTTTTAATTCATCTTTCTCTTTAAAGTGATAATTATCTATACTGTCTCCATATACGCTGTCAGTTGATACATAATAGATAGATTTTGCGAATTCCGCCTTATTGATGAAATAGGAAAGGCAGGTGATATTAATATCCCAGGCAAGCTCCTTGTTTCTTTCAACAAGATCGGGTTTATGATAAGCCGCAAGATAAATGATTTTGACATCGTCTTCATTCTTTAAGATTTCCAACAACATATCTACAGCGTTCCTGTCTGTGATATCACAACCAATCCAGCTGATACGTTCTGTATTTTCTTTTATGTTTCTTGCCACGCAGATAATCTTTTCATCAGTATCTTCAAGAATAACCTTTTGACAGTACGATCCAAGATATCCATTAGCCCCTATAATTACATACATGCCTACATTATAACATTTGTTATAATTTATCTAATGAGTGAAGCAGAATTAAACAAGACAAATATCGGTATAGCCTTACTGAAAGCTTTAATGGCCTTTGAAGTAGTACTGGCCCATTTCTGTAAGTGGCCAGACAGTATGCCAATATATATGCAGCCCTTCAGAACTCTTGTATCTTTAGCGGTGCCGGTCTTCTTTGTGGTATCTTTCTATTACTCTGAAAAAATAATAATCTCCAGAAACAGAATGACCAAATTCGACAGACTGAAGAAGTTATTCCTGCCTCAGCTTATCTGGGCTATCATCTATTTTGATATATTTCTTATTCTTGACAGGTTCTGTGGTACCGGAAACAATGCCACAACTATGGATCTTCTCTATCAGGTATTTACCGGACACAGTTCAAAACTCAACTCCGCCATGTGGTTTCAGTTTGATCTAATTATAATCACTGCCCTTTTCTGCCTTATCTATTCTAAAGACAAAAAAACAGGATTAGTCTTAACCCTGATTATTACTGCCTTATCAATTTATCTTCAGATAAGCGGCATAAACTATTCATTTTTCAACGGTATGATCTTTGAACTTAAGTACCCACTAGGAAGACTCGCCGAAATGATACCTTACGCCACTCTGGGCTTTTTACTTAAATACTTTGATATCCTGGATACCTTAAAGAAGCACAGATACATCAGTATCATCGTTGCAACAATATTATTTATCGCTGGCTTTATCATCAAATGGCCAACATTCAGTGATTTCGGTTATGGCGGTTTCACAAAACTTTATTTATGTATCTTCCCGGTCATCATCGCCTATCTCTTCCCATTTGAATATCTTACTAAGGGAATCAAAGAGATACTGCTTAAGTTATGTGAAAATACTTTGGGGATCTATTGTATGCACATACTGGTTGCGAAGCTTATAAAAGTCTTCTTACCTGTGATATATTCCGAAACATTCATCGGTTGCATAATCATATATGTGGTTTCTTATCTGATTTCCTGCATAATAAAAGCGCTTTTTACTCGAAGCGCTCATAATTTTATCTGATCTGTTATATTCGTTAATTGGCGCAGTACAGATACAGGTGATAGAAATCACCATCATAATCATTCACATAAGTTAAATCAATATCTTCAGCGTTGGCTATTTCTGCCCTTGATATGATATAGGTTCCTCCGTATTTCTTAAAAGCTTCTGTATCAATATATAGATCAGCAGCTTCTACATCCTTTTCCAAAGAAGGATCATAATCCAGTTCACCATAAAGATACATTCTTCCACCCCAGTTATCATAATAGGATTCATATTTGGAATATTCTTCAAGTGCCGGAGCTATAATTTCTCTGAAGTTTTCCTGCTGCTCCATAGAATGTATGGTCAGATAACCATCCAATGTAGTAAAACCGTTATAGAGAAGAACGCTAGGATGGAAGCCATACGCTGCAACCCCTTCTCCCTGATAATTGATATCTTCTTTCAGCTCAGTAAACTGATCTTCCGAAAAGAAATATGTAACACTCAGATTATCATCATCCATTTCACCCGTGATTATATATCTCCATGTCGCATTGGCATCGTTATACCTGATGGATGAACACATGATTAAACCGATCTGGGCAACAATCAGAACAGTCATAAAGACTTTAATATATTTATTGTTTCTATCATCAAGAGCACACATCGCAAATAAACCAAACCACACCAGACGCATATAGCCCATTACTCTGCCGATCTGTAAACCATCAATTATCATTATGCCGGTCTTCAGACCGCCTTCCTGGAAGACGGCTATCGTAGCACTAAGCAGCCAGAAAACATAACCCGCAAAGATAATTAAGGCTTTAGACATCGACTTTTTATTCTTTTTTATCAGCCAGTCATAAACATAATAAACAAAGAAAACAAGAGTAGTCGGAAACAGGATATACATATGAAGGGTTGGTGTCCATCCCTGATTGGTTTTCATGTATTTGTAGATGGCATAGGCTGTATCATAGTTGAAAGTAAATGAGGATCTCGCATCTACATAGAGACTGCGGCTTCCTGAAGAAGAATTCAAAGCTATAATCATATAACTCAAATCAACAATAACAGTTCCCATACAAATCAGAAGAAAAGCACCCCACAGGTTCCAGTTTATTTTCTTATGAACAATCGTATCGATGATTGTAAACAGAAGCCAGAATCCGCATACAAAAATAAGGAAAGCATTAAACTGCTCAAATAAAGGAAAAAGAACCGTTAACAATGTAAGTTTTGTAAACTTATCTCTTTTGCTTAAATGCAGAAATCCTGTAATGATAACAGGAAGAAATGCATAAGATATCGTTCTGTTTACTGCACATGGTGTAATGATATAGGCAATTGAAATAAGACATATAACAAATTTTTTGAAAATATCATCCTTTTCTACCTTGAAAACATAGTTCAGTAAATAGAAAGAAGATGAAAAGCCCACAACAGCTGTAAAGATTCTTGTTACTATCTGTCCACCAACAAAACCGAAGGCATAATTGAACAGATTATAGACATAAAGGCAGATAGTAAAATAAAACCATTCCATACCGCCCATAACCGGAATAATTCCACCTTCACTTAAGAACATACCGTTATCATGAAGCAGTTCAGAAGTACCGGCAAAACTGTCCAGCGTATCATGAACTGTATAGATGTAGTTTTCTCCCATAAAAACAATAGGAAGCACATAAAAACAAAGTCCCAGCAGAATACTCAGGATCATCAGTTTTTTTAATATGTTATTGGGGAATGTTTTATTTTCCATAATAATAGAAACCATCTATTGTAGAGACAGTTTCTTCCACTCCTTTCTTGTTTCAATAAAAGTAGCTATAGTATAAGGAACAAGGGATAAGCCTGTCGCCCAGCATGCGCCTGTTGCCCCATACACTGGAATCCACAGATAATTCAAAGTAAAATTGATTACTATAATGCTGGCATACCAGAAACTGCGGATATTCGCTTTCTTTCTGAAATCCAGAAAGACAGAATAGAAATTGGAAATACTGTACAAAGAATAATACAGCACCAGCATTCTTAACAAACTTGCAGCTTCCACATATTCATCTCCATACAATATCTTAATCGCAATTCCCGCAAAAATCAGAAAACATAAGGAAACAGATAAAGCGATAAAGATATTTAACAGTTCCATCCTGATGAATTCTTTTTTCTTTTCTTTGACATTATCCCTGTCAACAAGTGAAAAAGAAGTCATAACGCCAACAGCCAGCGCAAAATTGACATGTGTAGCCTTGGAACAGAGACTCTTTGCGATATTATAAACCGCAACATCACTCTTTGTAGAAAACAGTCCCAGCATAAAGGTATCCATTTCCACAAGAACCATACCACCTATACCAATAAATGCCATAGGTAAGGCATATCTGCCAATTTCCTTCAGATAAGGTTTAAAGTTACTGAATTTTACAGGATATTTTATCCTGTTATTTATAAAGACATAGATAAAACCGATTATGTTGGTAATAAGACCGCCTAGAAGATAACCATAGGCAATAGATCTGACATTTCTTCCAAACATTAACAGTATGACTGAAAAGACAAAATATCCTCCATGTTCAAGAACTGTTACGATAAAGAGTTCCTTAAACCTGTTCAAACCCATGAACAGGCTCTTGAGAAACTCTGTAATACTGTTCATAATGACCAGTACTGCAGCACATTCAAAAAGCCACTTCAGATTGGGATATTTATCAGGAAAACCAAGGCTTTCGGCATATCCTGGAAGAATAAAATAAATAGCCAGTCCGATAATCAGACTCACAGCAAATCTGATGATAATTGATGACAATAGACAATCCTGTTTCTTCTCTGGTTCATTTTCATATTTGGATATGTAAACCTTGGCTGAAGCATTTATGCCAAACCAGCCAATGTAAAACAGCATCGTCGCAATCGCAAAAAAGTATGCCCACTCGGCATATGCATCTTTTCCCAGAAGTCTCGCCGCAACAATATCCAGTAAAGCCCAGAATACCATCGCAATGACTTTTCCCAGTAAACTGTAAGATATGTTTTTAAAGAATTTAAACATCTTGTTTATCCAGAATCCTGTTCATGATTTCGATATAGGAAGAAGCTGTTCTGTTCCATCCGAAAAGATTATCAATTCTTTCCTTACTCTTCTTTCCCATTTCTCTTCTTTTCGAATCATCATTGATAAGTTCAATGATTTTATCGGCAAACCCATCTGTCTCACAGATATATCCGTTATCACTGACAAGTTCAGGAGCACCCTGACATGGACTTATAATAACCGGCAGACCGCACGCCATAGCTTCTAAGACAACATTGGGCATACCCTCTTTCTTTGAAGGAAGAATAAAGATATCACCGTCCTGATAATAAGGAAGTATTTCTTCTCTGTTTTTCTGTCCTTCAAAAAAGAAATAATCTTCCAGTTCATTCTCTTTTACCATATTTTCCAGTGTTTCTCTGTATGGTCCATCTCCCACAACCGTAAAGCGTATCTTCTTAGTGGTATTTTCCAAGATCCTTTTTACTTCCGGAATAATAAACTTCAGTCCTTTTCTTTCAATCAGACGGGAAACAAACAGAATATTTATATCTTCACTGTTCTTATCTTCTGAAGGTCTGTAATAGTCTGTATCCACACCATTATAGATGACCTCAAAATCCTTCTTTGAATAATAATCCAGAGCCATCTTTCTTAAACCTTCACTGTTGGCAACTAAGGAATCAGCGTTTCTCCAGATAGTTTTAATGGCAGGTCCCAGTATCTTATAGACAGTAGTAAAACGGTCCTGGAATCCCGGAACATCACCACCGCCAAAACGTATAATATATGGCAGATTATATCTTTTCTTTAAAAGATATCCTATCGGACCACTAGGTATACCAAAGAAAGTCAGACAGATATCATAACTGTTTTCTTTATGAAGTTTCATACATAAAGGCGTAGCCTTAACAAGAAAATCCAGCATCTCCATAAAGCTGCAGTGTTCCTTATGTTTTCTTTTGGCTTTAACTCTTCTTATTAAAACGCCATTATTATTTTCTTCTTCAGGAAGATCATTAAAATCAACTGTCACAATTTCAATTTCATGACCCATCTTTACAAATTCTCTGCTCAGAAAATAACAGGCATTGGCTCCACCTCCACCAACAGGAGGGAACTCATGAGATACGATAAGTATTTTCATTTATCTGTTTTCAACAACTTCCTTAATGTTATAAGGTTTATCTGAACATGAACCATAGTAGGTCTTCATCATTATTTCGCTCATCAGACCAAACACAAACAATAATAATCCGATAATGATAAAGAAGACAGTAAGTAATGGTGGAAAGATATTGTTTGACATCTTGGCACCACTGATAAATAGGATAACTGACCATACACCACAGATAAATCCTAGACCAATAAACGCCAGTCCTGCACCACCCAGTAAATGTAAGGGTCTACTGGCAAAGGTATTCCAGAACCAGACAGAAACCATATCCACAAAACCCTTAATGGTTCTTTTCCAATTGTACTTGGTAACACCGGCAGTACGTGCTCTGTGGTTTACAACCACTTCCCCGACCTTGAAACCTTTAATTTCCAGTAAAGCCGGAATAAAACGATGCTGTTCACCATAGAGATTCACATCATCAAAACATTCTCTCTTATATACCTTCAATGAACATCCGCTGTCATGAATACCATCATGAACAAGAATCTTTCTTAATAAGTTAGCACCTCTGCTGACAAAACGTTTCATAAAAGAATCCTTACGGTTCTTTCGCCATCCGGATACCACATCAAGATTATTCTCTTCAAGATATTCAATCATATTAGGAATATCCGCAGGATCATTCTGTCTGTCACCATCCATAGTGACAATATAATCTTTACTTGAAGCTTTAATGCCCGCATCCATTGCCGCAGTCTGACCGAAATTTCTTCTGAAACATATAAGTTTTAAAGGACTTAAACCTTTACAGATTTCAACTGTCTTATCTGAAGATCCATCATCCACAAAAATAATCTCATAATCAAAACCGTTGGCTTCACATACATCAACAATCTCTTTATGAAGTTCTTTAACATTCCCTTCTTCGTTATATACAGGCACTACAACCGAAATACTTTTCATACTGATCCCTCACTTTATAAAGTTATAAAAAACACATAATAATCTATATTACTTTTAAATTTTACTATATTTTAATAGTTTTTTATTGCCTCAAAGGTTTTATATTCAGGATTTCACCAAAAATAAAGTGCGTAATATTGTATTATGGTTCAGAAAATAAAGATTATGAAAGAGTAATACACTCTGATTTCGTGCATAATAAAAGCGCTTTTTCTAAGCGCTCATAACTTTATCTGACGATAAAGGTTCCAAACAGCTGAACCATAATGACCATCGTGGCAAGTGATGCCGGATAGGCTGCCGCATAGGAAGTCGTCACATCATCACTTCCCGCAACTTCAATCAGAGTTCCAAGAGCCGGTGTACTGGTCATTCCTCCACACACCGCACCAAGCGCATTAAATAGACTCATCTTGAATACCTTACGGGCTACCAGATATGCGCTGATCATTGGAACAAGGGCAATTATTGCACCATAGATAAACAGGATAAAGCCCTGCTGACTTAATACCTCTACAAAGCCATTACCGGCCTTTGTACCAGCCCCAATCAGAAACATTGCCAGTCCAAACTCTCTCATTGTTGTGAGGGTTTCTTTTTTTACAGAAACATCAAGACTTCCGATATGACCGAAATGTCCCAGTATCAGACCCATAAATAAAGGTCCTCCAGAATTTCCTAAAGATATTCCTGATCCTCCTGGTAAAGGAATAGTGATCTTACCAAGTAGAATACCAAGTACTACCGCTAGACCCAGTCCAAAGAAACCATTTGTATCGCATCTTAGTAGCTTAAGCTTTTCTTCTTTTTTCTCAATTGAATTATCTTTTTCCAGTTTTTCTCTTTCTTTAGATATATCTGCCTTAAGAATTAAAGGCATAACCTGCATAAACAGCACAACACTTATTACGCCAAATGGATAGGCTATACCATAGCCCACCGATACCATATCTGAACCGGTTACTTCTATCGCTGTGGCTAGACCTGGGGTGGTTGTTAAAGCACCAGTCAATAAACCAAGAGATAAATCAGCCTTTACATTCATCAGTACAGTTACACCAAGTGTTGTTAATACACCCACGCAGACTATAAGAAATCCGATAAATAGATATTTGAGGGCATTACCCTTAAAATTACGGAAGAACTTTGGACCCGCAATAAAACCTACGGCTGTCACAAATGATGCCAGACCAAGAGATTGAACCATGGCGGGAACACTGATCCCGAAATGGCCAAAAATCAGGGCAATGATTAAAATCCCTGATGTTCCTAGAGAAATACCCTTTATCTTTATTCTTCCAAGAAGATAACCTAACGCTGCAATAAGAAATACTGTAAGTATATTATTGCCGTTTAAAAAATCTGTCATTTACTGTTCTTTCGCCTTTTCTACCAGCTCAAGAATACTCTTTGCGGAATTGAAGTTTTCCGGTGTAATATCTTCAGCACTGATCTCTACACCATAGGCATCATTAAGTTCTACGATAATTGAAATAATATCGAAAGAATCAATCAGATGATCTTCAATAATACTTTCTTCCTTTTCAAAATCCACAAAAGGACATACACCCTTTAATATCTCAATAAGTTTTTCCATATCTAATTCTCCTAGAATCTTCCATATATAAAGTTTGCCACATTATATTCCGGTCCATAATATCCAAAGATCAGAATAATAAAGATTAAGGCATAATATATTACCCATCTTACTATTATTGGCATATTCGCTATTTTATCCCTTACATTGTCCCCTTTTTCTTTCCTGTAATCAATATATAAGACAAGTAAAGAAACAAGTATCGCTACAATCCAGTTCTTATAATCAAGTCCAAGTTCATTAAATGATATAGACTTTCCATTCATATTAAACATATTAGAGAATAGCTGGAATGCCGTTCCTGTATCGACTGCTCTAGAGAATATTCTACCAATTGAACAGATAAAATAGGTTCTTATCATCTGGAATACTGCCCATCCCTTGGAATCTTCTTTAACCTTAAATGATTTCCTCATTGAAGCGTATTTACTTTCTAACAGTATTCCCCCGGCAATGAAGACACCATTCCAGATACCATAGATTACATACTTCCAGCTTGCCCCATGCCATATACCTACAAGAAGATACACTGTAAACATCGCAATAACAGGAGGTATCTTTTTACCGATATTATCACCAAATACTTTTCTCGCCTTCTTACCTATTACTGATAAAGTCCTTGATAAAGACATAGGATAAAAGACATAATCCTTCATCCATGAACCTAAAGTAATATGCCATCTTCTCCAGAATTCTTCAATACTTCTAGAGAAATAAGGCTGGCGGAAATTATCTTCTAGCTCTATTCCAAATACTTCAGAGATACCTCTTATAATATCGATACCTCCTGAAAAATCACCATAGATCTGTACACTGTAAAGTAATGCACCAAATAAAACCATCAATCCGTATGAGTTCTCCGGCGTATCAAAAATCGTTGATACAACAATAGACAACCTGTCTGCCAGCACAGCTTTCTTGATAAAACCCCAACCCATGAGCTGTAAACCATAAGTCACTCTCTTATAATCAAAATCATGTCCTTCGTATAACTGAGGTGCAAGCTTACTGTATCTTGGGATAGGTCCCTGAGTAAGCTGAGGGAAATAGGCCATATAAAGTAAAAACTTAAAGAAGTTAGTCTGTCCTTCACACTTATTCTTGGAGACATCAATCACATAAGAGATTGCCTGCAAAGTAAAGAAAGATAAACCCAGAGGTAAGACAAAGGATAATACAGGAAGACTTAATCCCAATAAATTAACATTTTCTGCCAGGAAGCCTGCATATTTGATAAATACCAGAGTACCAAGAATAAGTACTACCGCTATTGTCTGAATTATCTTATTATTCTTTTTTACTTCATCCTTAAGCTCTTTCAGTTTATCTTTATCAGGATTATTCTTAAGTTTCTGATTATTCCTGTTTAAAAGATATCCCGCAACATAGGTTATCAGCGTTATCCCCATTAATACAATAATCAGGTTGTGACTTACCAGATAATAGTAGGCTAAAGAAAAGGCCAGTAAAACTACCCATTTAAATTTCTTAGGGCAGATAAAATAAAACATAAATGAAGCAACTAAAAACGCCAGGAATTTAACTGATAAAAAACTCATTCACAAACCCCCGTGTAATTATAATTTCCATAGCCTTCAGCTGAATAAGGAATAACCGTATAAACGCTGTCAGTTTTACCTTCGCTATCTTTAAATGTTGTGTCTTTTGTATCAGCTATCTTTACCCATGAATCATCATGTCTATAAATTGAATAACCGATTGCCTTATCTATAGAATTCCAGCTGATCTCATTATTACTTACCTTTATTTCCGGTGCCTCTAAGCTGTAGTCTCTGTTTTTCATATCAAGCTCTACATCCAGGACATATGGAGATATCTTTTTCCAGTAATTATCAAACGCCTTATCGAATGATTCATCCTCCTGATTCATATTCAGTCCATAATTATCATTTATATAGTTAATGACATAGTCTGTATATTTAATTGATCCATGAATATTGGTATGACGTTTATCATAATAGTCTGAGGTCTTTATTAAACCCATTTCATCAAAACTGTTACGCATATCAAGCACATCAAAACCTCTTTCAACTATCTTGTCGTATACCGAATTGGTTCTTGTGACTTCTTCTTCCTTGTAACCTCTAGGAGGCATCAGAAATAAGACATTGACATTGTTTTCTTCAAGATAATCAAGAAGATCATCCAGAAGATATTCTTCATTAATCTCAGATCTTCCTTCATTTGGTGTGTACTCATTAGTTAAATCCTGTATTAAAGAAAGATAGTATTCATGAGCTGTAGCTCCTTTTGTACCATCATCTATCACAAAATCATCAGCCTTTAATTCATTCCATCTTGAATGATATGTCTGTATAGGAAGTAACCATTCCTGTATACCTAATATGCTGTCTCCCTGATACTGTACATAATCCATCAGGAATCTTATCTTATTCATGGATAAAGGCATATAGTCAGCCATATAATGTACAGCCGCATAACTCATAGAATCCTGAGGTGTATAAGTTATAACAATCAGTGCATCTTCCTGATATTTTCTTACTTCTTCTACCGCATATTTATAGGCAATAACCCCCATTGCCGAAGAGGCAAAGTTAGTTGTCTTAACCCCATAGGCATTATATGCCAGTAATGGTGAATAATAGGAAAATACACAGCTTGATCCGATAAAGACCGCATCCATACTGTTCTTTTCTTCCTTATAGAAATTAATTATCTGATAGCTTGAATTATCATACTGTCTTTCTCTGTATAGTAAAAGATATTGCGTTGGTACAAACAACGCAATAAATATAAGTATAAAGATAATAACTCTTAAGAAAGGTATTTTTTTCATTTATTTACGATATGATTTTCTGTCAATCTTACCATTGAAAGTCTTATTGACCTCATCTATTATATCAACACTCTTAGGTAACTTATATGGTTCTAGATAGTTAGACATAAAACTGATTAACTCTTTAGCGTTGAATGTATCCTTATCCTTAGGTACTACTAATAACTTTAAAGAAGAAAAACCCTTTGCATTGATATCTTCAATACAGATACATTCCTTCAGCATATCACTTAATAAGGCCTTTTCTTCGACATCAGTCGGCGCAATCTTATATCCGGCAATATTGATGACATCGCCTTTTCTTCCAAGATAGAGGATTTCACCCTTATCATTAAACTGTCCCAGATCATTAGAGACAAACCATCCGTCTTTCATAACCGATGCCGTAAGTTCTTCTGAACCGTAATACTTTAACATATTCATCGGACTCTTTACACAAATCTGTCCCTGAACATTAGAATCACTTATCATTCCTTCATCAGTCAGTATCTTCATTTCAACACCATCATTAGGTTTGCCCATACAGATATTATTGAAATCATCACAGTTATAGTCATAGACACTTACACCCGGTGTCTCTGATGCCTCATAGGCATTATATAAACGGGTGTCAGGTAAAAGTTTTCTTAGTGCTGCGCAATCTCCTACCGGTAAAGATGAAGAACTAGAATAGACAAAATCAATCCTGTCCGCATATCTGTTCATCTGATCTTTAGAAGTATTTATTAATACTCTTATAGCCACAGGCGGAAGATATAAAGATGTAACTTCATATTTTTCAATAATCTCAAAGTATTTCTTTATATTGATTAAACCATCAAGATATACCACACAGCAGCCATTCGCTAAAGATAAATGTGTACGTCTCATACCACCCGCATGATTTAATGGTGTGGTAATAAAGAAACGGTTGTCTTTTTTCATCTCAACAGCTTTAGCTACCGTATAGGCATACCATGAGATGTTCTTATGAATCAAAAGAACACCCTTGGATTTACCAGTTGTACCGGTGGTAAAAACCATTTCACACGGATCATCCAGTGAAGGAAATTCTTTAGGATAGTTATATGTAAAATCAACACTCAGTTCATCATATTCATGAGCGTTTTCTCTGTCATATTTTTTAAGACTCACAGAACATACCGCTTCAACATCTTCACCTATTTCATTAACACGATATTCCGGAGCATTCTTTTCTACCGGTACCAGGATTGCCCCCAATAGATGAACCGCATAATACATGGCTACACATCTTTCATCATGTACAGCCTGTACAATTACTCTATCTCCCTTTTTGACACCCCAGTCTTTAAGAATATCAGCGTATGAAGAAATCATACGGCATAAATCCGCATAAGTTGTAATACGGTCTTCAACGATTATCGCAGTTTTTTCTGGAATGAGGCTTCCATGTTCAAAAATACGCTGTACAATCGTTTTTTCTGTATCTTTAATATTCAATTCCAATCTTTCCATCATCTATCCCTTTTTCTTTTTAACGCAAGATATATAAATGCCGCAAATCCCACACATATAAGAATAATACCCACTTTACCTAAAGGTCTTTCATATTGAAGAACTATCTCATTAGTTCCTTTATTCAACTTTAAAGTCATATAGGAATCATTGGCTTCTAAAAGCGCAACTTCTTCCCCATTCACAAATGCCTTCCAGGCCTTTGAATAAGGTACTGATAAAAGAAGATATTTATCTTCTGAAACATCAATATTACCTGTAATTATATCATTTCCAAAAACCACATTCTGAAGGCAGTCTTCTTTAAGACTGTTTACTTCTTCAGCATAAGTATCTGTAGTCTCATTAATTAAAGAGATTTCATTAAACTGATATTCTCCTGGCGCATTAAAAGTCAGAGTAATTTCATTTCCCTTATAGTCACCAAGATAAATGAGGAAATCTTCTTTTCCAAAATAATAACGGTGTTCATCAGAGAAGAAGACTATAACCTTTTCCTGATCGCCAAAAGTAATGGTAACTTTTATATCAGTCTGATCAGTCTCCACATAATCATAGATATCTTTATATACCAGTGAATCAAAATTCAGATAAAGCTGATCGTTACCATTATTTTCAAAAGAAATGGTTACACTTCCTTTTTTTTCTTTGACATCAATACTCTTATCACTAATCTCCGTATTTTCTTTTACAGACATTGAATAATCAACATTACTGTTATGACTTTCAAACTTAAGCGTCGTATCTTCATCATTCAGGACAACACCCTGCAGTAAGGCTTCCTGTTTATCGATAACGCTCAATTTATCCCAGTCACTTCTATTTATCACGTCGGTATATGTATATCCGAATGGAATATAGTATTTATTTTCATAAACATCATAGCCATCATAGGTAGCTGTATATTCAAAACCATATGGTACAAGTCTGTTGTCGCCTTCTTTATGCAGATAATATTTTACATTTGCGAGCGTATATAAAGGATATCTTTCATCATAACCTCTTACCTGCCAGCTGATATGATCGTTTATACCTAAAGCCATACGATAATCCATCAGGGATGAATTGGTGATACTCCAGTAGGAATCTGTCGAATAGGCATCAAACATCATCGATGAGTTCAAGTCAAGATATAAACCTGAATAACGGTAAAACTCATCA
Organism: Erysipelotrichaceae bacterium; assembly: GCA_030523555.1. Taxonomy (GTDB): domain Bacteria; phylum Bacillota_I; class Bacilli_A; order Erysipelotrichales; family Erysipelotrichaceae; genus Colivicinus. Next base: position 76,251 of record JAUNIH010000002.1, read on the forward strand.
TCACTCTTAAGATAATCCCTGAATACCTGACCATCAGAGCTTTCTAAAAGTCTCTGTGAATATTCTACAGGCATAGCGTCTTCTATGCGGTTTTTTCCAATAGGAGATAAATCATAGTAAGCGATAGACAATACATTAAGTATAACCATCGCAATCATTAATAACTGTCTTAACTGTTCATTCTTTAAGAATGTAAAAGCCACAAATAAAACGCATAAACCAACAGGTACAAGTACTCCCAGATTTCTTGACCAAGGAGTTGCGATAGATGCGAGCACTACTACCACAAGGCATCCGATAGCCCATTTATGATCTTCAATGATATCTTCAAAGAAGTAAGTAAGCTGATAGCACGCAACAAGTCCTACCGCAAATGACCATCTTTCTATGACGTACGCAAAGCCATTAAGGGCATAACCGCAGAATGGAAAACACAGTAGGATAAGTGTCACTACATTTAACACAAAGAACAGCGGCTTTTCCTTGATAAACTTCACTGACATAAACATCGCCAGTAAACATGGACACGCATAACCCATGAAAAGGTCATAACAGAAATCATTACCCAGGAATATGCCTACCAGTCTTTCATAGAATGATCTTGGATACAAAAGATTTACAATGGTTTCTACACCCATTCGACTGTCAGATAAATAGGCACTGATTATAGGCCCTACAATAAACATCGACATCAGTAATCCGACTACCGCATAGATAAAGATATTGATTATTTTAATGGATATTTCTTTTATGTCTTTTTTATAGAGACAGATCAGTCTGATAAATGTATATAAGGCAGTAAGAGCCGCTTCCATAAAGAAGAAATAAAACTGCGATATTGCCGCTAAAAATACCCCGATACTTAAGGTTAGTCCCTTGTTTTCCTTAATGATTTTTTCTACGCCAAGAATAATCAAAGGCATATACATGTATGGAGTAAGGAAATAGATGTGCTGCCTTAAACCAAAGAAAGCCCAGTAACTGAAACAGTAGGCTACGGCACCTGCCAGTATCGCATTATGATTTTCTTTGCCTGTATAAAAACAGAGCTTAGAAAAGAATAATCCTGAAAGATAAAGTCTTAAACAGATAGAAAATTCATAGTAGATATAGATATATTTTTCCGGAACTAATACAGATAAAAAAGCTATCGGATCACCATACACATCACTATGTAATGTCTGTAAAATATCTGATCCTTCACCAATCGCAAAACTGTATTGTGGGACAATCAGCTGATGATTATGAATAAGATTATAAAAGATATCTTTCAGATAATTAGATAAATATACAAGTGATTTATAATGCTGAAATTCACCATCACCACCAAGTCTTATAAAGGTTCTTCCTGTAAATATAAAATAAGCTGCAATTAAAAAAAAGACACTTAAAAATACCAGAGTGTACTTCAGATAATAAGAGTCTTTTATTTTAGTGCTGATCTTTTTCAGCATATGTCCTCTCGGAAATAATAAATCTTGGACGGTGTTTGGTTTCCATATAGATCTTACCGATATATTCACCAATCACACCCAAGGCAATAAGCTGTACACCAGACAGGAAACAGATGATACATACAGTAGATGCCCAACCAGACACAGTATTGCCCATTAACGCCTGAACAACAGACCAGATAACACCGATAAATGAAAGGAAAGCTACCACTACACCAAGTCCGGTAATAAATCTGATAGGTTTAACAGATAAACTGGTAATACCATCAAACGCAAGGCTCAGCATCTTCGTCAAAGGATAATGTGATTCTCCTGCCAGTCTTTCATGACGGTCATAATAGACACTTGTTGATTTAAAACCAACCAATGGTACCATGCCTCTTAAGAAAAGGTTTACTTCTTCAAAGTTCGCAAATTCATCCAGTACTTTTTTAGACATTAATCTATAATCCGCATGATTGAATACTACTTCTCCACCAAGTTTATTTAATAATACATAAAAGCCTTCAGCTGTAAATCTCTTGAAGAAGGTATCTGTATCTCTTTTAGCTCTTACGCCATAGACTACTTCATATCCTTCAAGATATTTATCCACCATCTCGTTCATGGCATTGATGTCATCCTGACCATCACAGTCTATAGAGATAGTTATATCAGCGTATTCCTTGGCTTCCATTAAACCACCCAAAAGGGCATTCTGATGTCCTCTGTTACGGCTTAATGATATCCCTTCACACACCTCATTATTCTTCGCAAGATCTGATATGATATTCCAGGTTTCATCCTTGGAACCATCATTCACAAACATGACTCTGCTCTTCTTATCAATCTTACCCGCATCTACAAGTTCCTTGATCTTGTCAAAGAACATTACTGAAGTAATAGGTAAAACTTTTTCTTCGTTGTAGCAAGGTACAACAATATACAGTATTGGATTTTTCTTATTCGCCATACAAACGACTCCTCATTTTTTCAAGTTCGGGCATAACACCCATATCTAACCATTTATCTTCAGAAACAATATATGTTCCAATCTTCTTACCCTTTTCTTTTTCTTTCTCAATGATATCCGGAAAATCTATTCTCATATCATCTTCAATATCATTAATGATATCCGGATTTACAATATACATCGCAATATTGGTCAGGAATGTATACTGCGGTTTTTCACTGATATTCAGATATTCACCATTTTTATCGACATTTACTACCCCATAAGGAATATTTACCTTACGATCTGCCAGAATGACAGTTATATCATTCTTATTATCGATATGTTTCTGATAGATCTTTCCATAGTCTTCCAGAAGTAAAGAGTCACAGCTCACAAAGAAGAATGGCTCATTTATCTTATTCTTTAATAAACTTAAACCGCCGCCTGTACCTAAAGGCTTATCTTCATCGATAAATTCAATCCTGTAATCCTTATCTACCTCATTAAAATAAGCTTTGATAAGTTCTTTCTTATAGTTGACAATAACCTTGAACTCATGACATCCATATTCTTCATAGGCGTGAATGATATGTTCAATAATAGGATAATCACCTACCGGAATTAACGGTTTAGGTAAGACCTTGGTAAAAGGTTCTAATCTTGTACCCTTACCACCTGCATTTATAACGATAGGCACATTAAGTACAGTATGAGCCTTACTGTTTTCTCCCCAGTAAATATCCAATACCTTTTTATTTTCATCAATCACAGGTATAGCGATATAGTCTTTACTCAACATCGCCCTGGCTTCTATAAGACTCTTTGCCACCTTTTTAGGATTTTTATTGCAGGCATCATAGACACTGTCAGATATCTTACCATCATTTAAAAGATATCTTCGGATATCACCATCGGTTAAAGAACCCATCAGAATATCGTTTTCTACCACGAATAAAATCTTTGGGCGAAGAGTATCCAGTCTGTTCAGTGCTTCATGTATACTGGTATTTTTTTCAATTAACAGCTCTTTATATTCCATGATCATTCTCCATATTTAAGAAATCCTACTTCAATCTTGGATCTTACGACCTTCTTGTTATTCTGGTTTGTTATAACAGCCTTTACACTCATTCTTTTTACTGAAGGATGAAGTTCCTCCACAGTGCCCGTAACAGTCAGGACATCGCCAATATAGACAGGTTTCTTGAACTCTGATTCTACACCCTGCAGCAGACAGTATTTCCCAGGTAAATAAACACCCACCAGTTTACTCAACAGTGCATTCGTCAGCATTCCATAAACCACTCTGTCCTGATATCCCTGTTCCTTTGCGAATTTAGAATCAGTATGTAAGGGATTGGTGTCATCAATATCACACAAAAAATCATTTACCATCTTTTCCGTAATCTCTACGGTAAATGATTCACTCATTCCAATCTCTAAATCTTCAAATCTGTATTCTTTCATTAAAACTTGCTCATTATAAGATCAGCCATCTCACCTACATTGGCGAGGTCACTTACTTCCGCAATCTCAAACATCATCTCAAATTCATTTTCAATAGAGACTATAAGATTTATCTGTTCCAAAGAATCCCAGTCTTCTATATCGTTGGCGTTTGTCGAATCAGTTATAACCAGATCTTCATCATCAAAGACATTCTGGAATATCTCATTCAGTTTAGACATTACTTCATCTCTACTCATTGTTGTTCTCCAATTCTATAACTGTATTCTTTTTCTGATAATCATCAATCAGTAACTCATATTTCTTATTGCCGTCTTTTTCTTCTATCAGTGTAAATCCCTGAAGATCATAGAAGTCAGCTACCATCTTATTTTTGGCAGTTGGATAGTAATTACCGATAATCTTTTTAATACCCTTTTGTTTACATTTTTCGACAAATGTATCCATCATCGCATATTCAAAATCTCTTTTTAAAACACGACATGACATCAACCATAAATCTATACTGCAGGTATCTTCTTCAATCGAACCGATAGATACACTTACCAAGCCATTATCACCAAACTTATCAATGAGTTTGCCGTATAGGCTGATATATTTATCGCTTACCGTAATCTCTTCAATCTCGCTCTGTGTATATCTTCTTGTCGTAAGATTATACTGGTTTGATTTATTGGATAACTGGGTGATTCTTTCATAATAGATAGACTCAAACGGTTTAATAATGCCTTTCATATCTAAAGACAGAAGATAATCATGATAATCTTCAAAAGAAGCTTCAAGTCTTGCCCTTCTGGCATTATCCTTATACATCTGATTACGCTTGAGATCATCCTTAGAAAAAACTGTCGTTTCAAAATAACCATTTCTGTCAATTATTTCAATATATTTCTCAGGATTGTTTAACTCTGGTGCACTTACACCTTTTAACTGTTCACTTACAATATATCTTTCGGCAGGATTATCATCCACAAACACCAGACTTTCGGGCAAAAGATTAATGGTTTCCGCAATCTCTTTAAAGTTCTTATCTTTAGGATCCCAATTCGCCTTGATCTCTACAAAGTCATCTTCCTTCAATTCACTGTCAGGATGATTTAATCCCGCTATCGCATTTTCATATTCATTCTTGGAATCAATATTTAAAATAATACCTAACTGTGTCGTTTCTTTAAGATACTTCTGAAATTCGCTGTAGACTGATCCCTTGGCTTCTTCTACACCCAGAGATATACCATCAACGCCATCATCACCAATTACTCCACCCCAGAGTGTATTATCAAGGTCTAAAACAAAACCCTTCTTATTTTTTCCATATATCGATTTAATGATATTGGCTACATTAAAACTAAGATAAGGTATCGCATTGACATTGAGTCCATATTTATACATATGGAAATAGAACTGATCTGCCCATTTGCTTAATCCATAATCAGCACTGATATAGTCTATATCACAGATATAGAAGTTTTCATTACTGTTTGCGTATTCCGCAAACAGACTATTTAAACGGTTAATATAATTTACTTTGCCATGGATATCAGAGAAATCCTTATTACCCATCAGACGGTAATAAGGTTTTTCAAAATTATTCTGAATAATTACACATCCGTATTTATCTTTTAAAGACTTCCAGATATTTTCAAAGTACCTGTACTCATCATTAAGTAATTCATCTACTTCTTCCTTACTCATAGCTATAGAAGGATAGTTTCTGATGTTTCTGTTTGTCGTATGTACATAAATGATATCCGGATTAAAATCTTTTAACTCTACATTCTCAAACATCGCATCTTCATAGAACTTATTGTATTCAGATTCATAGAATGATGGTTTTATACCATTATTAAGAAGAAACAGCTCCATCATCTGTTTAACAGCAGCTGTAGTAGAACCACCTAAGATGGCTATTTTCTTCTCAATAAAATTATCACTGCTGCTCAGTAATTCTTTCTTTATTTTTCTTTTGTTTTCAAGTAAATAAGCACTATCAAAAGGATATTCCAATACTTTTAACATCATAATGATTATAACATGTATAGCAATTCACTCACTTATTAGTTAATTGCACAGATTAAACGTAACTTATCATTTATACTTCCGTTAAACGGAAATATATCTGGTAAACACTTATTTCCATTAAAAATAAGCACATTTTCATATTATAATAAGTACGAAACCATGATTAAAATACTACCGGTAATAATAAGTATTCTTCTTTTATACAAAGCTGAATTATTGCCTGAAAAGGAATACAATAAAGATTATCTTTCTGTAAAGACCACAACCATCCTTAAAGGGTATCTGGCGTTTTTTGTGTTCTTTCAGCATATACAGGGCTATTCCCAAGGTAGTTCTTTATTTCTTATACCATTTCAGAAATATGGATATCTCGCTGTAGGTGCTTTCTTTTTTCTCAGCGCATATGGTCTCTGTTTTCAATATTTAAATAAAGAAAACTACCAGAAATCATTTATCAGCAAAAGAATAAACAGAATTGTAGTTCCTTATTTTATTGTTTCTTTAATATATCTGTTTTATTTTAATCTTACAGGACACAATTATAATCTGCTGACAATAATCCAAAGAATATTAAGTGGTGATCCTTTGGCAACCTACACCTGGTTTATCTGTGAAATAATCATCATTTATTTTCTGTTCTATATTTCAATAACTCTAATCAAAGACAAAAAAACTGCCATATATTTTGCGTGTGTGCTGATTATTTTTCTGAAATATCTTTTAAAAATAAAGATAGGTGAAAGTACCAATCTGGTATGGTGGTATGAATCCACGCATATGTTTGCGATTGGTCTATTATACTGCTACTACGAGAATAAAATACTTCACTTCATATACCGTCTTTATTCTGTTTTGTTGTCTTTGTGTTTAATGTTGTTTGCGATATCTTTATTCAATTATTTACCAATAGATATAAGTGAAATTATTTTTGTTTTACTGATTATTCTTTTTTCTTTAAAAATAAAAATAAATTCCAGGGTAATGGAATTTATGGGAAAAATATCATTATATTTTTATATGTTCCAGGGATTATCTATCAGAATTGTGCGTCGTTTCATTTATTTTGATTCATTATTTGTGATGTTCTCTCTAATGATTATTCTCGACATTGTTATGGCTTTTGTATTCCAGAAAATATACGATTATATAATTAACAGGATTTTCCATTCTGTAAAATCATAAATTCTAAAAATATAAGCTTTAACCATTATACAATAAGCCCGAAACATCTGATTATTCAGCTTTATTTACTATCTCTTCATAATGATATGCCATGAAGAAGATTGGTAACAGTCTGAAGTACCAGGCATATGCCTCAGTAATATAAGTAATGTATATACCAAAGACAAGGCCCAATATAACTGTAAGGTAGATATCTCTATCCTTATGATCAACATTTTTAATAAAGAGATAATGGAATATCAGGAATAGTATTAAACCAATAATTCCTGTTATAAATAACCTTTGAAGTATTTCGTTATGGGCATGTAACGGTTCCCAGGTGTCCGAAACCTCTACTCTGGCATAGGACCCGTATCCGATAAGCGGTTTTTCCATTATCATTCGTTTAGCTGCTTCCCATATTCTGTCTCTTCCCGTAAAGGTTGTGTTCTTTTTCAGAATATCTGTAATTATATAATCGATAAAACCAAATCTTCCTGGTGCATAGATAAACACCACAAAGATATTTGCCAGAACAGCCATAATAAACAGGAATGACATTCTCCATTTTTTAAAAACAGGAATAATTTTAGGCAATACATAGGAACTTGCCAGGAAACCAAGCGCTGCCACAAAGGCCACGACAATTGTCGCACACCAGGTTCTGAAGATGGAGAAAGTAATGACTGACAGTAATACAGCCGGTCTTACGTATTTCTTATGCTGTTTCATATACAAGGCACAAAGGCAGATCGCTGGAAAGAAATAGTGAATAAACTGTGGACGATGATCGATAAAATAATAATATTTGCCTGCATATCCACCAGGGGCATACATCAGCACAGTAATAAAGTTAAGATAGATAAAGATTTCATAATCAATCATCAATCCCTTGACAAGGTCTTCACCATCATCCTTAAACAGTTCTATAAACAAACCCATTGAAACTGCGCTTGTAGATTCCAAAAGGGCATTGTATAAAGCTTCAGGCCAGTAGATAAAATCATTAAGGAAGGTTGTAGTAAATACCCATATTTCAAAAACAATCAGCACCCATAATAATGGTGATGGTTTTTTCTTACTCTTTATATATAGAACCAGAATTATGACAAAGAATATTATTCTTATAACCTGAAAGATATCATTGAATAAAAGACCATGTATTTCACCATTTATATAAAGACATAAAGAAAAAATAAAAGGAAAATACAAAAAGGCAATAAGCTGCCATTTCTTTATCGGCTTTTTGACATTTCGTGTGGCTGTGGCATTCCAATGTCATTAGATGTGGCACT
>JAUNIH010000028.1 GCA_030523555.1 Erysipelotrichaceae bacterium
TCTTTAAACAGATATATCTATATATTTTAAAAGGTACTGTATCTTTATGGGATATACCATTTCAGTTATGTTCAATTCCGATATATTACTGGCTGATATATCCAAAGAGTAAACATAAAGATATACTGGAAGCTTTTCTTATAGACTTTAATGGACTGGGGGCAATCCTGTCATTTCTATATCCGGAAGGCATGATACATAAGGAAGTGATTCTGACAGCACATTCATTCCTGTTTCATGATGCAGTACTGTTTATATCTTTACTTACTCTTTTTAAAGGTAAAGGAAGATGTGAATTCAGAAAGGAAATACCGTTTTATTTACTCTTATGTCTTATGGCGGAGATTATCAATTTCTCTTTGAACGGATATGGAGAGATAGATATGTTTTATATAAATCCTTTGGTGAAGATGAACCAGCCGGTATTTAAGGATATAGCTTTGTATATCGGGATACCATTTACGTGTGTATTATATGTGTTTGTACTGGGATTAGGGGCATATATTATTCACATTTTTAGAAGAAGTGTTGACTTGAATAATTAATGATATATAATATTAATTAGGAATTATTCCTATTATGGAGCGATATGGAAAGAAGACATACCATCCAGAAGGAACTTGTGCTTAATGCCGTAAGAGATCTTCATAATCATGCCAGTGCTGAAGAAGTATATGGATATATCGTTAAAAAATATCCGTCTATGGGCAAGGGTACAGTATACAGAAATCTGAATATTCTATCTGATGAGAAGGAAATTCAGAAGATATGTGTTCCTGATGGAGCTGACAGATTTGATCATATTACAGACAAACATCATCATATGAGGTGTCTGAAATGTGGTAATCTAATAGACGTAAGGATGAAGTCTTTCGATATCGAAAAGTATCTTGATGCCAGAAGAGATTATTTGATTCAGGATTACGACATCATCTTTAAGGGAATATGTTCTGAATGTCAGAACAAATAAAAGCTGTTTAAGAAATAAGGAGGATTAAAAAATGGCTAAATGGGTTTGTCCAGTATGTGGTTATGTACATGAAGGCGATGCTGCTCCTGCAGAATGTCCTATCTGTCACGTTTCAGGTGAAAAGTTCAAGAAGGTTGAAGGTGAACTGACTCTGGCTGCTGAACATGAATTCGGTATCTACGCTAAGACTGTAAAAGACAACGCTGATATTTCTGCTGAAGACAAGCAGTATATCTATGAACAGTTAAAGGCCAACTTTGAAGGTGAATGTTCAGAAGTTGGTATGTATCTTTGCATGGCTAGAGTTGCACATAGAGAAGGTTATCCTGAAATCGGTCTGTACTGGGAAAAGGCTGCTTATGAAGAAGCTGAACATGCGGCAAAGTTTGCGGAAATGTTAGGATCTGAACTGGAACCAAAGATGACTGCTTCAACAAAAGACAATCTTGCGTGGAGAGTTGACTGTGAATTCGGTGCTACTGCAGGTAAGTTTGATCTGGCTAAGTGCGCTAAAAAGAATAACCTGGATGCCATCCACGATACAGTTCATGAAATGGCAAGAGATGAAGCTAGACATGGTAAGGCTCTTAAGGGCTTATTAGAAAGATACTTCAAATAAGATGAAATACGTTTGTGATGTATGCGGCTATGAATATGATGAAGCCGTTGGTTGTGAAGAGGCAGGTATAGCACCTGGCACAAAGTGGGAAGATGTTCCTGAAGACTTCACATGTCCATTATGTGCAGTCGGCAAGGATTCATTCTCCGCTGCTGAATAATAATAAGTCAAGACCTTGAGAAAGCAATGCTTTCCTGATAAATATCCACCTGACTCATGACTTCGGTTATGAGTCAGGTGGATTTATTTAACATTCAGGTAATATCCCGTTAACAGAAGAAGTTAATCCGATATTTAAAACGAAGAATCATTACGGTTCTATATTTAAAGAAGCAGAAATGCTTCTTTTTAAAACGAGATGAAACAGATGATTGAATGAATCTATCAGACTAATAAGTTCTCTTTGTTTTGCCTAAGCATTTCACCATCTTCGGTGCAAATTAAAAAATGTAACCCCTATCAGCTAAATCTATAATCAAGTTGAAAAGGGGAATAAAATAATGAAAGTTATATTTCGTGCAGATGATGTCGGTTATACTGATACCCATAATTTAGGTACCTGGAAGGCGATGGATGAGGGCGTTGTAACCGCTTGTGACTTGATGCTGGATTGCCCGGGCTTTGAAGATGCCTGCAAGAAACTAAGAAACTATCCGTGGATCACGATCGGTTGGCATACGCATTTCTGGGGTCGCCCGGTCCTTGATCCTAGTGAGGTGCCTTCGATGGTCAATGAAGAAGGGCGTTTTAAATGGCGCAAGGATCATAAGGCCTTATTTGAAGTTGACTACAATGAGGCTCTAAGAGAATGCCATGCCCAGCTTGATCGTTGCTACGATTTATTAGGACGTTATCCGGATGTAACAGGTCTGTGTTATGTCGGGCCAGGCGGTTCAGCCAGAGTTGCTAACGGCACGGCTAATGACCGCAAGGAGAGTCCTCTGAATATGGCCATTCGCCAGGCTTGCGATGACTATGGTATCGTCTATGGCTTTACCGGTGGTGTCGGTTATGGCGGCAGGGTTTCTGTTCCGGCCGACAAATACAAGGATCTCAATATCCAGGAATGGGTCGATCATTCACATAAGCATACCAAGAGCCTGAATGTTGTCGATTTCCCATATTATGATCCACTTGGGGCTATCATGGAAATGCCGATTGATGATTCGATTATCTGGCTAAGATCCCAACATCCAGGATACCTCGATGACTATGTCCTAAGCGAATCCAGTTGCACCATTCCACGCGTTAAGGATGTCGAGGCCTATTCTTCGCCAATTCTTAAACAATGGATCATCGACAATAAGATTGAATTAGTCAATACCACTGATGCCTTGTATGGAACAAACAAGTATCAGGAACATCTAAAGGAAATCAATTCGCCATTATATATGGGCAAATAAAAGCGCACTATAAGTGCCTTTTAAGGAGATTTATGCAAAGAAAAAGACTTGTTTACCGTGCCGATGATGTCGGCTACACCAAGACCTGCAACGATGGGGTCTTTAAAGCCCTTGATCAGGGTTCGATCATCACTTCGGTTGATGTTATGCTGGAAACGCCAGGCAGTGAAGATGCCCTTTATCGCTTAAGGGATTATCCATGGCTTTCAATCGGCTGGCATTGCCACCTTTGGGGCAGTCCGGTTGCCGATCATAAACTGGTACCGCATATGATCGATGAAGAGGGACGTTTCATTTGGCGTCACAAACACAATCATAAAGATGAGGTTCCTTATGAAGAGGCTTATATTGAGTTTGAAGCGCAAATCGAGCGTTGCATTAGAATCTTAGGCAAGGCCCCAGATACAACCCAAATCTACAACAACATGCCGATGGATCAGGCACGTTGGGATATTTGTGCCAAATACGGCATTGCGGTCAATGTCCTAAAGGAAAACAATGGTTGGGCCAAGAACATTATCCGTCCTGAGGAGTATAAGGATCTTGACTATCAGACCTTTAGCCGCAGAACCCCTAGCGGTAAGAGAGCGGGCGAAAACGGCTCTGACTTTGACCTAGCCAAATTTAATGAATACCAGCCGGAAGAAGATATTATGGCTGTAACCTGGCAGGATGAGGAAATCATCAAGATCGGCGGTCATCCGGGTTTTCTTGATGACTACATCTTTAATGAGTCTTCCTGCAATATCCATCGCGTCAGAGATGTCGTAGCTGTCACAAATCCTAAGGTTCTTAAGTGGATCAGCGACAACAATATCGAACTAGTCAATCAGCGCGATGTCTTGAATGGCACCAATGAATTCCAGGAACATCTCAGAGCCATTGGTTCGCCATTAGCTGTGAGGTATTAGAATGTATAATCTCGATGAAGTCATTGACCGTCAGGGCACAGCTTCCAATAAATGGGAGGGGCGTGGCTTGCCGAAGGAATACCAAGGCAAGACGCTTTGTTTCACGGTGGCTGATATGGACTTTGCGACGCCGCCTTGTATCGTGAATGCCTTAAATGAACGCAATGCTCATCCGCTATTCGGCTATACCCATCCAACAGCCGATTTGAATAAAACCTTCATAGCTTGGCAACAAGAACGCCATAATCTAAGCGTCGATCCCAAGGATATCAAAGCCACATCCGGCATTTTGACCGGGATGGCAATGGCTATTCGGGCAATTTGTCAGCCGGGCGATAAGGTTTTGGCTTATACCCCGGTCTATAATCCGTTCTTTACGATTATCGAGGGCGCAGGTTGTGAACTGGTTGAATGTCCTTTGATCAATGATGACAATTCCTATCAAATCGATTTTACGCAAACCGAAAAGTATTTCAAGGAAGGGGTCAAAGCGGTATTATTCTGCAACCCGCATAATCCGGTCGGCAGAGTCTGGCAAAAAGATGAGCTTACTAAATTGGCTGAATTGTGTCTGAAGTATCATGTTTATCTGTTATCTGATGAGGCTCATGCCGATTTTGCCCTGTTTGATCATGAGTATACTTCGGTTTACGCCTTGGAGTCTATCAGGGACATTTCCGTTACCTGTATCTCGCCAAACAAGACTTTCAATATCGCCGGCATTTCAATCGCCTATCTCTTATGCCATAACCAGGATATTCTAAAAAAGATCAACGATCTTTTAAGGGGCGTGTGGATAACGACGCCTAGCATTTATGGCATGGTAGCAGCAACAGCTGGTTATAGTCAGGGTGGCGAATGGCTGGATGAAGTAAAAAGCTATCTAGAAGAAAACAGCAGGTATGTTACCGCATTCTTTAAAGATGTTCCGGAAATCGAAGTGACAAAGCACGAAGGAACCTATCTGATGTGGCTAAGGGTTTCGAAAACGGGTTCTTCAACCATCATTAAAAATCGCCTGCTGGAAAAAGGCATCCTGTTAGGGGATGGCAAAGAATATCGGGGTGATGGACAAGATTATCTTCGTTTTAATATCGCTGCCCCTAAATCCTTAATCATTAAAGCTTGCGAAGGCTTAAAGGAAGTCGTTACCGATTTCAGGAACTGTGGTTTGCGATAATCAGTTCCGTAAATGCTTCAATTGTTTTACAGTTCAAGACCTTTTTCTTAAAGGTCTTTTTTTCTAAGTTGTTATAGATCGCTTCCAAGGCACTGCGATAGGTTGAAAGATGATTTTTGGCGTTAATGGTAAACAGAAAGATAGCCCGGATCTGTTCATTATTGAAATTCAGCGGCTTAGAGGAAATATAGATACTGAGCGTCGTTTCCTTTGCCGAGAGCCTGATATCATGCGGAAAGGCAAAGGAACCATAGACGCTAGAAGCGATGTTTTCTCTTTCGACAATGCCCTGATAGGCGCTCTCTTTGACAATGCCTTCTTTTATCAGGTTATCAGCCATGAATCTGATGACTTCATAGCCATCATCGCTATCTAGAGCATCGACATAAAAACGGCTTGCATCGCACAGATCTAAAAAACTTCAGCGATGAATTTGATTGAACGCTTTTGCCTTACCTCAATGATGGCATTTTGAATGCTGCTGCGGTCACGGTTATTGGCAAGCGGACTGATGGTAATGTGCGGAGCTTTGTTGCTGCCGACGTAGATCAGGTTATTGCTGGAGATGATGATGTCATAATCCTCAGGATTCTTGCAGTTATCAATGGAAGATACGCAATAGGTATTCATCTGTGACGCAAATTCCTTGGCATAGGTCAGATAAAGACCCTGATTGATATGATAGTTAGGCAGGATGAAAAGAGCACTGACCTTGGTTTTGGAAGAAAGAAAGGTTTCATAGACATTGCCGATATATAGGGCAAGATAGGATATTTCATCTTCGTTGACGGCAATGTTGTAATGCTTGGAAATCTTATAGGAAATATAGACCGCTGTATCATAGACGATGATGTGTTTACGCTTAAGCGTCTCCAGGTAAGGATTGCAAATATGAATGCCGGCTGTCAGACGATGGACCATACAACGGATATGGAGACAAAAAGCGACAAAATTATGGCTGTCTTTACGTAAATCAATCGAATAGTAACGGTTCAGATCATCGGCGATGTTGTTGATGAGTTTATATAGGTCTGGCCAGATATAGTCAGACAAATTATCCATAGTGGCGACGACATTGAACTTGTCGCAAATCGCAGCCAACAAAAGGGCGATTTGGGTGATTTCATTCTTAGTGAAGACTACATTGTTGATAGAAGCGATGGCCTTGCAGACGCTTTGGGCCATCTTGAAATCCTGATCTCTTAAGAAAAGGGTATAAAGTTCACTGTCGATCTGATGATCCTGCTTTATGCGCGCCAGAGCAATAGCGATTTGGACGACAATATTGCTGAGGGCATAATCGGAAACGGAAAAGTTGTTCTGGTCGATGGTATTTGTGATTGCTTCCTTGATGGAATCCAAATCGATATGCGGAAAATAGGCGGCAATTGTCGACCAGTCATTGATATCTTCGTCCATCGTGCCAAAGATAAAAGAAAAGAAAAACTGGCGTTTGTCGCTTTCTTTGCCGTTTAAAGTTACCGTGTTGAAATTAGTGGCAATATCCAAACCAAAGCTTTTGGCATGACTGCGCAGTTTGGCAATTTCGCTTCGAACTGTCGATTCGGAAAAGTAGAGGGTATTGCCGATATCCAGGATGTTGACGGAATCATTATAAGAATAAAGAAAAGAGGAAATGATATAGTTTGTCCGATAGCCTAAAGAATCGATAGCCAAAATCTCAACTTCATCGCTGCTCATTAATTGCTGGTAAAGGACGGCATTTAAGTGATAGCCCTGCTTTGAGGCAATAACCAATCCCGGATATTCGCTGTTGATCTTTTGCACGTGATTGATGATCGATCTTTTGGATAAAGAAAGCCGATCAGCCAAAAACTTGGAAGTTGCAGAGCCATTGCTATTGATGATATTGATTAGTTCATATTGGACCTTATCGAGCATTTTCTTTCTCTTTCCAATTCTATTTTAGCAAATTACCTTTTGTTTTGGCATTGGCACTTTGCTGGCACAGAATATTGCACCGCCAATGGTGCAAAACTAAAAATGAAAGCGCTAAACAAAATTCTAGAATTAAAGTAACAGATGCGTTATACGCATATACAGAAAGGGGATATTTTATATGGAAATTAGAGGCGCTATATTGTGCGTTATCGTTTTCTGGGTAGCGAATATCTTTCAGAAGGTTTTCCTTTTGAATATGTCTTATTCGCCTATCTGTCTTTGCACATTATTCGGCATCCTCGTCGGCAAACCTACAGAAGGTTTGATCATGGGTGGTTATTTGCAAGCCATCTTCCTGGGCGTTATGGCTATTGGAGGTGTTACACCAGCTAATAAGCAGATCGGTTCGATCGTTCCATGTGCATTCGTGCTTTTAGGCGGTTTGGATATGACAGCCGGTTTGGCTATCGCTTATACCGTCGGTGTCTTGTCTTACAGTATCGGTCGTATCTTTACACCGATCTTTGTCGCTGCTGAGCCTTATTGGCAAAAACTGGCGGCTGAGGGCAATTCACGTAAGTACAGCATTGCTCATTGGGTTTGGTTCTTATTAATCAGTAACCTCTCAGGTGCTATCATCATCTTCTTCTCCGTTGCCTTTGGTACGGATGCGGTTTCAGCAGTAGTAAATGGTTTGCCAACGAAACTGATGACCGGTTTGACGGCTGCCAGCAACTGTATGACGGCTGTCGGTATTGCAATCGCCTTGAAGATGTGCTGGCAAAAGCGTTATGCTGCCTTCTTCTTCCTGGGTTGGGTTCTGTATTCAGTTGTCTTCAATCCAGCTGGCGTTATCACAAACGTTACAACTAAGATTTCCAACAACTTAGCGGAACTTGGCGTCGATGGGGCAACAATCACGGCAGCTACCAGCTTATCGCAGGTTTTGACAGGTGTCAGACAGATCTATGTAGCGATTGTCGCTGCTTGTATCGGCTTTATCTGGTTCTTCGTATCGGCAGAACTTGACAAGAAGGTCAAGAAAAACGCCATGAGCGAACCAGTCGAGAATGGAGGTAATTTCTTCTAATGGCTAAAAATAATTTGACTAAAGAAGATAAGAAGGTAATGTGGGATCTGTTCTTCAGATCCAATCTGATAATGGCTTCCAACAACTCCGTTGTCATGGGTGGTCACGGTGTCTTGTATACAGTTGCACCATATCTTGAGGAGTTCTATAAAGACGATGATGAAGAAAGAAAGGCGGCTTTCAAGCGTCATTCCACTTACTACAATACTAACCCTTATACCGGTGCCATCGTCTGGGTCCTGATTTATATTCTGGAAAAGAAGAGAAGTATGGATCGCAATGCCGTTTCGGCAGAGGCTATCCAGAATATGAAGATCGCTTTGATGGGTCCTTTAGCGGCAATCGGCGATACGATCTTCCAGGGTACTTTAGGTAATATTATCGCTGCCTTGGTTATGGGCTTGGCGCAAGAAGGCAATTTCATCGCTCCGATCCTTTACTTGGCAATCTTCCTGCTGCTGTTTGGCGGCGGCAAGTGGTTATGCTTGTCTTTGACTTATACTAAAGGTGAATCCTTTGTCACTGACCTGTTAGAGACAGATATGTTTGACCGTCTGGAGGATGTCATTTCCATCGTCGGTTTGATCATGATGGGTAGCTTGACAGCTTCAACAGTCAACTTCTCGTTCAACTGGGTTATTACGGTTTCGGGCGTTTCAATGAATGTCCAAACAGCTCTGCTTGATGCCCTGCTTCCTGGTGTTATGCCACTGATTATCTTGTTTACTTGCTTCCATTGCTTAAACAAGAATATCGCTCCGGTTTACATCATCTACGGCATCATGATTGTCTGCGTATTGCTGGCGTATATCGGCTTGCTATAGCGTTATATTTATAATTGAAAGACGGGCAGGCTACTAAATGTAGCTTGCCTGTTTTTAAGAAAGGAAAGAATAATGGTTGATTTACTTAGATTAGATGAAAGACTTATTCATGGACAGGTTGCCACTTCCTGGATCAAGGCTAAAACCTTTGATACTTTGCTGGTAATCGATGATGAGAGCGCCAAGGATCAGTTTTTAAGCAAAACTCTGTATATGGCTGCTCCTAAAGGCGTAAAGACATTTGTCATGACCAATGAGGAAGCGCTTAATGTCTTGAACGATCCGCGTTGCAAGACTCGCCATGTCTTCGTGGTTGTCAGATCACTGGATACCCTGTACAACATCTGCAAGAATGCAGTTGACGTTGAAGAGGTCACTTTATCAAATTATGGCCGCATGGTTCCAAGCGATAAGGAAAGAACTCAATATACCGGACATATGTTCTTAGATGAAGATGAAGTAGCCAAGGTCAAGGAAGTTCTGGATCTCGGCATTCCTACCTATATGCAGATGATTCCAAGTGATCCGAAGAAACCGGCATCAGAGTTGTTCAAATAATGAAAGGCGTGTTGTTAATTAGCCATGGCGATATGGCAAAGGGCATGGTAAATAGTGCCAAGATGTTCTTTGGCGATGAAATCGAACAGTTCGATTGCTGCTGCTTCTACGCTGATGTGGAAGCTGAAATCTTCAAAGAAGAACTGGCAGCTAAAATCAATGATTTGAATCAGGGCGATGGCGTCATGATTCTATGTGATATCTATGGCGGCAGTCCTGCCAAAATGGCCAGTGAATTCATCAATGATGAAGTAACCTGTATTACCGGTATGAACTTCCCGATGCTTCTACAGATGCTCTCATCCAGAATCGCTGGCGAAGAGAATGTAAAGGGCAAAATTGAAAAAGCCGGCAAAGATGGTATCAAGGAGTGGAATCCCCATCAGGAAATAAACATCGAAAACAGTTTCTTTTAAGAGGTACAAAATATGTCAGAAACCGCATATGCCAATAAGTTGGAAGAAATCTTGCTGCAGTATACCTATTACTACGGCATCCGTCAGTCCAACGACGATAAGAAAAAGATCTATGGTTATATCTATGAAATATACAATAATAAGGTCGGTCTGAAGGTCACTTATGACAAATTGTCTTTGGGACCAAGCCATAGAGGTTTGTGTGTTGTAGGCAATATTGCCAAGGCCGATAATGTCTTTATCGTTCCATTAGACACAAAATCCAAGGCTTATCTTTATCATTATAAGTATTATCCTTTTAACGATAAGAAGACAAATTTTAATAAGCTTGCAGCCAGCCTTTGTGATTGGGGCATTTGCCTGATCCTCATGGCTATTGTCTATTATCTGTCTTATCGGTTATTTGCCAAGGGCATTGTCAGCGCTATATTGGCGATTGTGGTTATGTTCATTTTTCACTTCTTTGCCCGTAACATCTTTAATTTCAATAGCAGCGCACCAATGGCCTTGCTGAACTATATCGCTGTCAATAGTCCTAATAAGCGCAAGAATGCCTATGTCTTCTTGGATATGAGCGATGATAACTATGTCACGCTTAAGGCTTTTTTAGTCAAGTACAAGCAACAGCTCTCTCATGCCAAAAAAGTCTTATACCTCAATAATTTGGCTGGCGGCGAACATCCGGTACTTGCCCATGGGAAGGAAACGGCGATGTTAAACATTGCGGGCGCTAAGGAAGTCCTGATCGAGGATAATAATATGATGCCTTGTTTTGAGGTATTTCCTAAACTTTATATCCTGACGGGTGCTGACATTAACAATAAAGGCGATTATGTTGTGCTAAATAAGCGCAGCAAAAATGACAACAAGATGGATGTCAAACGTTTAAAGGAAATCGCCGAAACATTCTTACCCAAAGAAAGGGAAACAAACAATGAAAATACAGAAAATAATTGATGATATCTGTGCCTGGCATGAACCCTTTGAGGAACCTAAAAACGGCAATAGCCGCGACAAGATCCTTGCGGGCAACAGTGACCAGGAATGCACGGGCATTGTCATCACGGTTTGCGCGACCATGGGCGTCTTGAAAGAGGCGGTTAGACAAGGCAAAAATATGATCATTTCCCATGAATCAATCTTTGCTTCACTGGTGCCTGGCAGCGAGGATTTTGAAAACAATGATGTCGTCAAAGAGAAATTGGCATATATTGAAGAAAACAATTTGTGCATTTGGCGCGACCACGATCGGATGCATGGCAATGGCTTGCCGTTTTATCCGGTCAGAAAGCGCAATGACTACATCTTCTACGGCATAATGAAAGAACTAGGATGGGATGATTATGTCACCAGCGGCAAGTTTAAACCGTTGTGGTACAAGATCCCAGCGACAACCGGCAGAGAACTGGCCAAGGAGATCATGGAAAAATTCAATTTAAGCGGCCTTAGAGTTGTCGGCAATCTCGATGCCAAGGTTGAAACCGTCTTCTTCGCCGAACATGTCCAAGGAAGAAAGGACGAACAGAAAGTCATGGATGCCATGAATGCCGATGCCATTCTGCCTTTTGAAATCTGTGACTATACTTTAACCCAATATGTCAATGATGCGGCAATGCTAGGCAAGGACAAGGTAATACTGGAAATGGGACACTTCAACTTTGAAGAACTGGGCATGAAATACATGAGTGAATGGCTCAAGGAAATCGTCAAAGACGAAGTGCCAATCGCTTTTGTTCAAGCCGGCGATCTTTTCCAATATATCCAAAGATCTTAAACAAACAGAAATAATATAAAAGCTTTACGCACGTAGGGCTTTTTTAGATAAGGAGCAAAATATGTACGGTCAATACGCTAACGAAGTATTATCACGCTTAAGCTTTAGACGTTTTAGTGGCAGCGAGGAAGAATATGCCGCTGCTAAACTTATAGCCAGCGAAATCGAAAAAATAGGCTTTAAGCCGGAAATTGAAGAATTCACTTTTGAAGTCGAAGAGCCGATTGAAGCTAAATTGAGTGTCAACGGCAAGGACTATCCGGTAAGCGGTTCCTATGGTGCCGGCAATTGTGAAAATGAAACGGCTGAGGTCTATTATCTGCAGAACTATGATGACGTCTGTCTAAAAGAGGTCAAGGACAAGCTCGTTATCTTAAGTGAAAGGGCGAGCGAAGAAAACTTCAAGGAACTGGTCCAAAACGGCATGAAGGCCTATATGCTCATCAATGGTTCGATTAAAGATAGCGAAGGATCATATGACCTTGATTCAATGCGTTATAAGGAGAGCTTTGCGGCAATCAAGAAGGTTCCGTGTTTCACAATCCATGTCAAGGATGCCTTAGAGATTATGGCAGATGACAAGCCGATTGCTACTTATAGCCATAAGACAGCTAAAAAGACTATCGTTTCCCATAATGTCATCACCAGAGTAGAAGGCAGTGATCCGACAGAAGATGAACTGGTTATCGGTGCCCACTATGATTCGACACGTTACAGCTATGGCGCTTGGGATAATGGTGCCGGCAGTGTCAAAGTGCTTTCTTTCTTGAAATATCTCAAGGAACATCCTTTAAAGAGAAGTGTCACAGCTATCCATTTTGGCAGCGAAGAGGTCGGTTTAAAAGGTTCGCGGGCCTTTGCGGAAAAACACCAGGATATTATCGACAAATGCGCTTGCATGGTAAATCTGGATATGGGCGGCAATCTCTTTGGCAAGAATATCTGCATAGTCACCGGCGTTTCCAGCATTGAGGGCTATATCACCTGTCTGGCTAATGAAGTCGGTTATTCGACGACCGTTTCTTCGAGAGTCATGAGTTCTGATTCGGCGGTCTTTAGCGACTATGGGGTACCGACAATTGCCTTAGGCAGAACCGGTGCCCAAGGTTCGGCTTTTATGCATACCCGTTATGATGAATTCAAATATATTTCCGCAAAAGAACTGGATCAGGAGATCGACTTCTTGCTTGAACTGATGACACGTTTAGGCAATGCCGTCGTCTTCCCATTCCCTAGAGTTATTCCTGAAGAGCTAAGAGGACAGGTCATCAAATACTTCGGAGCGGCCAACAGCCATTTGGCAACGATGAAGAATCTGCCTAATGAGCGAAAGAAAACAGAATTCAAACGTTAAATAATTGATACGTTGAATTAAAAACGGAAATAAGTTATATTAATAAGGTATATTATAATAATATACCTTATTATTTTTTGGAGAGATAAAGATGGAAAAGGAAATAGAACTCTTAAGATGTATAAATCGCATTTCCAGTGAGTACAAGAAAATGCGGCATAATGTTTCGGGCAGGGGCAAGGATTTTGGTATGAAAGGCAATGGCAGGATCTTGCAGAAGATCGTCCATAACCCGGGTATTACCCAAAAGGAATTGGCCAAGATGCTGGATATTCGCCCTCAATCCCTGACCGAGGTTTTAGGCAAACTCGAAGAGAAGGGCTATATCGAAAGAAAACGCAGCCAGGAAGATAGGCGTGTCATTACCTTGTATATCACTGAAGCTGGCAAGGAAAAATCTGCCCAGCTTCATGACTTGCGCTATAAGAGCGCACAAAGACTCTTTTCGAGCTTAGATGAAAAAGAGATCGATGAGCTTTTGGTGCTTTTAAACAAGGTCATTGACAACAGCAAAGGCGGTGACAATGACTAAAATCATCAAAAACATGGGCAGGATCGAGTGGACCTATTTTGCGCTTAGCGTCATTTTGGTTATTTGCCAGGTCTACTTTGATCTTAAGGTACCCGATTATATGGCGAATATCACGATTCTGGTCAAGACACCGGGATCGCCGCTGTCTGATATCTGGCTTAGCGGCATCAAAATGCTGCTATGTGCCATTACGGCGATGCTGATAACCTTTTTATCGGATTTGGTCACTTCAAAACTGGCAGCAACCTTTTCGCTCAATTTAAGGGCAAAGGTCTTTGGCAAGATCAATCAATTCTCGTTGGAGGAAATCGATAACTTCTCGGTTTCTTCTTTGATAACCCGCAGCACCAATGATATCGCGACAATTCAGAGATTTGTGGCAGGTGGTCTTAATCAGCTGGTTAAGGCGCCAATTACGGTTGCCATTGCCCTGACGAAGATTTCCGGCAAACACTGGCAATGGTCAACTTTAACCTGTGTTTGCGTCTTTGTGATCATTTGTGTCATCGGTTATGTCGTCAAATATGCCCATCCCCGTTTCCGCAAGATGCAGGTTCTTACCGATGAACTTAATAAGGCTACCCGTGAAAATTTGACTGGCATCAGAGTCGTAAAGGCCTATAATGCCTCCAAATATCAGGAAGACAAATTTGCCAAGGCCAACAATAATCTTACGGATAACGCTATGCAGGCCCATCATGCCATGGCGATTATGCAGCCGACGATGAAATTCTTGAACAACGGTCTGACGATTGGCATTTATCTGACGGGCGCTTATATCATTTCAACTTTAGGCTATAATGATGCCTTGGTTACCTTCTCGGAAATGGTCGTCTTTTCGACTTATGCCTCAAAGATTTTACAGGCCTTTATGTCTTTGAATATGGTCTTTAACCAAATGCCAAGAGCTGGCGTTTGTGCTGAAAGAGTCAATGAAGTCCTGGAACAACCACTCTCGATTCTTGATGGCGATAAAGAAGAGGGCACAGAAAAGGGCACAATCGAATTCCGTGACGTTTCCTTTACTTATCCGGGAGCCAGCAGCCCCGCTTTAAATAAGATCAGTTTTAGCGGCAAAAAGGGTGAGACCATCGCCTTTATTGGTGCCACTGGTTCAGGCAAGACGACACTGGTTAATCTTGTGATGCGTTTCTATGATACGAGTTCCGGTGAAATTCTGATTGATGGCATCAATGTCAAGGATTATAAACTGAAGTCTTTGCGTTCAAAGATTGGTTATGCACCGCAAAGGGCCATTCTGATGACCGGCAGTGTTGAGTCCAATATTGCTTACGGTGATTCAAGAAATGGCGAGCGTGATCAGGAAGCGATCAGGAAGGCGATTGAAATCGCCCAAGCCAAAGACTTTGTCGAAAATATGCCGGATAGCTACCAAGGGGCAATTGCCCGCGGAGGTGCCAATGTCTCAGGTGGACAGAAACAGCGTCTATCAATTGCCAGGGCAATATATCGACAGCCGGAATTCTATATTTTCGACGATGCTTTCTCGGCTTTAGACTATAAGACAGATAGAGCTTTAAGAAATGCGCTGAAAGAAGAAACAAGCGGAGTTACAACTTTGATCGTCGCTCAGCGTATCGGTACGATCAGGGATGCCGATAAGATCATTGTCTTAGATGAAGGCGGCATTGTCGGTATGGGTACACATAACGAGCTTATGAGCAGCTGCAAGACCTATCAGGAAATCGCCTATACCCAGCTGTCAAAGGAGGAATTGGCATAATGGCAAAGAGTGAATATACCTTAGGACAGGTCAATTTAAATAACCGGCCAGCCAAGGGTCCGATGAAGATTGCGGAAAAACCTAAAGACTTCAAGAGTGCTGTCATTGCCCTCTTGAAATTTATCAATGCCTTTATTCCGCGTTTATTAGTCGCTGCCTTTTGTTCAATAGCTGCGGTTGTCCTGATGCTGTTTGGACCGGATATGGCCTCAAAGATCACTGATTTGATTGAGGAAGGCATGTTTAGCGGAGCTATCGATTTTGAACATATCATTACTTATGCGCTCATCGCTTTGGTTCTGTATTTGTCATCTTCGTTATTGACTTATATTCAATCCTATTCCTTGGCGACTATCTCCCAGGAAATACAACGTTATATCTGTCAAGAGATATCCAAAAAGCTTAATCGCATTCCATTGAGCCGTTTTGATTCCGCTTCCTTTGGCGATTTATTGAGCAGAGTAACCAATGATGCCGATACGATCGGCATGAGTTTCAAGAATGCCGCTACGGAAATCATTATAGCTGTTGCGACCTTTGCAGGCTGCGCAATCATGATGGCTTTGACCAATGTGCCATTGACGATCATTTCCATCGCTTCTTCGCTGATCGGCATCTTTTTGATGAACAAGATTATCAATGTCTCGCAAAAGTACTTTTCTTTAAGACAGCGCTACTTGGGTGAGGTCAATGGCCATATCGAAGAGATGTTTGCCGGACATTTGATTGTTAAAGCCTGTAATGGCGAAGAGGAATCGACTAAGGAATTCGATCGCTTAAACAAACTGCTTTATGAAAACAACTGGAAGAGCCAATTTTTGTCTGGTTTGATGCGTCCGATGATGGAGTTTATCGGCAATTTCGGTTATGTAGCAGTTTGTGTCGTTGGCGCGATATTTACCAAAAACGGAACAATCGCTTTTAGCACTATCATCGCCTTTATTCTTTATGTAAAGATGTATACTCAGCCACTTGGCCAGGTTGCCCAGGCAATTACTAATCTTCAATCGGAAGTTGCCGCTTCAGAAAGAGTTCTGTCTTTCCTGAACGAACCGGAAGTTGAAGATGAGTCAGCTAAGAATGAAGTTTTAGCCAAAGAAGATGTCAAAGGTGAAGTTGTCTTCGAGAATGTCAATTTCGGCTATACTCCGGATAAGACGATCATCAATAATTTCTCGATTGCGATCAAGCCGGGTCAAAAGGTTGCCATCGTCGGTCCGACTGGTGCCGGCAAGACAACGCTGGTCAATCTGCTGATGCGTTTCTATGAACTCAATTCCGGTGCCATCTATATCGATGGCCACAAAACCAGCGATCTAACCAGAGAAAATGTACACGAACTCTTCTGTATGGTTTTACAGGATACATGGCTCTTTGAAGGCACGATCAAGGAAAACATCATTTACAGTATGGAAGGCATCAGCGATGAACAGGTCAAGGAAGCCTGCAAGACCGTCGGTCTCGATCATTTTATCTCTTCATTGCCTCTAGGCTATAACACGCCGTTATCGGATGACTTCAATATTTCAGCTGGTCAAAGACAGTTGATTACCATTGCCAGGGCAATGATTGAAAATGCTCCGCTTCTGATTCTTGATGAAGCGACCTCCAGTGTCGATACCCGTACTGAACAGGTCATTCAAAATGCGATGGATGCTCTTACCAAAGGCAGAACTTCCTTTACAATTGCCCATCGATTATCTACGATCCGCAATGCCGATGTTATAATAGTCATGAAAGATGGCGACATCGTCGAAACCGGCACACACGATGAACTGTTGGCTAAGGGTGGTTTCTATAAGCAACTCTGGACCAGCCAGTTTGTCAATGCCGAAGCGATTTAAAGGTATAATATGTCTACAAAAAACAATCACAAAGTAAAAATCAATGAAATTCCTCAAGGCGAAGTGAAACTTAAGGTTTCTGATCGTTCCTGGGCAACTGTCATCTTTATTATGGTAGTTGCTTTGGTGATTTTCATTTACGCCAACAAAATTGCCGGTCTGGTTATAGCAGCCTTAGCCATTGCCCTTTGTTTCATGAAAGCCAACATCTACTTTATCGGCTATGAAGATTCTTTTGTCATTTATGATTGCGAAGAAAAGGATTATGCTACTTTGATTAACTTCAAGGATGTCCGTACTTGGAAGTATGTCATGAACTTGCACGAAACCAAGATGTGCATTACCTGCAAGAATGGCGATTATCATGAAATAAAAGAAGGCGCCGACGCTTCGATGAATGCCTATTTCAAGAAAAGGGCACCACAAAAAGAAGCCGATCCGAATCATGTCTCATCTGAAGACATCAAAAACGCTGCCAAGATCAAGTCCAAGCATTAATAAAACAATAAGCGCTCTCTTGTCGAACCAATCAATAAGAGAGTGCTTTTTAAATTCCGACAAAATGTTACTTTTAACTTTTTAGCGGGATTTATTCTTTTATTTAGGTGATTGCTATGATATATTTAATCCGACAAAATGTTACTTATAACTTTTTATCGGAATTCATGAGAAATATCTCAAGGTCTTTTATTATTTTATTGTGAGTAAAACCGTACTGATTACCGGGGGAGCTACCGGTATAGGAAAAGAAACAGCTAAGGAACTTGGTAAAAACGGATACGATATTGTGATCTGTTATTTTCATTCTGAAGATAAAGCATTAAAACTTAAAGAAGAAATCATCAGTAATTATGGTGTAAGATGTATGGCTCTTAAGGCTGATGTGTCTAAAGAAGATGAAGTTGAAAAGATGATTGATAAGATTGATAAGGAAATGGGTGGTGTAGATATATTAATCAATAATGCCGCTATAGATTTGTCAAATCTGTATCATTTAAAGACTGCTGAAGAATTCCGAAAGACACTTGATGTCAATGTGGTAGGTGCCTATAACTGTGCAAAGGCCGTATATCCGCATATGAAAGAAAAAGAATATGGAAGAATCATCAATATATCATCTACCAACGGTATAAATACCTATTATCCGATGTCTCTTGATTATGATGCCTCAAAGGCAGCTTTAATATCATTAACCCATAATCTTGCGGTTCAGTATTCTCCATATGTGAATGTCAATGCCATAGCCCCAGGCTTTATCGGAACAGAGAATGAACTTGATGGCTATGATGAAGAGTTTTTAAAAGAAGAATGTGAAAAGATACTGGTAAAAAGATATGGAAAACCGGAAGAGGTAGCTTATATTATAAGATTTCTGATTAGCGATGAAGCATCATATATAAACAATTCCATAATCCGTATTGATGGCGGACAGATGGGGAGTAACTGATGTACAAAGCGGTAATATTCGATCTGGATGGTTTACTGGTAGATACGGAAATCATCTCCTGCAGAATATATAATGAGATTTTAAAACCATACGGCAAAAATATGCCGGTATCTCATTATTCGCTCTATTACAGCGGTAAGACGGAAAAGGCGAATACTGAAAGACTTATCAAAGAGTATGAACTGAATATCAGCCAGGAAAGATGTTTTGAACTGGTAGAAAAGTATGAGATGGATTTTGTCTATAAGGGTGTAGATCTGAAATCCGGAGCAAAAGAACTTCTTGAATATCTTAAGGCGAATAATTATCACATCGGACTGGCTACAAGTTCCAAAAGAGATAGAGGTATATATATTCTGAAGAGTAATAACATTTATGATTACTTTGAAGATTTTGTGTTTGCGGATGAGATTGAAAGAAGTAAACCTGATCCGGATATCTTTTTAAAGGCTATACATAAACTCAATATGAAACCTGAAGAATGTCTGATTCTGGAAGACAGTGAAGCTGGAGTTATGGCAGCACATAATGCCGGGGCAGACGTAATCAATATTCCGGATATGAAGATCATAAGAGATGATTATCAGAAACTGTGTGCAGCAATATTAAAGAGTTTAGACAGGGTAATTGAATATCTTGACAGAAAAGACTGAAAAACAGTCTTTTTATTTAGGAATTTTAGATTTTCTTACGAATAATGTAATGAAAGGAGGAAGTCTATAACATTAAATATGTACAATGTACATATATCATCTTATAATGTATGTATAAGGTATTGATTATGACAAGTATAACTATAAGAGTAGATGAAAATGTTAAGAGACAGTCGGAAGAATTATTCGAAGAATTGGGTCTGAATATGAGCAGTGCAGTAAATATGTTTTTGAAACAGGCTATAAGGCAGCAGGCAATACCTTTTGCGGTAGCTAAAAATGTACCGAATATGGTGACATTACAGGCGATTGATGATGCGGTCAACTATAGGAATATGTATGGTCCATATGAGAGTGTTGAAGAGCTTGTTGAAGCTTTAGATAAAGAATAATATAAGGTTAGGTTACATTTATGAAACTGATTATGTTAGGTACAGGTAACGCTTTAGTTACGACATGTTTCAATACCTGTTTTATTTTTAAGGATAATGATGATTATTTTATGGTTGATGCCGGTGGTGGTAACGGTATTTTAAGACAGCTTAAGGAAGTGAATATTGATATCTATGATATCCGTAATCTGTTTGTATCTCATAAACATACTGATCATCTGATGGGTGTTTTCTGGATTATGAGGGTAATACTGCAGGGTTTGAATAAGGGGAAATGTTCAGGTGAATATCATATCTATGGACATGATGAGGTTATAGGTATTATAAGGGATATGTCATTAAGACTGTTTAATGAGAAAGAGATATCTTTTATTGATAAGAATGTACATCTTCATATTCTTGAAGATGGTGAAGAGTTTAAAGTATTGGGAAGAAGATGTGTGACCTTTGATATAAATTCCCGTAAGGCTAAACAGTTTGGTTTTACGATGTATCTTGATGATGATAGAAAGCTTACATGCTGCGGGGATGAACCGTATGCGGAATGTGAATATGAATACGCAAAGGATTCTGATTATCTTCTGCATGAAGCGTTCTGTCTTTATAGAGACAGGGATATCTACAAGCCTTATGAACTCTATCATTCAACCGTCAAGGATGCGTGTACACTGGCTGATAAACTGAATGTAAAGAATCTTATTCTTTATCATACAGAAGGTAATAATCTTAAGGAAAGAAGAAAACTTTATACAGATGAAGGTAAGGAATATTTCAAGGGAAATATCATTGTACCTGATGATCTGGATGAGATAGATATCATTTAATATAAGAGTATGCCATCCTGCTGATGAAAACTACAGGTACTGACTAAAAACATAAAAAAAACACCTTATATTAGCTCAATAAATATCTGTCTGTATTTTCAGTCTTTTCAAAAGTCAGAGTATTGTTACTGATATATATCTTTAAGACAACAGGCATTGGTTCTTCATCAAGCAAACCCATTTTTCCATCGTTGTTTTCATCAAAATACTGCAGAAATATGTGCTCATTATTCCAACATTTGACCATCTTTCTGGCTTTATCAAAATCCAGCCCATTGGCCATACAGCAGTCTTCTATTTCGTTTTCATATCTGTTAAACAATTCGCACATAATGATTCCTTATTAAATACATTATACCCTCTTATTGAATAATTAATTCTGCTGGAATTCATAGAAACAGGCATCAGAATATTAAAGTAAATATACACATAAAGATAAAATGAGTGTATAATTACTTTAGAGGGAGAGACTGATGATTCTGACATATGAACAGTGTATTGAGATATATGGAACTGACTACAGAATAAAAAAAGAGATAAAAGAAGGCAGACTGTTTCAGAAGGGTAAAGGTATTTATTCTGAAGATGAGTACTGTTCTGATCTGGATATTATTTCAGTCAAGTATCCACGGGCTGTATTTACGGGTGAAAGTGCGTTTTATTATTATGGATTGAGTGATGTGATTCCTGATAAGTACTTTCTGGCAACAAAAAGAACGGATACCCGCATAAATGATCCGGATATCAGACAGGTTTTTGTGAATGAAGAACTGTTTGATATGGGAAAGACAACAATGGTATATCACAAAACAGAAATAAATATCTACAGCAGAGAACGTCTTCTTGTGGATCTTATGCGTTCTAAAGGCAGGATAGCATTTGACTATTACAAAGAGATTGTTTCTTCTTATCGGAGAATCATAGATGAGCTGGATTTTTATCACGTTGAAGAATGTGCTGCAATATTTAAAAACAGCGACAGAATTATGGAAGCAATCTCGCTGGAGGTATTATGATTAATCTGAAAGAAGAGATAGAAAAAGTTAAAAAAGAAGGATATAACGAAGCAAACGCTGAATCACTTGTCTGCCAGGATATTATCCTTTACGCAATAGCAAACAGCAGTATGAACAGGAATGTGACAATAAAGGGTGGCGTAGTTATGCGTAATCTGTCACATGATGCCAGACGGGCAACTCAGGATATAGATATGGATTTTATCAGATATTCCATTTCTGATGTTTCGATTCACTCTTTTGTTGAAAATCTGAAGAATATTGATGGTCTTTCCATTGAACTTCTGGAACCGCTTATTGAATTAAAGCATCAGGATTACAAAGGGAAACGTATTTTTATAAAAGTTAAGGATACCTTTGGAAATGAACTTGACAGCAAAATAGATATAGGTGTTCAGAAAGATCTTGATATAGGACAGGAAGAATACTGTTTTGATATATGTTTTCAGGAAGATGGTGTAAGCCTTCTTATGAATTCAAGAGAGCAGATTATTACAGAAAAGATAAAATCATTTCTGAGATTCGGAAGCAGGTCAACAAGATACAAGGATGTGTTTGACATCTGTTATCTTTCTAAGGAATCTGATCCGCTCAAACTGGAAAAATGTTTCCGAAAATATATTTATGATGACAGAAGTCTGCCGGTAGATGATATATATGAAATCAGAAGAAGACTGACGCTGGTATTCACAGACAGGGATTTTATAAGGTCAGTAACCAGGTCGAGAAAGAACTGGATGGACTGTACAACAGAAGAAGCCATGGAAAGAAACCTGGCATTTATAGATTCATTAATAAGAAATTAATACCTGTTTTGGGAATTATAACAGTAATTAATAATAGTAGAATAAAATTATGCCATTAGAAATAATCAGAGAAGATATAAGAAGAGTAAAGGTAGATGCGATAGTAAATCCTACTGATGAAAACTACAGTGGATCAGGAGGTACTGACTATAAGGTGCATAAAGCTGCCGGGGAAAGACTTGATGAAGAGGTAAGCAGATTACCTAAACTTAATGTGGGTGATGCGAGAATCACTTCTTCTTTCAGTATGGATAATACCTTTTATATTATTCATACAAGAGGTCCGATATATATTGATGGAAAACATAATGAAGATAAGCTTTTAAGAAGATGTTATGAAAACTGTTTAAGAATCGTAAAAGAAAAGAAACTGCAGTCTGTAGCTCTACCTTTGATAAGTACGGGAACATTCGGTTTTCCGCTTAAAGAAGCTATGAAGATTGCATCTAATGTGATAACTGATTTTATCTTTGATAACGATATTTATGTATATCTCCTGGTCTATAACAGACAGGCATTTGATATATCTAAGAAGTTCCATCAGGATATAAAGGATTATCTTAAGGATAATGGTGTGGATGAAGAAGATTACTATGATGAAAAAGAATATATAGGATACAGAAGAAGCAGAAGAAATATTAAGGATAATAATCCTGTAGTTTATAATCCGATAGATGATAACTTTATGGATGATTATGAAAATACAGAATCATTCAAT
>JAUNIH010000029.1 GCA_030523555.1 Erysipelotrichaceae bacterium
CAGAAGTTCAACCTGTATATACGTTTAAACCCACCTGGAAGTTCACATTACCATAATAATTAACCCTTGATACCGCCGCTCGATACACCGGATACGATGTATTTACGGAAGAACAGGAATAATACAATCATCGGTAAGACCGTAACCGCCGCTGCAGACAGCTGAAGCTGTGGGTTACTGCCGGCATCGGTCATGAAGGCAGCCAGACCTAATGGAACAGTACGATACTTGTCTGAGAAGATCGTTAACTGAGTCCACAGGTATGAGTTCCATGAAGCGATGACATTCAGCAGAATGATTGTGAACAGACTTGGTTTGGCAATTGGAATCATTACTCTCCACAGGTATTTCCAGTTACTTGCACCGTCAATCTTGGCACTGTAGTACAAAGAATCAGGTATTGTATCAAAGAAATTCTTGAGGATGTAGGTATAGAATATCGAAGTTGTGAACGGGATAATCAGTACCCAGATGGTATTGACTAAACCAAGTTTGGCAACTGTCTGATAGTTGGTGATAACCAGCATTTCAAACGGAACCATCATAAAGCTCAATAAGGCTGTGAAAGCCATCTTGCGACCGGTGAATCTCAGTCTGCTGAAGGCAAAGGCTGCAAGGATTGTAGTTATTGTATTGATGGTTACCGATACAATTACAACAAAGAATGAGTTCTTGAAGTAGGTTACAAAATCTGCAGTTTTGAATGCCTCAATGTAGTTTGAGAAGTTCAGCCAGTTGTTTGGCCACCATTTAGGCGGGAAGCTTGCGTATTCGGCTGGAGTTTTGGCTGCACTTGACAGCATCCAGTAGAATGGGAAGATCATGATCAGTGATCCGATAATTAAGAAGAAGTAAACAAAGAACTTCTTGATAAATTCCTTCTGTTTCATATCCTGTCCTCCTAATTATTGGCCTTTGACTGGATATAGCGCTGTATCATTGTAAAGACAAAGATAATTATAAACAGCACAATACTTGCTGCAGCAGCCAGTCCATAACGGCCATATGTCGCAAACTGTTCCTTGATGTAGTATACGAAGGTATACAGGTTGGTACCTGTAACACCGGCACTGCCGTTCCAGAACGGGATGATTTCGTTATAGATCTTGAATGCGGATATCATGTTGACAATCATCGTTAAGAAGATTGTAGGTGATAACAGCGGAATCGTAATCCTGAAAAACATCTTTGTCGTAGATGCTCCATCTACTTTGGCAGCTGTATAGTACAGCGGATCGATATTCTGTAAACCTGATAATAACAGGATGGTGGTAAATGGAATCATATTCCAGATACCAAAGATAATTACCGCCCAGATATTATACTGGGCATTGCCGGCTGTTGCGCCAAGCCAGTTGATAGGGTTTAGACCAATTGCCTTTAAAAGGAAATTGACGACACCTATTTCGTTGTTGAACATGTATTTCCATACAAGACCTACAGCGATGGCAGAAGTAACCATTGGAAGGAAGAACGCTGTCTGAAAGATTGCGATTCCCTTGGTCTTCTGGTTTAAGAGATTAGCTACCAGAATAGAGATACAGGTAGCAATCGGTACAACGATAAAGACGTATGTAAAGGTATTCTTGAAGGCACTTAAGAAGTAGCGGTCAGAGAAGATTTTGGTAAAGTTGCCAATACCCCAGCCAGTGAACGCACCATTGAGTTTGTAACCTTCTTTGAAGGCCATTAATACAACGTTGATAATAGGATAGATTGTGAATACAACCAGACCCAGAACAAATGGTAACAGGTAGATATAAGGTTCCAGTTTACTGTTGAAGATAACGTCGTTATTATTCGTTTTCTTATCTTTCTTTCTGAAAAGACTCATCAGATTCTATCCCCCGTTTCCTTATCAAACAGGAAGACACCTTTGTTTCTCAGTTTAATACCGATTTCATCTCCCTTTGCACACGCGAAGTCGCTTGATAAGTACACACGGATTTCTTTTTCCCCAACTTTGACAAAAGCCAGTTCTTCTTTACCCATAGTGTATCTTTGAACTACGGTTGCCTTGAAGTCATAGTTTTCATTGTTTAAGTTAATAGCTTCGGCACGGATAGCCAGAACGACTTTCTGTCCTTCTTTTACGTTACTGTTGTTTATTATGATAGAAGCGGAACCGTCTTCGAGCACAAATCTGCCGTTTTCCATATAGCCTTCAAGCTGATTGATAGGAGGGTTACCGATAAATGATGCGACAAAGAGATTGTGCGGATCATCATAGAGTTCCTGTGGTTTATCAATCTGCTGAAGCTGTCCGGCTTTCATCAGGACGATTTTGTCGGAAATTGACATGGCTTCTTCCTGGTCGTGGGTAACAAAGATAGTTGTTACACCTGTTTCCTGCTGGATTCTGCGGATTTCTTCTCTCATCTCAATACGTAAACGTGCATCAAGATTGGATAGCGGTTCATCAAGAAGCAGCAGTCTAGGCTGTTTGATAAGAGCTCTGGCGATAGCTACACGCTGCTGCTGACCACCGGAAAGCTGTTTAGGCTTACGGTCGATGTACTGAGTAATCTGTACCAGTTCAGCGTATTTCTTCGCTTCTTCTATTCTTTGAGCCTTAGGTACTTTCTTGATTTCAAGTGGGAAGGCGATGTTTTCAAGAACGCTCATATGAGGATATAAAGCGTAGTTCTGGAAAACCAGACCTACGCCTCTATCCTGTGGTGGAACGTTTGTAACATCATCTTCATCAAAGAGAATCTGTCCGCTGCTGGCAGGCAGAATACCTGACAGCATATTTAACATTGTTGATTTACCGCATCCGGAAGGGCCGAGAAGACATACCAGTTCACCATCTTCAAATGTCATGGTAAAGTCATCTACAGCTTTAAAATCCCCAAATGTTTTAGTAAGATTGTTTAATTGTACTTTCACAAATACCCCTTAATGCCTTAAAGGCAAGTTAATAAGATGAGTTAAAACGGATTGATTATTTGTTGTCAGCAACGTACTGAACTGCTTCAGCTAATGCTTCATCAACATTAGTACCAGCACCAACGTTGGTGATCAGGTTCTTTAAGGCTGTACGAACAGCTGACTGAGCAGGAACTGCTGGTAATGTACCGGCGATTTCTGGTTCAAGGCACTGTAATGAAGTGTTTTCAGCCAGGAATGCCTGATAAGAATCAAGTTCAGTAGTCCACTTTAAGCATGAAGTGTAGTTACACTTTTCACACCAGTCTTCATTGATTTCAGGTGATGCGAAGTATTCAAGGAACGCTACAGCGCCTTCGATTCTTGCTTCATCAGCATAGTCGAAAATAAGAACGCCACGCTGCCATGCAGAAGTCCATGCTGTACCACCGGCAACTGTTGGAACCTTGGCAGCTTCATGAGTTGCCTGAAGATATGGAGCACCGGCAACTGAACCGTAGTACATAGCTACGATACCAGCGTTGAAGTCATTTGACAGATAGTCACCAGTAGGACCGCTCATTAATGAACTGTCATTGATGCCGTCCTGATACTGCTGTAACATAGCAGCGAATTCAGGAGTATTGAATACAGCTTCTTCAGCAGCTGTATCATAGATGTCTCCACCTAACTGTTTGATCCATGTTTCAGCGATATCTGTGTGAGAGTCACTTGCGAAACCATAGATATGTTCGCCTGTTCCATCAGTCACATAAGTTTTATTACCATTGGCATCTGTAACAACAGTAACTGTTTCAGAGATAGTCTTGGAAGCTGCAAACATTTCATCCCATGTAGTAGGAACTTCTACACCAGCTGCTTCTAAGATTTCAGGGTTATACCAGATAACTGGTCCTGATAAAACGATTGGATAGTTGTACATACCATCTTCAACATATGAATGAGATTCTTCATAAGCACCATCAGTCAGTGTTGAAACATAGCTTGCATCAATATACTTGCTGATATCGGCAATTCTGCCTAAATCAAGATATGTAGCAGCAGTTGAAGCATAATCGATAACGATATCTGGTCCAACACCAGCTACAACGGCATTCTGTAATGTACCTGAGAAACCATCATAAACCTGGTCTTCGTATACTACAGTATACTTGTCCTGAGATGCTGTGAAATCAGCTGCGTACTTTTCAAGAGCTTCTTTCTGAGCGTTTGTCCAGGTACCCCAGATAGTGATGGTTACAGGTTCATTTGAATCAGTTGAAGCTGAACCTCCATCAGAGCTGCTGCATCCTGCGAAGGATACCAGCATTATGGCACATAATAAAATAGTTAATAATCTTTTCATGAACTAAGTTCTCCTCCTTTGAAAAAAATTACAACTTCATAATAACATATCCGCTTTACATTCAAGTCTCTTAATGTAAAATCACATATTTAAAAAAGCCTTTAAATAAAGGGTTTACAAAATAATAAAAATATAATTACAAATATTTTACATATTATATATGGGTTTTATTATGTAATAAAGCCCCTGTTATTACAGGTATTATAAATATAAGAGAAAGATTATAAATGATATAATTTGAATAGAATTATTCAGCTACAACAAAGGCTGTAACATAATCATGTTCAGTAGTGATAGATATGTGAAGTGAAGATATATCACTGCTTTCAAGGATATCTTTAAGTTCTTCGATGATGTTTATATATGGTGCACCATCAGAATGATTCAGGGTTTCTATCTTGCGGAAATCAAAGTTTATATTGTCATTGAGATGGGCTATCGCTTTATAGACAGCTTCTTTGGCGGCAAAACGGGTGGCATAGTATTCAGCAGGATCATTATGACTTTTACAGGCGTTTACTTCTGATGGTGTAAAAGTATGAGAAATAAAGGAAGAAGCGAGTTTTTCATCTTCCAGGAAATGTCTTATTTCAGGAATATATACCATATCTACACCGATACCTTTAATCATAAACATACCTCCGGGTTAGTATATATATTATAAACCAGCATAAAAAGAGGAAATACCATGAACAGGGCTGAAAAACAGATATGTGAGGCGATGATTGAACTGATGGAGGAAAAACCTTTTGAGTCCATCAGAGTTACGGAGCTTGCCGGAAAGGCAGGTATTTCACGCAGCAGTTTCTATACGCATTTTGATTCGATATATGATGTTCTGCAGCTGATAGAGGATGACTTTCTGGAACATATCATAGATGAAAAAGAAGTCGGTCTGGATAATGATATGTCAGTAGTCGAAAACAACTTTTCCTATATCAGAGACAATCTGAGGACTTTGCAGACGCTGATTGGTGTAAATGGTGATGATTCGTTTGGAATAAGGCTGGGAAACCGTTCCAAGAGAATTCTGGATACGATTGTTGATAATCATCGTTCAAGACTCAATGATACCCAGCTGATAATTGTCAATGAGTTTGCCAAGGCAGGAAAGATGCAGGTGTTCAAATGGTGGGCTGAAAATCAGAACAGCGTCAGTGTAAAGGAAGTCATGGAGATGCTGGAAATGATTTCCGATGCCATTAATGATGTGGTGGTAGAAAGAAAAGATTAGATTTCAGATATATGGGGGAAATAAGACAGTTTTACGGAAACTGTCTTTTTTTGGTCGTTTTGAAACTATGCGTTCTTATCTGAAAAAAGGGGTACTGATAAACTGAACTTAAACAGAAAATACATATAATACAGGAGGTTAAGCTTATGGATGTTCGTTCTGAAATCGCCGAGCTTATGGATGAGGTAATAGCCAGAGTATTCCGTAAAGAAAAGGAAGAAATCGCGTCTCATCATGAGCTGCGCTTTAAGGAAGATCTTAATGTCAATTCCAAACATTATTTCCCGATTCTTTCAGCGTTAAGCGATGAGTTTGATCTGGATATTGATTATCATGAATTCCAGTTCTATGCCACTACAGTTGAATCAGCAATTGATTATGTTTATGCCAAATATCAGGAACAGATAGGTTAAGGAGGTAAATATGGCAAACAAAAAGCTTTCACGTTCTGTTTCGATTATCGGTGTGGGATCCACCCAGTTTGGTTCTCCATTTGATACTCCGGAACTGCAGGGTCTCAGCTTTCAGGATATGGGAGCCTGGGCTGTACTTGAAGCGTTTGAAGATGCAGGTGTGAATCCGCGTGAAGTGGATCATCTGATAGTCGGTTCAACTTCGAGTCCATTAAACAATTCAATGAATATTTCACCTCATCATGGTTTCCTGGAGTGGGTTGGTATGAAGGGAAAATCTGCCAACTATCAGGTTTCCGGCTGTGCAACCGGCTTTCAGATTGTCAATCAGGCGATTGATATGGTAGCGGGAGGCCGTGCGGACATTGTTGTAGCAGTAAATATTGAAATCAACCAGTCTATTACCCATCCGGAAAAACCTTCGCATATCCGTTATCCGTTCTCTGAATTCAAGAACCTTTACGGTTTTCCGGCAAACCATGGAACCAATGGCGTTGATACTTCCTATGCCCGCTGGATAGGTTCAACATTCTCCCAGCAGGATATGTGCGGAAGAGGTTATATGCGCCGTGCCGGTATAAGTCAGGATGAACTGGAAGACGGTTGTATCGGTGCTGTATGTACTGCCCGCGAACATGGAAAACTCGGTACTGATACCTATCTTCGTCAGACATTTGATGAGGTAGCCAAAGAATATGGTTTTGATTCAGTAGAAGAATATATGAAATCCGATATGGATCCTTACTTCAACGATATGGACCGTATCAACTATACCGGTGTCATGTGTGAAGGAGCAGCAGCACTGGTGTTCTGTGCTAGTGATATAGCCAGAAAATACCAGAAGAAACCGATTGAAGTTGTCAATGTAGTACAGTGCGACTATTCGGTTCTGACACCTAACTGCCAGCACCGCATGACAGCTGAAGCTGCCGAAAAGATCTACGAGGTTACCGGATTCAGACCGGAAGATATTGATTATTTCTCATGTACAAATATGGACCAGTTTGAAATGTTTGATGCGTGTGAAGAAGTAGGTTATATGCCTAAGGGTGAAGCGTGGAAATATTTCCGTGACGGTAAGACCCGTTTTGATAAAGAAAAACCGGTCAATACCGACGGCGGTACTCAGGGCACCGGACATGCCTATGCCTCAACGGCCCTTCACAACTATAAGGAAGCAGTACTGCAGATGCGCAATGAAGCAGGAGGCCGCCAGATACCTGTTCCACCAAAGACTGTTATGGTACGTGGTGAAGGTGCTACCCATATGACTTCCATCGCTATTCTGAAAACACTGGAAGACTAGGAAAGGAGAAAAAATGAAATACGAACCAATCGCAAAACATTATTATGATGGACTTGATGAAGGAAAATTCCTGGGATTGCGCTGTCCTGAATGCGGACATATCGAGTTCCCTCCTTATCCTGCCTGTAACAGCTGTGGACATATCGGCAACTAATGGGTTGATCTGAAAGATGCGGACGTCATCATTCATGAAATCTATTCTATTTCACCTATGATGACCATCGGTGATTTCATGCCTTATGCGCCTTTGTTTTCATGTGAAGCCAGCATCGAAGAAGGTAATATCGAATTTACCTGTCTTGTCTTTGGAGTTACAAAGAAAAACTATAAGGAACTGCGTGAACAGGTACCGATGCACGCAAAATTTGTGGTAATGCCAATGGACGGCTATAATTCCTTTGCCGTTTCCATCAATGGTGCTGTTCCGGAAAAGAAAGGCAGCAAGGGTACAATGGATACTGCCAAAACCCTGGCAATGCTGGGCAGAGACAAAAAAGATGCCATCATGTCTGATAAAAAGGACAAACCTGACAATGGTATTGATGGTGCCTACAAATGTACAGCCAAAGTTCTTGGACAGAAGCGTTCCTGCAATATCATCATCAATGTTGACGGTGAAACTTCAAACGGTGTTCTTGAAGTTATGGATGAATCAATGGTTTATGAAAATGGTACATTCCATAACGGTGAACTGGAATTCGCAATTGAAGCACGTGGTTCTGAATTCCGTTTCAATGGTACAGTCGGTGATGGAAAACTGAACGGTACAGTAAAATTCGGCATGATCAGAATGCAGGTTGAAGGCGAAAGACAGTAATCATAAGCGGACACAGAGAATGCTTTGTGTCCCTTTTCTTAAAAAGGAGTTGTTTATATGTTTAGAAATTTCAGGGAAGTTGAAGAATATTTAAGTGAAAACAGAATAGTCAGAAAAGTAGTTCTGGCAGGAGCTCATGACGATATTTCTTTAAAGGCGCTGATCAGAGCCAGAAAAAACGGATATGTTGAACCTGTATTTATCGGTGATGAAGAAAAGGTAAGAGATATACTTGTCTCACTTGATGAAAATCCTGATGAATATGAAATCATCAATGAGAAAAAAGAAGGAAAATGTGCCCGTCTGGCGATGGATATGATAAATGAGAAAAAGGCTGATTTTCCAATGAAGGGACTGATGCAGACAGCGACTTTTCTGATGGCTGTACAGAATCCTTTTGGAGGAATTGCTGATGCTGAGGCAAAACTCAATGAGTTTACGGTTTTTGAATATCCGGAAGCAGATCGTATGATAGTTACCGGTGACTGTGCTGTCAATATTTTTCCTGATCTTAAAGACAAGGAAAATATTACCCGCAATCTGATCAGGGTGGCAAGAGCTTTTGGAAGTGATGAAGTAAAGGTTGCCTGTCTTTCGGTTGTGGAAAAACCCGATCCCGAGATTCAGAGTTCTGTTCATGCCAGAGCCTTATCAGAAATGGACTGGGGTGAAAAAGTTATGGTAGAAGGTCCTTTTGCGCTTGATAATGCTCTTGATGAAGATGCCGCAAGACATAAGGGAATTGATTCTCCGGTTGCCGGAAAAGCCGATGTTCTTCTGGTGCCGGATATTCATGCGGGAAACATACTTCATAAGGCTGTCCATTTCTTTGGACATTACCGTTTTTCAAGCGGTCTATTGGGAGCGAAATGTCCTATTATTATGAACAGCCGTACGGATGATGAAGATGCCAAATATTATTCTGTTCTTTCCGCAATACTTCTGAGTCTGTAAGGAGATCTTATGAAAAAGATATTCGCAATCAATCTGGGTTCAACTTCAACGAAGGTTGCCTATTATGAAGATGAAAAAGAAATATACAAGGATTCTATCTCACATGATCCTGAAGAATTCAAAGACTGTCCAACAGTATTTGATCAGTTTGAAAAAAGAAAAAAGACTGTTCTTGACTATATGAATGAACATCAAATATCTCCTGATGAACTTGATGCCTTTGTGACAAGAGGCGGACAGACAAAACCGGTCAGGGGAGGAGTATATGAAATAAATGATGAATATGTAAGACAGTCATTGAGTGGTGATTATGGTGTACATGTCTGTTCACTGGGATCAGCCATTGCCCTTGATATCTGCAAAGAAAGAAAAGCTCTTCCTTTAACGGTTGATACACCATGTACGGATGAATTTGAGCCTCTGGCACGATATTCCGGATTAAAGGAAATAGAGCGTATTTCCTCTTTCCAGGCTTTAAATCATAAGGCCATGGCCAAATACTACGCCAGAAGTATCAATAAAGATTACAGGGAACTCAATCTTGTAGTGGTGATGCTGGGGGGCGGAATAACGGTTGCGGCTCATAAAAAAGGTCTGATGGTAGATGGACCTGATGGGCTTGAGGGTGATGGGCCTTTTTCCAACAACCGCTGCTGTTCTGTTCCGGTAGGTCCGCTGGTAAAACTGTGCTACTCTGGAAAATATGATCTCAAAGCCATGATGAAACACATCAATGGAGAAGCAGGTCTTATGGCGTATCTTGGTACAACTGATATCAGAGCCATTGAAAAAGCCATAAATGAAGGTGATAAAAAAGCTGAAGAGGTTCTGGATGCCATGTGTTATCAGACAGCCAAGGATATCGGTGCCTATGCCACAGTTTTAAAGGGTGATGTAGATGCGATCCTGCTGATTGGCGGTATGGCAAATTCTAAATTTATTACGGAACATATTACCGAGAGAGTAAAATTTATTGCCCCGGTAATTATTCTTCCTGGTGAAAGAGAAATGGAATCTTTGTGTCTGAGTTCTCTTGAAGCTTTAGAAGGTAAAGAAGAGATTCAGCAGTTCATCTGAGAAAAACGGCAGTAAATATTGCTTACTGCCGGAAATATCATTATCTTTAATATATTGCTGTCAGTTTCAACATCAGGCAGAAACATAAATACCTTTGCGATATCTTCGCCTAAAGGTATTTTTTACTGTCTTATTCATAAATCATTCATAGCTGAGAGCTGTCGCATTTACTTTGATGCCGTATATGATTATTAATCCGCAATGAAATCTTCAGGTATAAAGGCAGGTATCGTAATGGCATAGAAGACACATTTTTCTTCTGCAGGAAGTATCTCATGAACATCTCCCGGTTCTATGACGATGGTCGTACCTTTGGATATATCTATCAGCTCGCCGTTTATCTTCATGACACATGATCCTTCAATAAAGATATATGTTTCATCGGATATCTTATGATAATGGGGAATGACCTTACCGCCTTTTTCTAAAACAGTAACAGCTATACTGTAGTCTTCCTTATGGATGGGAGCTGTCTTACCGATTATTTCTCCAAGCAGGAAAGTTTCCCCTGCACCGTTAGCTGATTCTATGTCTTTGTCTTTTAATAGTTTCATAATACGTATATATCTTAACATCCCTTATAATAATATTAATGATAATAATATACAGGAGGATATCTCATGTACGATACAGCACAGACTCTGATTGTTGTCTATAAGGACGAAATGCTGATGAATCAGCTCAAGAAGATGGTGGAAACCAACGATGATTATAAAGATATGAATGTGGGATTGAAGGATGATTCTCTCAATACCGTTGCCTGGACAGAGAAGGTATGGCTTTCCAATAAGCAGCAGGGTGTAATCAAAGACAAGATCCTTTATCTTGGAGATATCAAGGGAACAGAAGATCTGATACCGGTACTGGACATGTCTTTTGATGAGTATGGTGTAAAATTCGGCTGGGCTGGAAAGCAGGCGGTTTTATATGTGGATGAAAAAGAACTTGAGGATGAAGACAGGTATAAAGAATTTCTGAATATTCTCAATAATCTTCCGATACCGGATGTGGTTAAAAAAGATATTAATGATATAGAAGATGACGGTGAAGGATTCTTTATTGATTTTTCGACAATATTCGGTTCATTGAATGGAAATAAAAAGAAGCTGGAAAGGCAGATGCTGTTTTATGGAACAGTAAAGCTTTACTATGAAAATACCCTTGAGGCTTTTCTTAAGAGTTAGGTGAAAATATGGATATTCAGGAATTGCGTGACGGCTGGATGTTTATGGCCCAGGGACTGGGTGATGAGACAGTAAACAAGACTTCTTTCGCGGATTATCATGATAATATTCAGTTTCAGCGTCTTCAGGAAATAAACAGGGCTGTTGACAGGATGTATGGCTCAGATATCCGTCTTCCTGCAAATATGCCACTCAATGAAGTCAAAAAATACGCAGGTGAAAAGCTGTTTATTGATCCGGCACAGATGGATTATCTGAATAACGCTCTGGATGCCTCAATTACAGCTGCTACTATTACAATGATTACGGAAATGGCTCCGGAATTATACAGGGCTATTGATTATCTTATCAAGAATGGCGAAATAGATCTGAGCGGTTTAAAACAAAGAGGTAAAAAAGCTATCTCTGATGGGGGAGAATCTTTTCTTAGAGGTTCTATTGCCTATGTTGTAGAAATGGGTATACAGCACGGAATGCTGGGAGAAGGTATAAGATATGCCAATACTTCAGCAGTAGGTGCTGTAGTCTGTGTCATATATGAAACCATTAAGGATACAATACTTGTGGCAAGCGGTCAGATGGAAGCCCATGAAATGGGAATGAAGTTTGTTGAGAGTGTTATTATTTCAACTACTTTCTTTGTGAGTATGGAAATAGGTGGTGCAGTGATGCAGGCGCTTGTACCGGAATTACCAATCATTGCCTATGCCATAGGAAGCTTTGTAGGATGTTCCATAGCGATAGTCTATAATATCGCCAAGAACAAGTTCATATCATTCTGTGCAGATACCGGATTTACATGTTTCGGTATTGTTGAACAGGATTATGCAATACCGGAAGAACTCCTTAACAAATTAGGTATCAGTACCATTGAAATACATAAGACTGATATCCATACCGTCAATATCTCTACAGCAAATATAAGCACATACAATAATCAGAAAAACTATGAAACCATCGATATCTTTGTTCTGAAAAGAGGCCTTATCGGGGTTAATAAAGTAGGATATGTTTTAGAGTAAAGATATAAATCTAAAGAAATCTAAAAGATTATGATATAATTTTATCAGAGGAAAGAAGTATGAATAATCCATTTACATTATCTTTTGGTAAGATTCCAAACAATTATATAAGAAGACCGGCGGTAAGCTATGAAATAGTTAACTCTTTTCTTGGTGATAATCCTTCATTCAATTCGCATATTATTACGGGTGTAAGAGGTTCGGGGAAAACAGTTCTATTAACTGAAATTTCAGGAAGTCTTAAGGAGAATGAAAACTGGATAGTGGCTGATCTTAATCCGGAACAGGACATGCTGCTGTCTTTATATTCAAAACTTATGGAAGAAAAGCCTTTGAAGACATCTCTTAAAAAGGTCAGTCTTAACCTTCTGGGTATGGATCTGAGTCTTGAAAGAAGTGTGCCTGACAAAGATATAGAAACAGCTATTGAAGAACTTCTTAAGGTAGTTAAGAAAAACGGACAGAAACTTCTTATCACTATAGATGAAGTTGCCAACAACAAGGAGATTAAAAGATTCTGCAGCAGCTTCCAGATATTTTTAAGACATGATTATCCGGTATTTCTTCTGATGACCGGTCTGTATGAAAATATCAATGCTGTAATCAACAGCAAAACAATGACTTTTCTTTTAAGAACACCAAAGACAGTACTGGGTCCATTGGATCTTGCAAGTATTACAGAAACATATGAAAAAACCCTGAGTGTTGAAAAAGAAGAAGCATTAAAACTGGCAAGGTTATCAAAAGGATACGCTTTTGCCTTTCAGACAATCGGTTATCTTTACTACAAATCAGAAACCAAGAGTATTGATGCGATTATTTCCGAATTTGATT
The DNA here is from genome assembly GCA_030523555.1 of Erysipelotrichaceae bacterium. Lineage (GTDB taxonomy): Bacteria > Bacillota_I > Bacilli_A > Erysipelotrichales > Erysipelotrichaceae > Colivicinus. The sequence continues at coordinate 13,076 of JAUNIH010000029.1, forward strand.
ATTACCTCAGAGAATTTGTATACAGGAAGATAAATGAAGACCTTTCCGTTAAAGACAGACTGCTGCTGTCAAAACTGTCATGTGATACACCGGTAAAGACAAAAGATTTGATAGATAATGAAGATTTTAATGAAAAATCTCTATCGGTATACAGGAACCGTTTAAAAGAAAAGGGACTTATAGATGTATCTCAGCACGGAATGATGTCTTTATCATTGCCAAGATTTGATGTTTTTCTGAAGAATTATGAGCAGTAACAGGATGAAAAAACCGACATTAAAAGAAAAGATAAATTACAGTATCGATAAGTATTTTTCCAATGGTTTAGGTAAGATACTGGGATTTCTGGTAATACTGATTCTGATTGTTACAGCTATTGTTTCTTTTATTATTGTTCAGCTTAATATAAGCAACGGTTTTATCAATGTCTTCTGGGATCTGATATCTACGACTATCAATGCCTATATGCCGGAATTTGATTCCAATATTCCTTATCTTATTATTGAAACAATATCCGCCATAATCGGTTTACTGTTCACCAGTTTCCTGATCGGTTCTATCTCCAGTATTATCGGAGAGAAACTCAAAAGTGTAAGAAAGGGCAAGATACCGGTAATAGAGAATAAACACACTATCGTTCTGGGTTTTGATCCTTCATCTTTAGAACTGATTAATCAGCTGATTGAGGCAGCCCATAACAGTAAAAAAGTAATCGTCATCTGTGAAGAGATGGACAGAGAAGTGATGGAGAATATCATCTACAGTAATATATCAGTACCGGATAATATCAAGCTGATATGCCGTAATATAGATCTGTTAAATCCATTGGAGATGGAGCTGATATATCCTCAGACGGCAAAAAATATCATTGTGAATGTGATGGATGACAATAGAGCTGTAATGGTATCTTTAGCTGTACTGGCCTATATGAAGGATTATCCGGATTCAAAGACGAGAATTATATCAAGTGTATCTGACTGCGATCACCTTCTTCCTGAATCATTTATGAAACCTGATGGCTTTATGATGTTTTCTTCGGATGAACTGGTATCAAGATTAATAGCTCATACCAGTACAGAACCGGGCTTAGACAAGGCATATAAAGAGATTATTGATTACCATGGAAATGAACTCTATGTAGAAAAAACAGAAGGCTTAGAGGGTAAAAGCATCAATGATTTATGCAGTGAAATAGATAAGGCGGTTATTGTAGGTATCTTAAGAAATGAAGAAGTTACCCTTAATCCTTCATATGACACTGTTATTGAAAAAGATGATAAGTTAATCCTTCTTGAAGAATATAAGAAAGCCTATGAACTATGTCCTTTAAGGTATAAGGATATAGCTATTATGGAAAAAGGCAGAACACTGAAGAGTCATAAGGGTAAACTGGTAATCTTCGGATACAGCTATAAACTTGAGACCATTCTTAAGGAACTGACAAGAGAATGTGACAGTGTAGTTCTGGCTGATTATGGAAATCATAAGGATGAGATACTGGAACTTATAATAGAAAACAATGATCTGAATATATCATTCAATGAAGAAGATGTATATGATGACAGTAAACTCAATGAACTTATTAATGATGCGGAACATATTATCATCATCAAGGATGAAACAGAAGATTCTAAAGAAGATGATGTGGATAATATACTGCTGGAATTAAGAATAATAGAACAGAAGCTTAAACATAATTATGACTTCAATATTACAACAGAGCTTCAGCTTGAGAAGACATATAAACTTGCGATAAATTCTACCAGTACAAGTTTTATTATCAGGAATAATATTGTATCAATGTTACTGGTACAGCTGGCTGAAAACCGTTTACTGTTCAAGGTATTAAGAGAATTATTGAGTAATGAAGGTAATGAGTTATATATCAAGTATCCTGAAGAATTCAATCTTAAGGATTCTGATTATTCAATATCTACTTTGAAACAGATTATTCTGTCTTACGGATATACCTTAATTGGTACAATAGAGAAAGAACAGGTAAAGATTAATCACGATAACCGATATCGTGTATATATAGATGATGAATGTGCCTTTATTGTGATGGGCTTGAGGGGTTGACATGAAAAAGATTGATGAAAAGAACAGTAATTTTCTGGAAGATGATGGAGTTTCTTTTGAGAATGATGGAAGAGCTTTAATCAGTGTGAGTGAAGATCTGAATATGGATCTTAATACCGGATTACTGGAACCGAAAGTCAAAGAAGAAAATGAAGATTAATTAAAAAAGACATCTCAGATGTCTTTTAATATACCTTGGCTCCAAACGGGAATAACGAGAGTCTTGCGAGTTTGAAGAACTGTTTTCCGAATGGTATACCGATGATTGTGATATACAGGATTGTGCCCATGGCAATATTTCCTAAAGCCATCCAGAATCCACTCACCAGCATCCACACAACATTTAATAACACTGATATTCCACTATCCGTATATACTATCTCTTTACCGAATGGACTAAATGATACTTTCGCAAACTTGAAACACTGTTTACCGATAGGAATACCGACAATGGTAATACACCAGACACATCCAAAAAAGATCCAGCTCAGACCACTGAAGAAACCACCGAATATAAGCCATAAGATATTTCCGATAAGACTCATATATAAATCCTTCTTTCCTGATATATTATATACAGAATTTTCCAGATATCACAGAAAAAGGGGTATATATCACAGATTTGTTTATAAATGATATATTCTTTCTATAATGATATTGAAGGAGGAAATAATAATGAATACTGCTTCAATAATAATGGGAATAAGTGGAATGTGCATGTTTATATATGGGTTTATGGGGATGATTAATGAACCTGTACATAAGGTATATATGATGCAGCAGAGTGGCTTTGTGATGATTCTTTTAGGATTCTTATTCGGGTTTATATCTTTAAGAAAAGAGAATAAGAAATCAGGATTCATACTGGGAATAATCTTTACGGTAATATATGTGTTCATTCATGGATGATTTGATAATTCTTAAAGATATGAGATGATTTAATTAACCAGGAGAAACATTATGAAAAAACTATTAACGTTATTTATATCGCTATTAATGATTATGTCTTTGGTGGGATGTGCATCATCATCTGATGTGACCCTTACATTACCTGCGTACTTCTATTCCAATACAAAAGAAGTTACTCAGGAAGAACTTGATCCTATGGTAAAGGATGGAATAAAATCACTTACTGTAAGCGATGATGGAACAACAGTTACCGCTGTAATGAGTAAAGACAGACAGAACACGACGTTAAAGAGCGTGAAGGATCAGCTGGACACTATGATAAAGAGTCTTGCGGAAGATGGAAGTCATGTATCGGATGTCAAATATAACGATGGCCTGAGTGAATTTGATGTGTATATTACTGATGAAGAAATAGGTATCTATGATGCCATAGCGGCCATATCTTTTACATCATACGGTCTTATATACAATACCTATACCGGCAAGGAATCTTCAAAGGTTACCATCAATTATCATAAGACTGATGGAAGTATTATAGATTCAAGTTCATATGAAGGTACATTCAGCCAGTTCATGGATGAATTCCATCAGTGGTAAAAAAAGCCGTAATAGCGGCTTCACACTTCTGTTTAATATAAGTCAGCAATGCTGACTTTTATTATTAAAGTCCTGGAACGTATACAGAAGCGATCATCAGTACAGCACTTACGAGCGCAGATACTAATGCTACATCATTTGATACTGATGGAATAAATCTGCAGACAAGAGCTACAACAGCTAATACAGCTGCGATGATGACTGTTAATTTCTTTGGTGGATTAAGTTTCATAATATTTTTACCCCCTTTAAGTAATAATTATTGTCAATCTAAAAAATATGTCAAATATATAAAGTATGGGGAAGTGAACTGTTAATCCTGATTGTTATTATATAAATCAATAAGATTTTTAAAATAAATCTCAATCTCTGAAATAGCTTTATCAACCTTTTTCAGTTCAATAAGATAACCTACTATATATCTGGTGTTGGCTTCCCATGAACTTAATAGAGCATCGTGTTCTTCAATATATTCATTGATATGCAGATTGATATTATTATCGTTTGCCAGTTTTATGAGATCTTCAATACGATGAACATTGGGATATTTAATTCCATTAATTTCCAGTGTGTATTTGATAGAAAGTTCTACAGACTGCTGAAGATGATAACCAACAAGATTAATCAGTTCTTCATCTTCGTTACTTATGTTTTTTCTGATTATTCTGGCACAGTCAAAATTGCTTAACGCTTTGTCAAAAAGACTTTTAGTATTTTTCATAGACCTTTACTCCTGTTTCTCTGATTTCAGTTTTTAATCTGTCGTCAGCTGATCTGTCTGTCCATAAATCATATTCAAAGTCATGGTAGTCATGAATCTCTATTTCACCATCAGCTTCAACATAGATATCTATATCGGAAAAGATACTGCACCTGTCAGTTACTGATGATCCAAAAACCGTAATACTTTTAACACCATCATTCTTGAGGATATCATCTATAAGTTCCTTTACACCTGACTGCTGGATGGGATATACCTTTTCACAGTTGATGAAAGGATCATCAATACAGATTTTCCATTTGAGTGTCTTGGGGTGTTTATAAAGATGTCTTAAACCAAAGCTGCAGTCAATATCTTTTTCTATCAGAATCAAAAGAGCTTCCATGGGTTCGCTTATACCCTGTTCCCATTGCTGAAGAGTTCTTACAGATAAAGAGTATCTGCCGGCAAATTCTTTCTGGCTTAAACCGGTTTTCTGTCTTAGTTCTTTGATATTTGTCATACTTAAATTATACGTTATTAACGTATAGTAAGCAATCAAGGAGAGGACAGACAGATTATCTCCTTATCTATTATTTGTAAGAAAATCTGAAATTCCTATATAAATTTAAAAAAGAGTCTATAAGAGACTCTTTGATCGTTAAGTATAAATAACCAGTTATCAGAACTGCATATACATCTCATCACAGTAGATGCGATAGTCTACCACATCATCAACGGTGAATCCGCTTAACATTAATCCTGAACAGTCAAAACTTGTCTTGTCATTAGGAAGAATATCAGTGACACTTGTTCCGGTAATACCTAATATTTCACCATCAGAACCATAATAGACAACAGTAAGATAGATATAGGATACTTCTTCATCTGTTTCATTGATGATTCTTCCCTTACATCCTACTGCGTTGTAGTCGTTATATAGACTTACATCTTCTACAGGATAACTTGTAAGAGTTCCTTTGGCTTTTTCAATGGATACCTTAGGTTTTAAAACTGATCCGTTGGAGAAATCAACACCTTCATCAAAATATGATTTGCCATAGAAATAACCCTTATCACCAGGTTCTACGACATCCGGTACCTTACTCATAAAATCGTATGTCTGTAAAAGATGACCGTCATTATCTTCGTAATCGAGAACACATTTATGCATGTAGATTGGTACATTTCCGGTATTGGTAATTTCAACTACTACATCAAATGATGTACCCCAGTATGGGTTTTCTTCAATCTTCTCCTGAACATTACTTATTTCATAGGTGAATTCTTCCTTTGCAGGAGCAGGATCAGATGAAGAAGTTGAAGATTCTACGGATGTAGAAGAAGTGTTTGTTTCAGATGAACAGGCTCCTAAAGAAACGATTAATAACAGGATTAATAAAATATTTATATGTTTCATTATTCAACCTTCTTCATCTTCGCATAGGCGATAAAGCATAATATCATTTCTACAACCACAAACATGAAATAGACAAAAAAGAGCACCATACTTACGGCATATAGAATGCCAGCAACTAAAGCTGCCCATCTCAGCTTAAAGATATAGCCAAGCCAGTTGAAGATTAAGGCAATCCAGACCATGGCCATATGTGGCATTACCAGTACTCCCGCTAAAGCTGCACCTGCCTGTTCAGTTCCCGAAGAACCTGATACAGCACCGGTAAAGTAAGCTATAAGATAAATACCATAGATCGTACCGATAATGGCACTGATCAGAAGTAAGACATTTCTTTTCATATATAAAATCCCCCTTGTATAAAAAATTAAAACACAGGGGAAATAAAAAAGTTGCCACCATATTGGTGGTAACTTTTATCTGTTTCCTAAGATTTCATAACCCTCATTTTCTAGGAGCTGATTGATGTAGTAGAGATTATAGTTATGATTGTTTATACACTTCATGATCAGGGCTTCTCTTTTTATTTTTATGTATAAGGGAGACATACCGTAGAGCTTCAGACATCTCTGGGTTTTCTCTAAATCAAGATTACCCGCCACACATAACATGATAATCAGATCCTTATTTGATGTGTGTTTTTCACCTGACAGGATCTTATATCCGTAGGAATCACTTATCCCGCATTTATAGAATATTTCATTCTGAGAGATACCGTTACTGTTTATCTCATTCTTGTAGTAATCAGAAAAAGAGATCTCATTCAGTTTATTGATTTCTTCAATATATTCCTTGTTGGTTTTGTTGAGAAGTATTTCTTCCAGTTCACTCGTTTTTATTTCCATAGATATTATCCTTGCATAAATATTATTTATAATTAATGTAAGATGTCAACTGAATATATACCATTGAATAAGGATAAGACAGTCATCAGATATTATGATGAATCTTTCAACTGTTATGTCGTAGAAAAAAGTACAGAGACCTATAATACAAAGGTTTATGAATATCTCTACAGGAATCATATAGATGGGATACCGGAAATACTGAGTATTGATAATAAAGAAGATAAACTTGCAGTAAAAGAGAAATGGATAGATGGGATCAATCTTGAAAAGTATATAGAGACTAAAGGTAAACTTGATGAAGTAAGTGTATGTAATATGATGATTGGATTATGTACAATTCTGGAGAAACTTCATGAACATAAGATTATCCATAGAGACATCAAACCATCTAATGTAATCTATAACGGAAAAGACGTAAATCTCATCGATTTCAATATCGCCAAGTTTGAAAATAATGATGAATCCAGAGATACGGTCTTACTTGGAACTAAAGGATATGCCGCACCTGAACAGTATGGCTTTGGAGCTTCAGGGATAGAAACGGATATTTATGGTGTTGGAAGACTGATGGAATATCTTCTTAACGGTGATCTCGATGTAAATACCTATAAAGGTAAACTGAATAAGATTATCGATAAGTGTACGAAGATTGAAAGAAAAGACAGATTCAAGGATGTAAGTGTATTAAAGAATTACCTTGAATATCTTCTAAAGAAAATAGACAGAAGAAGTATCGATTATACACCTGTGGGATTCAGGAGTAAGACAGTGTGGAAGATGCTGGTGGCAGGGATAATGTATCTTCTGGTGTTTGGGATTATTGTAAACATAGAATCAAGTGGATCTTTGTGGGAATTATGGGTTACAAGATTACTTGTATTTACTGTCTTTATGTCTCTTGTGTGTTTCAATTTTAACTATATCGGTATAAGAGACGGTTTTGATTTTAGATGCAGTCCAAATAAATACATAAGATTTATACAGCTTATACTGGTGAATATATTAATCGTAATTGTACAGCTGTTTATTTATGGATATCTTTTGGTGATTTTTGCATAAAAAAAGGAGAAGGTGGATGATGGGGTCCAACTTCTCGCAGTGTATAAATGTGTCATTGGAACAGACACAAGATTATAATAACACTATTTTAATAAAAAACAATATTATTTCTTATAACCTTCAACTATTTTCATGGCTTCCATATAGGCTTCTGCCTCTTCTTCGAGGTGTCTTGCCATGAGGTTGATAGCGTCGTATTCAGATAATCCTGCTTCCATCAGGTATTTTCTGATAAGTTCAGTAGCTGTAGGTTCATTGGTTAACGGTTTTTTCTCCATAAGTCTGTTCTTCCTTTTCTTTATATTAAAAATGATAACATTTAGAGATTAATAATATATAAATAAATGGTAAGATTTAAGTGAAAGAGAGATACATATAATGGAACATATACAGAATGATGCGAAAAGATGTCTTAAGTGCAAGAATGCCAGATGTCAGAACGGGTGTCCTATTCATACACCTATACCAGAGATTAATAAGCTGATTGAGAGTGAACAGTATGAAGATGCAGCATATATGCTGTTCAATAATAATCCGATGTCAATGGTGTGTTCTCTGATCTGTAATCATGAGAAACAGTGTAGAGGTAACTGTGTACTGGGAATCAAGGGAAGTCCTGTAGATTTTCCGGCTATTGAACATTACGTTTCCAATTCCTTCTTTGAAAGAATAAAGATTGAAAAAGAACCTGATAACGGTAAAAAGGTAGCTATAATTGGTGCAGGACCTTCTGGTATATCTATTGCGATCTTATTAACCAAGAAAGGTTATCAGGTAACAATCTTTGAAGGTAAGGATAAGATTGGTGGAGTACTGCAGTATGGCATTCCTGATTTCAGACTTCCTAAATCAATACTTGAAAGATACAGAAAGAAACTTATAGATATCGGTGTACAGATCAGACCTAATGTAACTATCGGTGAAACATTAACAATTGATGATTTATTAAATGATGGATACAAGAGTGTCTTTGTAGGTACAGGCGTATGGAAACCTAATAAGTTAGGTATTAAGGGTGAAAGCTTAGGACATGTGCATTATGCGATTGATTACCTGGCTAATCCTGAAGTATTCAACTTGGGAAGAAAAGTATCCGTTATCGGTATGGGTAATTCAGCGATGGATGTGGCAAGAACGGCGCTAAGATACGGTGCTGAAGAAGTATATATGTTCGCAAGAGGTGATAAATCAAAGGCAAATACTGATGAAATCATGGCTGCCAAGATGGATGGCGCAAAACTGGTATTCTATCATTCACCTAAAGAGATTACTGAGAAGGGTATCCTGTTTGATGTGACTGATGGAAGTGGAACAGAAGACTTCCATGAATGTGATTCAGTTATCATCTCTGTATCTCAGGGTCCTAGAAACAGACTGGTTACAACTACTGAAGGACTGGATCCTAACGAAAAGGGTTTACTGGTAACCGAAGAAAACGGTGCTACAAGCCGTGCCGGTGTATTCGCGGCAGGTGATGTCGTTATGGGTGCCAAGACGGCGGTAGATGCTGTAAACAACGCCAAAATCGTTGCCAAGGCCATGCATGAATATATGATGAATCTTGAATAGAAATCATTAAAAGATTAACTGTAAAGACTATCGTTTAACGGTAGTCTTTTTTAAACTCCCTTGAAAAAGTGTGCTGGAAGCCAAAAAAGTTCCTTGAAAAAGAGTAGTCAATGAGATTCCGAATTGTAGCGATATGTCGCAGGATTAATAATATACGCTTCACTAAGTGTCTAAAAAAACGAGTTAGTGAAAAAGATAGGGGTTATAAATTTCACTAAGTCCTTTTAAAAACGGGTTAGTGAAAAAGATACATATAAAAAATTCGCTAAGTGTCTTAATTTACAACTTAGCGAACGTAATATTTATATATAGGCTATTTTCAACTTAATAGTTGATAACGTTGTTTGACAATATATTCAGCTGTAC
>JAUNIH010000086.1 GCA_030523555.1 Erysipelotrichaceae bacterium
GTCTGATAAATCAGATATTTTCCACAAAAACGGAATTAAGTATTATAATTCAGGACCTTTAATCATTAAGTTTAATATTACAAACTATTCTTTGATTTCTTTGATATTATGTGCCTGCAGACCTCTGTCCCCTTCAACGAGATCAAACTCAACAGTTGCTCCTTCTTCAATAGTCTTGAAGCCTTCCATCATAAGCTGTGAGAAATGAAAGAACGCATCACGACCATCTTCAGTCGTAACAAATCCAAACCCCTTAATCTTGTTGAATCTTTTTACCTTTCCTAACACAATCATTCTCCTTTAAAGTTTTTTCATCCTGCATTGCCGATGCCATCACCAGCACCTTTATCTCCCTGCAGTAGGGTTTTAAGGCATTATATACTCCCTTAATCGTAGAACCGCTCGTCAGGACATCATCAACGATAAGAACGCGCTCCTCTATAGGACCGTCATAGACAAAATTATGTTCCATCTTCTTACGTTCAGTGCTGTTTTTGTTTTCCTGCGTGCACTGTTCTATCATGTTGATTACTTCAACTTCTTTTATTTTAACATTATTCAGAATCATTTTCATAGGGTGAAATCCCCTTTTATCCATTTTTATATCACTGCTTGGTACATAACATAACTTATATCCATGATATTTAAAGAAGATATAATCCTCCATTTCATACGCAAAAACCACACTTAAAGCTTCATCAAGACACTCTTTATACTGCAGTAAGATAGAAGAAAAGATACTGCGGTAATCATAAAGATATTCAACATCTATATCATCTATCTTCAGATGTCTTACCCTGAATCCCAGTTTTTCTCTGCACTCATAACACAAAGGATCTTCCTTAATAAACAAAGATCTGAAACTCTGTTTCACAATTGTCTTATCACAATACAGACACTTCATAGATAAGTGTTTGCCTCCTTTAAATAATCAATAATCACCGGTATCTTCTTATCTATCCGATTGGAAATTATATATGAAGATCCTTTATCATCATTTATTCCTCTACCTACTCTTCCTAACATCTGGATAATACTGGATTCATCAAAATACTTATCGTAATTAAGAATAATCACCGAAATATTATGTATCGTTACTCCTCTTTCAAGAACACTCGTACTGAATAAAACAGGAAATTCATTATTCCTGAATCCTTCAATGACTTCCCTTCTGTATTCATAATCCGAATAGACATATCTGCAGTCAAAGAAATAACGGAAAAGATAATACAGATTTTCACTCATCTTCCTTTTAGGTACAAAGACCAGACACTGACCATCAATCTTTCTTAAAAGAACATATAAAAGAACTAAAGAACTTATCTTATCAAGATAAAAGATATCCGGCACTGATAAAGGTCTTCCTGATGGTCTTACATTTAAAGATACTTCTTTATATTCTCTTTTCTTTAATACTCTTTTTAATTGTTCATCAACAGTAGCTGTAGAAAAGATAATCCTACCTTTGCTGGCACTTAAGGCGATATTAATTAATGTCTCGTTTCCCTTTAAAGGATAGGCATCAGCTTCATCAATAATAAGTAAATCAAAGGTCCTATAATATCGATACAGCTGATGACAGGTCATAATAAGTAGATCTCCGCTTAATTCATCATGATGTCCTCCATAGACGCTTATTACCTTTGCCTTATCAAAGATCTTCCTGAATCTTTTTTCAAGTTCAATTACCACTTCTTTTCTTGATATCGCATAGGCTACCTTCTTATGTTCCGATAAAGCTTTAGATATCGCCTCTACGACAATTTCCGTCTTCCCTGCTCCACATACACAGTGTAATAAGACATCCTTATCCTTAATATATTCACATACCTCCTTTGATGCCTTTTTCTGCGCAGCAGTAAGTTCATAGCTGAAGTGATAATCATCGATACCTTCACTTACTTCATAATCAAAAGAACTAAGTTCTTCTTCAAGTAAGACTCTTGAAAATCTTATACACTTTCGGCAGTATATCCCCTTATGTCCCTTATAGAAATATTCAGGATCTTTATTTCCGCATCTTTTGCATTCCATCATCCATTATTCGTAAAAATTATGAAGATTCCTAAAAAAATATTTAAAATTAAATTATGATTAAACTTCCTGAAGAATATCTCCACAATATGAAAGAACTCCTTCAAGATGAATATGATGATTATCTAAAGAGTTTTGAACACGAAAGATATTACGCCTTAAGAATAAATACCTCTAAAATATCTGTTGAAGATTTTATGAAGATAAACCATTTTGATTTATCACCTGTACCATGGACTGATGATGGTTTTTATTTTGATGAAGAAAAAGATAAACCGAGTAAACATCCATACTACTATGCGGGATTATATTATCTTCAGGAACCAAGCGCGATGCTGCCGGCGGAAGTACTGGAATTAGATGAAAACGATATAGTGCTGGATGCCTGTGCGGCACCTGGTGGTAAAGCTCTTAAACTCGCAAATAAACTTCATAATACCGGAACAATTATCGCCAATGATATCTCGGTATCCAGAGCCCAGATACTTTTAAATACCTTACAGACAGGAGGAATTCCTAATGCCTATGTCATGGCAAATGATATTGCGGAATTAAAGATGGAAGAATGTTTTGACGCCATCCTTATTGATGCGCCATGTTCTGGGGAAGGAATGTTTAGAAAAGAACCGTCATTAATAAAATCATGGCTTGAAAAAGGTAATGACTATTATGCTGATATTCAGAAAAAGATTATTGAAGCAGGTATAAGGATGCTCAAGGATGGCGGCAGAATGGTCTATTCTACCTGTACCTTCAATCCAAAAGAAGATGAAGAAATAATTGAATATGCCCTAAGTATCTGTCCTGAATTAAAGGTCCTTCCGATTAAAAAATATGAAGGTTTTTCTGAGGGTATTACTGATAAGACAAAAAACTGTGTAAGACTCTATCCTCATAAGATAAACGGTGAAGGTCACTTTGTGGCATACCTTCAGAAAGGTGATACAAAGAAAGTAAACAAAGCTGTTTCTTATCAGAGTAAACTTCCTTCTTTTGATTTCTTTAATAATGTAAATATTACGATCAATCAGTATTTCGAAGAAAGAAACGGTAAATATTATCTGATACCTTATCTTCCATTTGATACAAAAGGTTTAAGAATCATCAGGTCAGGTCTGTTATTGGGTGAAACAAAGAAAGAAAGATTTGAACCATCTGAGGCTTTAGCCATGGCTTTAAGTAAAGACACATATCATTCATGTATAAATCTTAAAGCCGATGATCATAGAGTCATCAAATATCTCAAATGTGAAACAATTGAGACAAAAGAGTTTCCCAATGAAGGATATACCCTGGTACTGGTAGATAATTATCCATTGGGGTTTGGCATAATAAAAAACGGAATACTTAAGAATAAATATCCCGCCAATCACCGTTATCAGTAAATTTCATTAAATCTGTCAACATAATCAATCAAAAAAGAAAAGCCGTCATTACTGACGGCTTTAACATTATGGCTTTTTGACATTTCGTGTGGCTGTGGCATTCCAATGTCATTAGATGTGGCAC
>JAUNIH010000087.1 GCA_030523555.1 Erysipelotrichaceae bacterium
TGTCGGGGGATATCTTTTATAAGTGTCTATTCATAAACTCCAATACCAGTTTCTGTATGTATGGCTGTGAGAATCTTATATCCGCATGTTCTGCGTCTTCTATGAGATAGAGATCTGCCTCAGTATGATATTCTATCAGTTTATTATAGAGATTCTTTGAACATTCTACCGGTACCAGTGTATCAGATAAACCATGAAACATCAGGAATGGACATGTCTTTTTATTGATATATGTTAAAGGATTTATTTCAGCTTTTAAGATGGGATTATTATCAATATCATTTCTTACCAGCTGATCATAATAATTGAAATAGTTATTTATTGGTATATCTGTATCACCAGGACAGTAGTATGATATAACCCCATTAACATCACTCGGATATTCCTTGTATTCATCTGTTATATATTTATCATCTATCAGTGCTGATAGTACTGCTAGATGTGCACCTGCACTTTCTCCACCTATGTATATATGATCTGTATCTATTCCATAGATATCGCCGTTCTTTCTTAGATATCTTATGGCTGTTTTGACATCTTCTATACATGCGGGCCAGCAGTTATTTGATTCTACAGAATATTCTACATCAGCTACTATATATCCATTATTTGTAAAATATGATAATTCACCCAGTCTGTAATAAGGGGATGATGTCTTCCATGCTCCTCCCTCTAACCATATGAATAATGGTGATTTAATAATCCTTCCCTCTTCCATAGTCGGAACAATGATATTCATATGTAGATTACTTATATGTGTATTAAAATCACTCATCCTTGATGAATATACTATATCTGTATATAAAACAGGTGTGGGTTTTATATCTTTGAATCGTAATATCTTTTCCATATAAATATTATTTATTCAGGATATCATTTATGTTTAATCTGTTCTTCGCTAATGAAGCATTGGTATATCTTACATCATATGTAAGTTCTTTTATAATCCATGATGGTTCTATAAATGATACAGCCTCTTCTTCTGATTCAAATTCTATTTCAAGATATCCTAATCCTTCATATTCATTGTGAAAGATATCTATTTCATAAAGATATATATCTTCTTTAAGACGATATCTTGTTTTGGATAATATTATTCCTTCGGTTTTATTTAAAAGATTATTGAATTCTTCATCAGATATTTCTATTTCATATTCATCTCTTGATAATCCGTTATTCTTTGATGATGATTTGATGGTAAGAATATTCTCATGAAGATTTTCTATCTTTCTTATTCTTATTGTAGGTTTAAAACTTATATAGGCCTGAATAATATCCCAGTGAGCATATTCATCTAATACATAGGGTATCTTATTTATGTCTATAAGCCATTTTCTTTCGATTTCCATATTATTATTTTATATAAAAAAAGAATATCATTTAAAGATATTCTTACTTACTTCTTTTTCTGAGCGCCCTTAAGGATTTTTTAACAGGTTCAGCTTCAGGATGATTGTTGTTCTGTATATTGAGAAGACATAAATGATTTTGAAGGATACATCTTTCTTTTGTATGCAGGTTCTCAGAAGCTTCTTTAGAACCTACAGGATAATCTTTATGACAATATTCAACATATAGCTTATCTATAAAATAATCTGTTTTCTCTGCATCGGTATGATTTCCGGCTACTATGCTGGAAATACTTTTGCGTAAGGTAGAACTTTTTGTGCTTTTTCTGTTTATATGAATATTTATTCTTTTACGAAGAGATTCTCCTACAGCAATTCCAACATAGATACAGTATTTGTTTTCTTTGTATTCTACATATGATTTCAGTTCATCGAAATCAAAACCAAGCTTTTCAGCAATGTATTTAGCTTCACTGTATTCTGCCCACCATTTATATAAGCCTGGTTTATTATCACAGATCTGATGTAGGTTTTCTTTATTTCTCAATTGTTTGGCATTTATCATATTATTTTCTTATCCTCCTTAAATTAGCTATATCGATATTATTTTTTACGCTCAATGATATGTTTATGGGATTTGCTTTAAGATCTTCTTCCGATAATTTCATTATCAAATCTATCACAAACGCAAATCCAATCCATACCCGGATACTGTCTTTTCGCTTTATTTAAAGCTTCTATAGGAGAGTATGCCATTTGAGTACAGCTTGCGTGTTGTGTATATACATAATACAATTGAAATTCGTTAGGTGTTAAAGATGGTGGCGGCGTTGATGAGCGGGAATTACTACTTCCGCTACTTTCGGTTGTATTAGTTATATGTGAACTTGTGCCTGTATCTGAGGAACCTCCACCTTTACCAGCACCCGCCAGCAAACCAACTGCCAAGATTGGTCCAAATATTCCTCCCAGTATAGATGATCCTATTCCCCAATTGGATCTTGTATATAAAGAAAATGCAACAACGACAGAAATTACTAAATATATAGTGCTAATAATCGGATGCTGAATTGCTAATGCTGTCATACCCAATAGGAGTAAACCTACAACAAAACCAATTACAATTGACCATCCAAGTGCTATATTGTTTTCTATGTAAAAGGTAAGAAAACATAACAGCCAGTAAAAAGCTAATAACAGAAGTGGCCAGAAATCTTTGACTGTGTATGTTGCTGTCTTTGCTTTCTGTCTGGTTCCTTCTTCAGAAGCAATTATCATAAATAATCTAAAACCTTGATCGTTTTCTGTTGTATACCAATCCTTTGGTTTGCCTTCATCATCATAGGCAACTTTGATGTTTGTTTTTTTGATCAGTTCATCTGCGTTAGCCAAATCCATCACCATTAATTTTTCTGTGCTATTATCCAGGGTAAAAGGTATTATTTTCTGTTTTTCTTTAGGAGTAAATGCCTCATTAAGAAAGTCTTCTTCCCACGCAGCTTCAGCTATTTCGTTGTCAAAATCTATGTCAAGCACTGTTTCACTGATAATTGACATTCTGCCATCTGAATTTTTAAGGATTCTCCGTTTTATAGGAGTCATTTCTCCGTTTTCACCATGTTGATATTTACCAAATTCAAAACAGGTTTTGGATGAAATATGGTTTGCTGTTTCGGTTTTTGCAGAATCGAATTTCTTTATTGAATTTTTCTCTTTTATGCATATCTTTATAAACGAAAATATAACAATTACGAAATGAACAATACTGGACAAAAAAAGAGGAATATTTGTGGAATCCACCATACATATTATCTGTCTTAATAACAGTAACAAAATTAACTGTGAAGAAGAAAAAGGAAAACTATTTCCTGTAAGTAAGAGAAGAATTGTGAACAGCAATATATATGCTGCATTTGATATTAAAATGGCCAGTAATACAGTTGTGAGGGCTATTGTTATTTTGTTGCTCAATTTTTCTCTGATTGATGCGTATATGAATTTAATCGCAAAAATCAGGGTAATTATGGATACTATTTCAAATAAGATTTCAATTAAGTAGGACATATTCCCTCCTTTATCCTTTAAATTAGTGTCTTTAAATAAGTGTTAAAATCTATCTTTAATTTACATCGGGGGGGGGTTATGTCAATGTAAACCA
>JAUNIH010000030.1 GCA_030523555.1 Erysipelotrichaceae bacterium
CACAAATTAAGACAATGAGCGATTTTCCAAAAACACTCAATATGTCAAATTACCAGTTTAATAATGTATACCCACACGGAAGTCCAAACGTTTTTCCATACAGAAGTTCAACCTGTATATACGTTTAAACCCACCTGGAAGTTCACATTACCTCAATTAAGCAGTTCCTTTAGAATTAATGCATTGTCTTAACGTCAGTAACGTTATATCCTGCAGCTTTCAGAACATCTGAAAGATCGGTTTCACCATACGTCAGTACAACTACTTCTACACCTCTTACAGTATAATAGACAGCGATGTTGGACATATTGACATCATGTTCCTTGAAGATTCTTGAGATATCTTCCATGATACCAGGTTTGTCTTCGCTTACATTTACAACATATCTGATACCCTTATGATTATAGCCAAGCAGATTGATTAAAGCTGCAAAGATATCGTTGTGTGTAATGATTCCTCTTACAACATTATCCTTATCAACTACAGGAAGACATCCGATATCATTCTTCAGCATTTTGGTAGCTGCTTCTTCAAGAAGATCATCTTCACCGATAGTCATAACTTTAGTAACCATAATATCTTTTACTGTCAGTTTGTTTAACAGATAGTTAAGTTCAAAGACAGATAAGGTTGTCGAGTTGTTTGGTGAATTAAGTCTGATGATAGCTGTGGTCAGTAAACCCACCAGCCTGTTTTGAGCATCAACGACCGGAAGACGATGCAGATTGTTTGCAGACATAACTTCCATCGCATCAGAAACAGATAGATTAGGTCCGATTGTAACCGGACTGACAGTCATATTATCTTTTACGTACATCTTTAGCCTCCTAGGTAAGCCTTCTTGATATCATCGGAATTCATCAGCTCTTCGCCGGTTCCTTCTAATACTATTTTACCATTTTCCAGTACATACGCACGATCGGCAATTTCAAGAGCCATCTTGGCATTCTGTTCAACAAGTAATACCGTAACTCCTCTTGAATTGATGTCTTTAATAATCGAGAAGATTTCTTTAACAAGTAATGGAGATAAACCCATTGAAGGTTCATCCATCAGCACAATCTTAGGATTGGCCATTAAAGCTCTGGCAGTTGCCAGCATCTGCTGTTCACCACCTGATAAGGTACCGGCAGGCTGTTTCTTTCTTTCTTCAAGTCTAGGGAACAGTTCATAGACCATTTTGAAGTCTTCAGCTATCTTTTCCTTATCTTTGCGGGTATAGGCACCAAGTTCCAGATTTTCTTCAACAGTCATCTGGGCAAAAACTCTTCTTCTTTCAGGCACCTGAGCAAGACCCATAGATACAATTTCGTGGGCTGGAGTCTTTACAAGATCCTTATCATCTAGAGTAATAGAACCGGAAGCAGGTTTAAGTAAACCGGAAATAGTGTGCATGGTTGTTGTCTTACCGGCACCGTTGGCACCGATCAGTGTAACAATTTCACCATCATTGACTTCAAAGGAGATTCCTTTTATCGCTTCGATCATGCCGTAGCGAACTACAAGATTTTCAACTTTCAGCATATCTTAGTCCCCCAAATAAGCCTTAATGACTTCTGTATTATTCTGGATATCATCTGGCGTACCTTTAGCCAGAAGCATACCATAGTTCAAAACATAGATTCTTTCACAGATTCCCATTACCAGACGCATATCATGTTCAATAAGCAGAACAGCTATATGGAAATGGTCTCTGACAAATCTGATCATCGCCATCAGTTCTTCCGTTTCCTGAGGGTTCATACCCGCTGCAGGTTCATCAAGAAGAAGAATCTTCGGATCAGTAGCCAGAGCTCTGGCGATTTCTAAACGTCGCTGCGCACCATAAGGAAGTGATCCTGCAGCGATATCAGCATATTCATCCAAAGACATTATCTTTAAAAGATCCATCGCCTTTTCATCTGCTTTCTTTTCTTCACTGTAGTATTTAGGAAGACGGAGAATGCCATCAATTAAAGAATAGTTTGTAGAGTTATGCATACCGAGTTTAACGTTATCCAATACGCTCAGATTTGAGAACAGACGAATATTCTGGAAAGTTCTGGCAAAACCGAGTTTACTGGTAGCTACAGTATCAAGCTTATCAGTATCCTGTCCATTAAGAATAATAGTTCCACGTGACTGCTGATAAACTTTGGTCAGCATGTTAAACACCGTTGTCTTGCCGGCACCATTAGGACCGATAAGACCGACAATTTCATTTGGATATACTTCCATTGAGAAGTTGTTTACGGCAGTAAGACCACCGAAATCTATACCCAGGTTATCTACCTTAAGGACCGGTTTTTCCATATTACTCATGATTCTCCGCTCCTTTCTTCTTGAATAAGTTCCTCATTTTTTCTGAGAATTGATTTGATAGAACAATAAATTTCTGATTATTTGTAATCAGCATAATCGCAATCAATATAACTGCATAAATCAGCATACGGTAATCCTGTAAAGATCTTAACATTTCCGGTAAGACATACAGGATAACAGTTGCGATGATTGTTCCTGTAACATTTCCCAATCCACCCAGAACGACATAAACCAGAATCAGAATAGACAGGTTGAAGTCAAACTTCGCAGGTGATAAAGATGAGAAGCTTAAACCGTATAAGGCACCGGCAGCACCGGTTAAGGCTGCTGATATTACAAATGCCAGCATCTTGGTATCAGTAACATTGATACCTACTGATAAAGCGGCAATACGGTTATCTCTTGCGGCCATAATTGCACGACCGTTACGGCTGTACATCATATTGTAGATAATGACAAGCGCAATGATAATCAGAACGATACCAACGGTAAAGTTTGAGATACGCTGGCTTCCGGTAACGCCCATTGGACCGGATATCAGAGTATGCGCACCTTCACCAAGAGCGAGTTTGTTTTCAACGAAACTGAACTGTATACCATTATTGTCATAACCAAGATAGATGTTATTGATTAATGATTTGATAATCTGACAGAATGCCAGAGTTACAATAGCCAGATAGTCACCCTGTAGTTTAAGAACCGGAATGCCGATAAGAAAACCAAGCAAAGCGTTTAAAGCTGCCGCAACAAGCATCGCCAGTATCAGCCTTACAACACCTGATGGAATTGTATCGACAAGAAGTCCTGATATAACAGCACCACTGAAAGCGCCTACACCCAGGAATCCGGCATGTCCAAGTGACAGTTCACCAGAGAAGCCTACACAGAGGTTAAGCGCCAGAGATGCAACAATATAAGAGCAGCATGGTATCAGAAGGTTTCTGATCTGCGAAGTCATATTACCTGTAAGCATCATCACTTCACAAAGTATATAAGCGGCAAAGACAATCAGATAGGAAACCGTACGGCCACGATGTTTCTTATCAAATATCTTTTTGAAAGCATTTACTACATTTTCCATGAGATCACACTTTCTCGCTCATCGGTTTGCCTAATAATCCTGTAGGCTTAATCAGCAGGATGATAATTAAAACGGCAAAAACGATAGCGTCAGATAACTGCGTAGAGATATAGGCTTTTGAGAGATTCTCGATAATGCCTAAGATAAGGCCTCCAATAAAAGCGCCGGGAATTGAACCGATACCACCGAATACGGCTGCGGTAAAGGCTTTGATACCAGGCATTGAACCTAAAGTTGGAGATATTGAAGGATATTTGGAACATAACAGAACCGATGCAAGGGCTGCAAGACCTGAGCCTATCGCAAAGGTAATTGAAATGGTTTTATTCACATCTATGCCCATCAGCTGAGCTGCACCCTGATCTTCAGAACAGGCTCTCATAGCTCTTCCGGTACTGGTGTGATTAATGAACAGTGTTAAAGCGACCATGACAATAATGCATACGAGAATGGTCAGTAATGTTGCATAATCAACAGTCAGCGAACCACCAAACAGAGAAAGCGATCCATTACCTACGATTGAAGTAAAAATCTTAGGTGATGATGTCCATAATAACTGGGCGCCATTCTGTAAGAAATAGGAAACACCGATGGCAGTGATAAGAACTGATAACTTGGAAGCATTTCTTAATGGCTTATATGCCAGGCGTTCAATTGTAACGCCCAGTAAAGTAGTAGCCAGAATAGTTATCAGGACACTTGGTATAACAGGTAAGCCAAAACGGCTTAGCATGAAGAATGCGACATAGGCACCAACCATGATGACATCACCATGGGCGAAGTTCAGCATCTTAGCTATACCATAAACCATGGTATAACCCAATGCGATAATCGCATAGACACTTCCTAAGCCGATTCCGGATATTAAATAGGAAAAAAAGACCATAATTAGTACCCCTTTAAACAAAAAACAGAAAACAGAGACAAATATAATCAAAGGTTGCCCTCAAAGGCAACCTTTGATAAATATAACTTAATTTAAAGATTATTCAGCACTTACGTAAACGCCGTCAGTGATGATAACAGCCTTAGGGCTCTTGGAAACTTCACCGTTTTCAGCCCAAGTAGCAGTACCAGTCAGACCTTCGAAAGTCATTGAAGTGAACTGAGCAATCATAGCATCAGTAATAGCTGTAGGATCTGAATCACCGTTTACACCAGCAGTCTTGGCAGCCTGGTAAATAGCGTATACAGTATCGTAAGCATCAGCTGCGAACTGAGTAGGAGTTGATCCATATGCAGCTTCAAATGCAGTTACGAAATGAACTGTAGCATCATCAGTAGCATCAGCTGCGAATGGTGTTAACAGATAAACGCCTTCAGCTAAAGCAACATCGAAGCCTTCAAGACCTAAGATACCATCCATACCATCAACACCGAAGAATACTGGAGCATAACCAATATTGTTAGCCTGAGTTAAGATCTGAGCAGCAGGTGCATAGTAGATTGGAAGGAATACAACATCAGCACCAGCAGCTTCAGCAGCCTGTAACTGAGTTGAGAAGTCAGTATCAGATTCAATGAATGTACCTTCATAAACTACATCAAGACCTTTAACAGCAGCTTCTGCCATGAATGTTTCATAGATAGATGTAGAGTAAGCATCATCGTTACGGTAGATAACAGCAACTTTAGAACCTAATGCATGTCCTGAGATATAGTCAGCAGAACCTGTACCCTGGTTAGGATCGGTAAAGCATACCTGGAAGTTTGTCTTATAGTTTGTAGAATCGGAATAAACCAGAGCTGTGTTTGAACCAGATGGAGTAATAGCGAAAATGTAGTCTGCATCGTAGTCTGGAGCAACGGCAGCACCGGCGCCAGAAGTTACAGTGAACAGAGAAACCTGCATACCCCAGTCTTTTAATACACCATAAGCAGCTGGAGATTTTTCTGGATCAGCTTCATCATCTTCAAATTTAAGTTCGAAGAAATCGTAGCCTTCAGCAGCATTGATTTCGTCAACAGCCAGCTGAGCAGCGTTCCTGACATCAATACCATAGATAGCAGCACCACCAGTTAATGGACCTGATCCACCGATTTTCATTGCAGAAGGATTACCTGAATCTGCAGGAGTAGAATCAGAACCACTGGACGAGTTGTTTGAGCATGCACACAGTGATAATACACAGAGCACACTCATCAGTAAAACTAATAATTTTTTCATATCTTCTATACCTTTCTTATACATTCTATAAAGATGTATATGTCTTATTTTACTAATTTAAAAATTAATATCAATGAGATTTTTCACAAATTGTTCACAATTTTTCTTAAATTTTTCAATATTATGAAAATTTTTTCTTTTTTTGAAAATGATAGCGTTTACATAAATATTTTAAATAAAATATATATTTTTTAAGATATTATTGAAATATGAAAATATATATACCTGATGGCTATAAGTCATCCCTTGATCTGTATGAAACACAGTCTTCAATTTCTTTCATCAAAAAGACTTTTGAAGAAAAACTTTCTAAAAAACTTAACCTTAAAAGAGTATCAGCTCCCCTTTTTGTAGTAAAGAGTTCCGGTATCAATGATGACCTGGATGGAAAAGTTACAGCTGTAAACTTTGTACCTAAATATATAGGTAAGGAATGTGTTATTGTTCATTCACTGGCAAAATGGAAAAGAATGGCATTATACAACTATAACTTCTATGAAGGAAACGGTCTGTATACCGATATGAACGCTATCCGCAAAGAAGAAGATATAGACAATCTTCATTCCATCTATGTTGATCAGTGGGACTGGGAAAAAGTCATAAACAAGAATAACCGTAATCTTGAATATCTCTTCAATACTGTAAAAGATATCCATAACTGTATAATTGAAACTCTGGATGATTTAAAAAAGAAACATCCTTCAATTGATACAGAACTTGAAAGAGAACTCCATTTCATTTCTTCTCAGGAACTTCTTGATATGTACCCAGATCTCGACAGTAAGGAAAGAGAAAATGCGATACTCAGAAAATACAAGGCTGTATTCATCTATGGTATAGGTCATAAATTATCAGACGGCAAATACCATGATCAGCGAGCTGATGACTATGATGACTGGAATCTCAATGGTGATATCTTCTATTACAGCGATATCCTTGACTGTGCCTTTGAAGTATCGTCCATGGGTATCAGAGTTGATGAAGATTCACTCGCCGCACAGTTAAAGATCTGCGGTGAAGAATATAAAAAAGATTATGCATATCATTCCATGATTCTTAATAAAGAACTTCCTTATACAATTGGTGGCGGTATTGGCGAATCGAGACTGTGTATGTTGCTGATGCATAAGGCACATATCGGTGAAGTTCAATCATCAGTATGGGATGAAGAAACATTAAAGACCTGTAAAGATAAAGGTGTAATTATTCTATAAGAAAAGGCAGAATGAACTGATCATTCTGCCTTTATTTTTTACTGTTTTTCAGCTTCTTTAATCATTTCTGCCAGTTTTGCCTGATATCCGTCCATTTCGTTATCTGTCATGAAGACAAAATGTCCGGGTCGTACTTCTTTTAAAGTTGGTACGCCATCAGCAGGATCTCTAGGTTCTTCAGAATATACAATAACCTCTTTCTGTTTTTCAATTACAGGGTCTGGCATTGGTACAGCCTGTAAAAGAGATAATGTATAAGGATGAAGCGGATAACTGAACAGTTCTTCAGTAGGTGCAATTTCGACAATTTCACCATTATGAATAACACCGATTCTGTCCGCAAAGTATCTTACAACTGATAAATCATGAGCAATGAACAGGTATGTCAGTCCACGTTCTTCCTTGAACTTGTTCATCAGGTTGAGAACCTGGGCTCTGATTGATACGTCAAGAGCTGAGATAGGTTCATCGGCAATGATGAATTCAGGTTCCATAATCATAGCTCTGGCAATGCCTACTCTCTGACGCTGGCCGCCGGAGAATTCATGAGGATATCTAGACTTGTGTTCTGGAAGTAGACCTACAGAAGAAAGTGCTTCATCAACTTTTCTCTGTCTGTCGGCTTCATCTTCGTAAAGATGGAAATTCATGAGACCCTCAGATACGCAATAGTCGATGGTGGCACGTTCATTAAGTGAAGCAGCAGGATCCTGGAAGATCATCTGAATATTTCTTACAACTTCCCTTTTTTCACTCTTTGTCAGTTTACCGTCGATTCTTTTGCCTTTATAAAGAATCTGGCCGTTTGAATTAGGGTTCAGTCTTATGATAGCTCTACCGATAGTTGTCTTACCGGAACCGGATTCACCTACCAGACCGAAAGTTTCACCTTTATAAATCTGGAAGTTTACACCTTTTACAGCACGGAATGGAGTTTTACCGTTATAGAAGGTTATTTCAAGGTCCTGAACATCCAACAGTACTTCTTTATCGTTTGCCATAAGTTCCTCCCTTCTTCGTTAATTCAACCATTCTTTCATGAAGATCACGTATAGCTTCCGGTTTTTCAACCTTAGGTGCGCGTGGATCAAGCAACCATGTCTTAGCCCAATGAGTATCGCTCACATGGAAAACAGGAGGTTCCTTAAGGAAATCTATTTTCATGGCGTAGTTGCTACGGGGAGCAAACGCATCACCCTGAATCTTATTGAACAGTGAAGGTGGTGTACCTCTGATGGCGAAGAGCTTTTCGCCCTTTAAACCAAGCTGAGGTAATGATGACAGTAATCCCCATGTATATGGATGACGTGAATCATAGAAGATATCTTCTACTGTGCCATATTCAATAATCTGACCGCCATACATAACCGCAACATTGTCCGCAACATTGGCAACAACACCCAAATCATGTGTGATATAAATAGTTGTAAAATCATATTCTTTGGCCAGATCTTTGATAAGTTTGATAATCTGAGCCTGAATTGTAACATCCAGTGCAGTTGTAGGTTCATCACAGATAAGAATCTTTGGATGACACGCAAGAGCTATGGCGATAACAATTCTCTGTCTCATACCACCTGAATACATGAAAGGATATTCATCATATCTTCTTTCAGCATCACGGATACCAACTTTTTCCATCAGTTCAATAGCTTCTTTTTTGGCTTCAGCTTTTGATTTGCCCTGATGTTTAATAATAACTTCAGAAATCTGATAACCGATGGTTCTTACAGGGTTTAATGATGTCATTGGATCCTGGAAGACAGTCGCAATCTTCTTTCCTCGGATCTGTTCCCATTCAGCATCTGTTTTGAATTCACAGAGATTCTTTCCTTCAAACCAGATTTCGCCCTGAGTTACTTCACCATTGAGGTCCAGCATTCCTGTAAATGTCTTGGTAAATACAGATTTACCGGAACCGGATTCACCTACGATGGCAACAACCTTATGTTCTTCAAAATCAAGAGATATGTTTCTGATGGCAGTCAGAACTCTGTCTCTAACCTTAAACTTAACTTCAATATTTTTTACTGATAAAATAGGATCTTTCATTTTTAAGCTCCTTTTATACCATATGTGTACGTGGGTCAGAAGCGTCTGCCAATACCTGACCTACGATATATAGAGATACACAGATTACAGCTGATGTAGCAACAGGAATCCAGAATAGGTAGGAAGCTGTTGTCATATAGGCTGCATATTTCTGAACCATTCTACCCAAAGATGCGTATTCCTGTGAAATACCGACACCCATAAATGACAGTGCAACTTCATAGGAGATAAAACTTGGAACATCTCTAGAAACAGAAGTGATGATTACAGAAATAAGATAAGGGAAGATATTGTTTATGATAATCTTCCAGGTAGGTGTTCCCAGACACTGGGAAGCCAGATTGTATTCTCTGTCTCTGATAATCATTACCTGTACACGGATAAAGTAAGCTGTACCGATCCATGAAGTAACACAGAGCGCAAAGATAAGCTGAGCAAAACCACCGCCCATTGTATAAACCAGAATCATCGCAATAAGGGTTGTAGGAATGTTTGAAAGTACGTTATATACTTCAATCATTACGGCATCAACCTTTTTGGAGAAACCCCAGAACATACCTACGATAATGCCTACAACTTCACAGATAAGAGTAGAAACAAGCGCAATAATAAGCGAGTTTTTGGTTCCTGCCCATAAAGCGTCAAACAGTGAGTTGCCGACATCATCTGTTCCAAAAGGATATCCTGCCATCTTGAAAGGTCTGATGTAATGCATAGACTTATTGTTTATGTTTGGCGCAACCATTGGACTGTAATTCGAGAACATTGGTTGGATAAACGCAAAGAGGATTATCGTAGCAGCAACTATCATCATGGCAATAGCGATTTTGGAAGAGAAGAATCTTCTGAATACAGAACCCCAGTATGAATATACAGGAGCAGTAATATGTTCGGATTCAGAATCATCCGCAATAGCCATTTCAAACAAAGAAGGATCGTTCATATCAATTTCATCAGTAACAGTTTCTTCAACTGGAATATTGTTATTTTCCATTCTTCTTTCCTCCTTTCTTTGTAGCAAGCTGGATACGTGGGTCAACTACAACCATCAGCAGGTCACCAATCAGTATTGAGAAAATAGACAGTGCAGCAAAGATGAATGTAAGTGTGATAACCATGTTGTTGTTCATCTTGCTGATAGCATCAGGAAGCATTTTACCCATACCAGGTATAGCGAATGCTGATTCAGTAATCAGTGCACCAGAGATACATAAGATAACGCTCGCTGGAATACCGTTTACAATTGGAATTATCGCATTCTTCATAATATGCTTGGAGAATATTTCTCTCTGTGATAAACCCTTGGCTCTGGCAAATTTGACATAGTCTGAATTGGACTGGTCAATCATATATCTTCTCATCCAGGTCATTAAGCTTGGCATTGAAAGAACTGCCAGAATAATCATAGGTACAATATATGATCTGATATCCTTAAAGCCCAGTAATGGGAACTTGTCAGGAAGACCGAAGTTTGCACCAATCTGTCTGATAAAGAATATCAGAGCAAGTGAAGGCATCGCAATAACAACATTAATAAATACAACACCAATCTTGTCTATCAGCTGATCCTTGTTTCTTGCCATTGACATACCTGCAGGTAAAGCTACAACGTAGGCAATTATCAGTGAAATTATGCCAAAGATATAAGATGTATTGACCATTGATGGTGATTCATAATATGAAGTGCAGTCAGCATAATTGTCATTAAACTTCTGCATATCAAGATGGTCTAATGTGTATTTGTATTTGGCGGTATGCTGATTGTATGGAGATTCCATTTCCACACCTGTAGGGAAGGTCTGAAGTATGGATACCTGAGCACCCTGCCCTTCATTTATAACATCCGTCGTAAGACTTCCTGCCTTGGTTGGATAGGAAATACCAAAATTGAATGTTATCCAGTTCTGATGGATGAATGGGAATGTTGAATCAAAATAAATCAGATACTTGTGTGTTGTACCTGAACCCATAACGGCAGGAACACCATTGTAATCAGTACCGATATATATCTTTCTTTCAAGATCAGGATTGTTTTCATCCTGAACGGCATTGACATTATCGACAACAATCAAATTGGACCAGAAATTCCACACGAGTTCGAGAATATTGTAGTCATGGTACCCGTAAGCAGTACCGTTTCTTAAATATTCGATAACGTACCCGTTGCTCTCGTACTTCTCAATAACGGCTTTGTTTTCTGTAGAGCCGTTAATCATACACGCTGTAACATCGTCATACTCGGATTTGCACATATCGGAAAGACGTACATAATCAAGGTAACCCAGCTGATCATAACGCATTAAGCGGTAGACAGTCTTGTTGTCACCTGTCATCTTTCTGTATGAAGTGTCCAGATCCATAACCTTTGTTCTAGGAATCATTGTAAACAGCATAACTATAACAATGGATACTACAACAAAAATTGAGAGACATGCTTTTACTATTCTTGTCAAAATGTATTTTGCCATAACCACACACTCCTAATTATTTGAAACAGCGAATCAGCACATACACTGATTCGCTGTTTAGATTAAAATGATAAATTAATTATTAATAGATTTTATTAACAGTTAATTATTCGCCAGCTTCCCAAGCAGCCTTAGCAGCTTCATACTGTTCAACAGTTACGATATCTTCCTGTAACTTGGTGTTCTTTAACTTATACTGAGATACACCTGTTGAGTAAGAAGTTGAGAATGGAACTACGTGAGTAATACGAGCAGATCTTGTCTGCTGAGATGTAGGGATGTATAAACCTTCAGCCAGTAAGTAAGCATCAGCCTTGGCAAATGCAGCATAACGTGCATCCATATCATCCTTGATAGCATCAGCAGCTCTGTATAATTCTTCATACTGATCGAAACCTACTTCAGCCTTGATGTCATCATCTGAACCGTAGTCTGGAGAATTTGTAGCACCAAGATCTGTTAATCCACATGAATGCATGTAGTAACCATCAACTGGTGAATAGATTTCTACGAATGTCTTAGGGTCAACATAGTCAGGTCCCCAGCCAGTGAATGTAGAAATATCATAATCTGCTTCATCCCATGATTCTGAGTAGTAAGCAATGTTCTGAACAGTGTCCTGATCTCTCATAACGAGTTCGATAATGATCTGACCATCAGTGTTGTCTGAGATAGACTGAGCCATAGACTGAGCTCTTCTTGTCTGAGCATCAGAATCCTGGTTAACCAGCATATCGATATGAACTGGGAATGTGATTCCATCAGCCTTTGCAGCTTCAATATAAGCAAGAGCAGCTTCCTTATCAAGCCATGGCCACTGACCATCAGCTAAAGAAACTCTTGTACCTGTCAGTTCTTCATATGCATCTTCAACGAGTGTTACATATGGAGTACCATCACTTGTAGAAACGAGGTTAGGAACACCGTTCATGTTTCTTACTGTAGCAGTAGCGATGTTTTCTGGAGAAGTTGTTGACAGATAAGAAATTACATCAAATGAGCTCTTAAGAGCAAGTCTGAAGTTCTTGTTTCTGATAGCAGCCTGAGTGTTAGTTCTTGCAGCTTCATCAGTAGCGTAGTTAGTGTTTTCGAAAGTAACACGGTTGTAGTTGAATACTACACCGAATGCATAGCAGTTAGGCATAGATTCAGTTACATAACCATCATACTTTGTAGCGAAAGCATTGAATACTTCATCGCCCCAAGCAGTTGATAATGCAGATGCAGCATAGATATTCTGTTCGAAACCTCTGATTGTAGAATATGGGTCAGCACCAGTATCATAAACAACTGTAATCTTTTCTAATGAAACGTTATCAGCATCCCAGTAGTTAGCGTTCTTAACTAATACTGTAGAAGACTGAACATCGAACGAAGACAGCAGGTAAGCACCATTGTAAAGGATTGCATCTGGAGTAGCACCGGCACCGAAAGTACAATCGTTTACATCTGGAGAACCTAACTTACATCCAGTACCCTTAGACTCTAAGAAAGTCTTGTTGATTGGGTAGAATGTAGTATATTCAACCTGAGTATAGAAGTAAGGGGTTGAATCATTCAGTGTGTATTCAACAGTGTAATCATCTAAAGCCTTGATACCAACTTTAGCCCAGGCTTCATCAGAATAGTCACCGTTAGCCATGTAATCACTGAATCCATCAACAGCAGTTGCAACATAAGCTGTACCTGAAACGAATTCAGCAGCATGTCTTAAACCTGTTACAAAGTCATCAGCCTTAACTTCATCGTAAACTTCACCAGTAGAAGTTACCCAGTTAACGCCTTTTCTTAAATGGAATGTGAATACTGTTGCATCAGCATTGATATCCCAGCTTTCAGCAAGAGAACCAACGTATTTACCGAATGAATCAGTTTCTACCAGACCATCAACGAAGTTAACGTTCATTTCATGGTCAGATGCTAATGCAGTAGTAACATAGTCCATGTTAGCAAGTTCAGAGTTATCGTTGTAGGTATACTCTGTAGTTGATGCAAGCTTTAATGTTGAAATATCAACAGCGTTTGCATCGTAAGCAGTATCATCAGTAGTTGGTTCAGGATCAACCTTAGGTTCTGTGTTACTGTTTGAGCAAGCGGCTAATGATAAAGCCATAAGCATTGCAAGCAATAATACTAATAGTTTTTTCATATTTCCTCCTATTTTTTACACGCAGACATGCGTGTACTAAATTATTATATTTAAATGTTTAAATATTTGCAATTTTTACTTCACACAAATTTCACACAAAAAGAAAAATATTCTCATTAATATGAAAATCTTTTCATAAATAAAAAGTGAACTTTTAGTTCACCTTAATACTTTAAATCATCAAAAATATACTTCATTTCACTGATTCTTTCCCTGTTTATCTGGTCAGCCATCAGTGGTGTAAGAGTTATGTATCCGTTCTTGCAGGCAGATGCATCAATATCATTGTCATTCATATCGAAATGATATTCCTGTTCCCCGTTTTTTATATCGATACACATCTTTCCATCCATCTCAATAAATGAATAGTTTTCCGCATATTCAATATATCCGTATTTATCACATACCCTTATGCCCTTTATTTCTTCCTTTGGAAGATGAGGGACATTGAGATTAAGGAAATAGTCATCACTGAAATCAGAATCAAGATATTTCTTCGCAACACATCCGGCAATATAGGCTACATATGTAAAATCTTCATAGGTTTTCGCCTGATAATCATCCAGACTTACCGCAATTGAAGGAACGCCCATTAAGAGTCCTTCTCTTGCTGCACCGCAGGTTCCTGAATAGATGACATCACTGCCGGCATTTTTACCGATATTGATGCCTGATACCACAAGATCAATCTTTTCTTTAATCAGGAATTCAAGTCCGATATGAACACAGTCACATGGTGTACCCCATAAGGCATAGGCTTTCTTAACTTTATCAATAGTTCTTTCTTCAACTCTCATCACGCTCTTGAAAGTAAACGCGTGAGACTTGGCACTCTGCTGTACACCCGGAGCTACAACATAGATATCACCAAGTTTGGAAAACTCATCAACAAGCGCCAGAATACCTGGACATTCAATACCATCATCATTACTGATCAGTATGTTCATCCTGTTCTAACTCCTTTTCTTTTTTATCTCTTTTTATCCAGCGGTATATCGCATAGAGTACCAAATATATACCTACAAAGACAAAGAATCCCACAAGACCCGAAAGGATATCACGGAAATCCATATCCCCTGTCCCTGATATTCCCTGTCCTATTTCTATCGCAAACGAAAGACAGACTATAAATGAAAAAACATAGGTAAACGTAATCAGAACAACCGCATTCTTTTTGGCAATCCAGTTGAATATCGGCTGTATCACCAGCATCATCCCAAATCCCAACATTCCGATAACCAGAAAATGAAGCTGCTTATCGCTCAGCATTAATCCGCTTGAGTCATTCAGACTCAGAAACCACGTATGAAATTTGGTAATAATTCTAATAAAATAATAAATCAGTGTTGTCATCAGCCATTCTCACTTTCCATCATCGCTTCTTCCCATTTTTCTTCCAGGGCATGAATCTGATTATGAATATCATCAATCTCATCATCAAGCATTGCCATTTTAGTCATATCCTGATAATATTCAGGTTCAAATCTTAAAGCTCTTTTTTCTTCAAGCTTTTCTTCCATTAAAGATATCTCATTTTCCAGTTTTGAGATATTGTATTTAGGTTTTTTCTTCAGCTGTTTTAAAGGAATATCTTCTTTTTCTTTATTCTTTTTATCTTCTTCTAAAGGTATATTCTTCTTACTGGTATCAATATATTCCTTATAGCCATCATCATAATATGTAACCTTATCTTCTTCAATCACCAGACATGAAGTGGCAATTTTCTTAATAAAGTATCTATCATGCGATACAAAAAGTATTGTACCATCATAATCCTTTAATGCGTTTTCCAGTGCTTCCTTGGAAACAATATCAAGATGATTGGTCGGTTCATCAAGAATCAGAAAGTTAGCCTGTTTCATCATCAGTTTCGCAAAAGAAAGTCTCACCTTTTCGCCGCCTGATAGAACATCAACTTCTTTGAATACTTCATCCGCTGAAAAAAGGAAAGCTCCCAGTACCGATCTGATTTTATACATATCAAGATTGGGATAATCATTCCACAGTTCTTCCAATACGGTATTGCCGTTATGAAAGTTGGCCAGATTCTGATCAAAGTACCCCACTTCTATCTGATGACCAAACATCATATAGCCACCCAAAGGTTCCACTTCTCCGATTATGGTTTTTAATAAGGTTGATTTACCTGTACCGTTATCACCCATGACACAGATTCTATCGCCTCTTTTGATTTCTAAAGTTACTTCCGTCAGTGGTTTATCATATCCGACTTTAAAATGATCCAGGGTAAGTACATCCCTTCCCCCTTTTACCGCACAGGTAAAATTGGCTTTGAAAGCCTTTGTATCAGCCTTTTTAGGATCATCTATCCTGTCCATTCTTTCAAGATATTTAATCTTGGACTGGGCGAATGCTGCCTTGTTTTTTTTATAACGGAACTTTTCAATCAGTTCTTCAAGTCTTCTGATATCTTTCTGCTGCCGGCGGTATGCCGCTTCCTGTTTGGCAAAATCATTCTTTTTCTGTTCAACAAAACTTGAGTAGTTACCAGGATACCTTTTAATGCCACCATATTCCAGTTCATATACGACATTGACACTCTTATCAAGAAAGGTTCTATCGTGAGATACGATAATAAGAGCTTTCTTGTACTTACCAAGATATCCTTCAAGCCATTCTATCGTACTTAAATCAAGATGGTTTGTCGGTTCATCGAGCATTAATAAATCCGGTTTTGCCAGCAGTAATTTCGCAAAGGCAATCTTGGTCTTTTCCCCTCCGGAAAATGATGATACCGGTCTGAAGAAATCTTCATCACTAAATCCGAAACCGTGCAAAACTGACATCATTTCCGAGTTATAGGTATAACCACCCATATATTTGTATTCTTCTTCCAGTTGTGTATATTCCTCTATCAGTTTTTCATTATGATCAGATACCATTGTTTCCGATAATTCTTCCATCTTTTTTTCAATTAAAAGAATATCTTTAAATACTTCATCAAATTCTTCCTTAATGGTTTTTTCAGATAGTGCCAATGCGTTCTGTTTAAGAAAAGATATACTTGTCTTATTTGCCTTTATCAGCTGTCCGCTGCTTAATTCTTCTTCACCGGCTATAACCTTTAAAAGAGTGGATTTACCACTCCCGTTACGACCTACCAGAGCGATTCTTTCATTCTCGTTTACGGTAAAGTCTATATTCTCAAAAACATCATTGGCACCGAAAAATACGGTGCCATTTGAAATCTGTACAATCATTTTTAATAAATCAGATTTTTAGGAGTTCTAGGATAAGGAAGAACGTCTCTGATATTTTCCATACCGGTCAGATACATAACCATTCTTTCAAATCCAAGACCGAATCCGGCATGCTTGCAGCCACCGTATCTTCTTAAATCGAGATACCACTGGTAGGCTTCTTTATCCATACCGAGTTCATCCATTCGCGCTTCAAGAAGATCAAGTCTTTCTTCACGCTGCGAACCTCCGACGAGTTCTCCAACATGCGGTACAAGTAAATCACATGCGGCTACAGTTTTTCCATCATCATTGGCTCTCATGTAGAAAGCTTTGATATCTTTTGGATAATCAGTCAGGAAGACAGGTCCTTTTACCACTTCATCAGTGATATATACTTCATGTTCCTTATTTAGATCAATACCCCATTCAACCTTGTTTTCAAACTTGACTGGCGCATTCTTCAGTATTTCAATAGCTTCGGTATAAGGCATTCTTCTGAAAGTAGAATTATAGACATGATCGAGTCTTTCTTTTAATGATTTATCAATCATATTATTGAAGAATTCGATTTCCTGAGGACATTCTCTTCTTACATAATCGATACAGTATTTGACCATATCTTCAATCAGCTGCATATCATCTTCAAGATCCGCAAAGGCAATTTCCGGTTCTATCATCCAGAATTCAGATGCGTGCGTCTTTGTATTGGAGTTCTCTGATCTGAAAGTCGGACCAAAGGTATAGACATCTCTGAAAGCCATCGCAAAAGCTTCTACATGAAGCTGACCGGATACAGTCAAAGAGGCATGTTTGCCGAAGAAATCTTCTTCATAATTCGCATCATCTCTAGTGGTAACGGTAAATACTTCACCAGCTCCTTCGGCGTCATTTCCGGTAATGATTGGTGTATGTACATAGACAAATCCCTGTCCCTGGAAGAACTCATGGATAGCCATAGCCAGAGCTGATCTGACTCTATATACAGCCATAAAGGTATTGGTTCTAGGACGAAGATGAGGTATTTCTCTCAAGAATTCAAAACTGTGTCTTTTCTTCTGTAAAGGATAGGTTTCTAAAGATTTACCTTCAATTTCTACCGTACTGGCATGAATTTCAAAAGGCTGTTTGTTTTCAGGAGTCTGAATGAATTTACCTATGACATAAATAGAAGAACCTGTTAAGAGTTTTGATACTTCTTCATGGTTTTCAAGACTCGGATCATAGACAATCTGGATATTCTTGAAGTAAGAACCATCGTTTAATTCGATAAAACCTATCTGACCATTGTCTCTGTTGGTTCTGATCCATCCTTCAACAGCTACATATTCCAGCTGATCAAGTTCCATCTGCGATCCGTCAATCGCCATTTCATATAATTCTCTCGCAAAATACAAATCCATAAAAACACCTCTATTTCTTTAATGAGTTAACCTCAAATATCATTTCCTGAATAATTGATACAACATCAACATCATATTTGATCATATCTTCCGGTACCGTAAAATGTTCTCTGGTAAAACTTACAATACCCTTAATACCTAATCTGTATAATTCATCTACTACCGGTTGCGCATTGCCGGGAATACACAATATCGCAATCTCACATCCTTCAGGCATCTTATCTTCAAGTTCTGATATATCATATACCGGAACAGTTACCTTAGGCTCCGCATTTCTTTTTTCAGCCTGTATATCAAAGGCACATACTATTTCTCCTGCAACATGATTCCAGTTGTTGTAATTGAGAATAGCTGTACCTAAACGTCCTACACCAATAAGAATTATCTTTTCTTCAAATCTTTCACCAAGTTCCTTAGAGAATATTTCTATCAGTTCATTGACATCATATCCATATCCCTGTTTACCAAGCTGTCCGATTAAAGAAAAATCTCTTCTGATAGTTGTAGACTTGATATCCACGTATTTGGATAATTCTGAAGACATACCCTTTGTAACGCCTTCTGAAGACAGTTTTCTTAAGGCTTTAAGGTATACAGGATATCTTCTTAATGTCGCTTTAGATATTTTCACCATGTCTTTAATTATAAGTCAAAGTAATATATTTGTGAATATTCTAATTTATTGAACAAATAACCCCATCGAATTATAATTTAGACAGGAGAAACTATGAATTTGGCTGTATTAATACTGATAGTTATAAACTGTTTAATATATTTTCTGCAGTATACGGATAAGATACAGGTAGAAGATATGTACAGTTCATATCTTAACGTCTTTGTCAGAAAAGACTATTCAAGACTGATCAAAAGCGGTTTTGCCCATAGCAGCATAATGCATCTTATCTGCAATATGTACTCCTTATACAGTATCGGAAACGCGATAGTGTTCATGTTTGGAACAGTAATGTTTCTGGTTATCTATTTTGTGACAATGATTTTAGGACAGGTATTTGCCCTGCTACTAAGACACGCGAGTCATGATGACTATACAGCTTCGGTTGGCGCATCTGGTGCCATCTTCGGACTGATTGGCGTTTACTTTATGGTGATATTAAGACTCTATGGTTTCAGCGGTTTTCAGAGTATCATACCTTCCATGATACCGCTCATACTGATATCATTTATGCCGGGCATTGACTCCAAGGGACATATCTGTTCAATGGCGGTCGGCGTAGTAATCGGATATATATTAATGACATTATAAAAATGAAGTTCGCTATGAACTTCATTTTAGTCTTCTTCAATAGACATTGACGGTTTACTTGATGTGGACAGGTCAATGTATTTATCATGTTTCATATAATGCAGAGCCGCACACGCAATCATTAAAGCGTTATCTGTACAGTACTTTAATGGTGGAAGAATAAGATCCTTATCAGAGAAGTTTTCTTCCATTAATTCTCTTAATCTTGAATTGGCAGCTACTCCTCCGGCAATGACGACACTCTTGCACGGATATTCTTCACATGCGAGTTTTGTCTTTTTCACAAGAGTATTTAAAGCCGTTTCCTGGAAGGCATACGCAAGGTCATTCTTATTGATTTCATTACCCAGTTTTTCTTCCTTTTTGACAAGCTGAGATACGGCATTCTTTAAACCGGAGAATGAGAAGTTATAGCCGTCTACTTTAGGTGTAGGAAGCTGATAATGTTCCTTACCTTCTTTAGCCAGTCTGTCAATTACCGGACCACCAGGATAGGCTTCATGCATAACTCTCGCCACCTTGTCATAAGCTTCACCTACTGCATCATCAAGGGTTGTACCGATTATCTTAAACGAATCATCATTTTCAATATAGACAAGTTCCGTATGTCCACCTGATACTACTAGTGCCATTAAAGGATATTCAATTTCTTTGATCATTTCATTGATAAAGATATGCCCCTTCAGATGGTGAACACCGATTAAAGGTTTATTATAGAAAAACGCAAGTGTCTTTGCGGCGGTTGCCCCAACGTGTAAGGAACCGATCAAACCAGGTCCTACAGTATAGGCTATCGCATCAACATCATCCACACTGATATCAGCCTCTTTTATGGCTTCATTTACAATGGTAGAGATCTGTTCCACATGCATTCTTGATGCAACTTCAGGAATAACTCCACCGAATCTAGAATGTACATCAATCTGACTTGTGACAATCGAACTTAAGACATTTCTGTCTTCATCGATAATGGCACAGGCTGTTTCATCACAACTTGATTCAATTGCCAGTACAATCTTCTTTTTTTCTTCTTCTATTTCTTCCTCATAAGGAATGACATTGGCGATCATATCATAGGCATCAGTACCATCTGTATAGTATCTTTTTCTGGTTCTGACAACCTCAAAACCGAAATCTCTGTACATCTTTATGGCAGCTTCATTATCGACCTTTACTTCAAGATGCATAAACTCACATTCGTGTTCACAAGCACTGTTCATCATCCTTTTGAGAAGTTTTTTGCCATAGCCGTTACCACGGTATTCTTTTTTTATTGCGATGGTTGTGATATCACAGTTTTCAAACATATACCAGATGCCGGAATAACCTATTACTTCACCTTTGTCTTTCAGCACAAACATTTCTGCCAGTTCGGTATTGTTAAGTTCATCTTTGAAGTTGTTTTCTTTCCAGGTGTCATAAGGAAAAGCTTCCATTTCAATATCTGCTACCTGTTTAAGATCTTCAATACTCATATGTTCAATTATCATAATTAATATTTCTCACTTTCTTTCAGATATTCAGGTGTCAGATAGGCAATGTTTTCAACCTTTTCCCAGCTACCTTTAGTCATCAGAAAAGCTTCAGCCAGGTTTGGATAACTGTCTTCCTTATCAAATAATGAGGCATCGCCCACAAGACTGTAATCTTTAATATCTATCTCATCCAGATACATCGTCGTATCTTCAAGAAGACATTCTTCTTTATCATATACACCGACATAGGCCCTTTTGGCTCTGGCGTCCATCAGAACCATCGTCTTTTCATTATTGGATGCGTATAGTCTTAAGGTTGAAATGGTATAGACATCGCATGGTAAAACTTCACCGATTACTTTGGCGATAGACATCGCAATTCTTACACCGGTATATGAACCAGGACCTTTGGTAATACAGATGGAATCAATATCTTTTCTTTCTTTGCCAGAATTTCTGAATAATTCTTCCATACGCACAAAAACCTCTTCTGACTGTCTTTTAAGACATGGCTCGCAATATGAAGAAATAATATGGTCATCTTCAATCAGTGCCAGTACCAGATATTTATAGGCAGTATCTATACACAGTGTCAGCATTCTATCTCCTTTATCACATCAAGATATTTATCACCATGAGCTTCAATGGTAATATTTCTTGTTTCATCATCAATATATTCAAAATTCACATTTATGTATTCTTCAGGCATAAAATCCTGATAGTATTCAGGCCATTCAACAACTGTCACACCTTCATCCTCATATTCACTGATACCTAGATCATATTCATTTCCTTCAAGCCTGTAGGCATCGATATGATATAAAGGCATATCACCTTCATGTATCTTGAGAATCGTGAATGTAGGAGAATTGACGATTGATTTTACATTAAGGGCTTTACCGATACCTTTGGTAAAGGTTGTCTTGCCACCCGCCAGATCGCCATTGAGCGCCACAAAATCACCTTTTTTAAGTAATAATCCAAGACGGTATCCCAGCTCTATCGTTTCTGATTCATTTCTTGTAACCATAAGACAATTATACCCCCTCATAATAATAAAAAAACCTCCACATATGTGAAGGTTTTAACCGGCAACGTGCTTGATTCACCAAT
>JAUNIH010000088.1 GCA_030523555.1 Erysipelotrichaceae bacterium
CTTTTAATTTAAAATATATATTAGTAGTTAAAAGGAAGAATTTATATGAGAGAAGATATGTTTCTGGAAGTTGTGGTCGTCTTCTGTATCGGATGTATTGGCGGATGGATACTGGAGTTCTTTTTCCGTAAATGGTTTTCAGAGGATAATCCTGAACACAAGTGGGAAAATCCGGGTTTCTGCAGAGGACCATGGTTACCTATATATGGTTTTGGTTTAACGGTTCTTTATTTTCTGACGCAGTTTATAAAGAATAAGTTATTACTGTTTCTGGGTATTGCGTTAGCTATGACGCTCGTAGAACTTGTGGCAGGTGTGATAATGCTGAAGTTTTTTAATTTGAAATTATGGGATTATTCAAATATGTGGGGTAATTTCATGGGACTTATATGTCCTTTATTCTCCTTCTTCTGGATGATACTTGGTATAGGATACTATGAGTTTCTTCATGAAAAGGTACTGGAGATTGTAGGTATCTATCATGGAAATGTATTACTGTATTTTTTCTTGGGAGTATTCTATGGAATATTTGTGGTAGATGTATGTCATTCAGCAGAGATTGTCACAAAACTCAAGAAGTTTGCCAAGGATAATGAAATCGTCATTATCTTTGAAGATTTCAAGAAAGAATTCCGTAAGGAAGTTGAAGAAGCCCAGCAGCAGTATCATTTCTTCAATCCGTTCAGGATTGATCATGATCTGAAGGAAAGAATGGAAAAATATAAAGAAAAAATAAATATACGTCTTTTTAAAAGGGATTAAGGGGGAAATATGCCACCTAACAGGTTAGCGGGACCTAGAGGTCATCTGACAGAAGAAGAAAAAAAGAATATGCCTAAGGTATCTAAAGAGCTCATCTTTAGAATTTTAAGCTATCTTAAACCTTATACCCTGCAGTTTATACTGGTCTTTCTGACCATTATTGTTTCAGCGGCTATCGGTTTATTACCATCTATTATTACCGGTAAGATTGTGGATGAAGCATTGGTCAATAAAGATATGCGTAATCTCATTTACTTATGTATTGCGGGTTTTCTGGCAGTCTTTTTAAGTGAACTTATAGGTATACTTGAAAGCTATATCAATTCATATATTTCCCAGAGAATCATCTTTGATATGAAAAACGAAATGTATGATCATCTTCAGCATATGCCGCATGCGTTTTTTACCAGTGAAAGACAGGGTGATATCATCACCCGTATGAATACGGATATAAGTGGTGTAAATACCGTTATCAGTGGATCTTTAACTAGTGTTGTAAGAAATGTGTCTACTTTAGTTACGACTCTTGTTGCCTTATTTACGATGAGTCCAAAACTAGCGGTTGTAGGAATACTGGTTATACCGTTACTGGTAATTCCTTCAAGATTAGTCGGTGATACAAGATTCAGACTATTGGCGGAATCTCAGGATAAAAATGATGAGATGAACCAGCTGATAAATGAGACTTTAAGTGTCAGTGGATCTCTTTTAACAAAACTCTTCACTAGAGAAGAAAAAGAGTATGAGAACTTTGTGAAGGTCAATGAAGAAGTAACGCAGCTCGCATTAAAAGAATCACGTTCAGGGAAATGGTTAAAGATGGTTATGGGTATGTTTACCGAACTTGGACCTTTACTGATATATCTGGCGGGTGGCTATATTCTGATTAAAGTTCTTGATTCAAATATCAGTGTCGGTACAATTACCGCCACGGTTGCCTTAATAAACAGACTGTACAGACCGGTAGAATCTTTACTGGATCTCAATGTTGAATTCACCAGATCATTGGCTTTGTTTACACGAATCTTTGATTATCTGGATAGAGAAGAGACCATCAAATCACCTGAGAATGGATTAAAGCCTGATCTTGATCATAAGGATATCGTTTATGAACATGTTGAGTTTTATTACTCTGAAGATAAACCTTTACTGACCGATGTGAACTTTACAGTACCGGGTGGAAAGATGTATGCGATAGTTGGACCTTCGGGATCTGGTAAATCAACTATCATCAATATGATTCCTAGATTATATGATGTGATATCTGGTAAGGTCACTATTGATGGGGTAGATGTAAAAGATATGGATCTTAAATATCTTCGAAGTCAGATTGGTGTTGTAACTCAGGATACATATCTTTTTAATGGAACGGTTTTAGAAAATCTCAGATATGCCAAGGAAGATGCGAGTATGGAAGAAATCATTGATGCGTGTAAAAAAGCTTCCATTCATGATTTCATCATTAAACAGCCTAAAGGCTATGATACGGAAGTAGGTAACAGAGGACTAAAACTTTCAGGTGGTGAAAAACAGCGTATTTCTATTGCCAGGGTAATACTGAAGAATCCGAATATCCTGATTCTTGATGAAGCTACTTCAGCACTTGATTCCATAAGTGAAAATGCCATTCAGGAAGCTCTTGAAGTGATGATGGGTGATAAGACGAGCCTTGTCATAGCGCATCGTTTGTCCACTATTTTAAAGGCTGATCAGATTCTGGTGGTATCTGATGGAGTTATAAAGGAACAGGGTACACACGAAGAACTGCTGGCCTTAAATGGCGTATATCATAATCTTTATGAGACACAGTTTAGAACCGCTATCGATTATGAAAACTCAAATGAAAGTATCTATGATATATCGAATCTTTCGACAGAATATGAAGTAAGAAAGATTGATGAAGATGATCTTTATGATGTCTTTAATATGTATCGTGAAAACCGTAAATACTATAAGTCCAATAATGTCAAACCTTCGACAAAAACGCTGACGAGAATGATTACGACATTACCTGAAGGAGTAGACAAGAAACAGAAATGTTTCAGTGGTTTCTATGACAGTAACGACGAACTGGTGGCCTTACTGGATATGATTGTAGGCTATCCAAGTGAAAAGGAAGTCTATATCAACTGGTTTACTGTTGATGCGAATCTGCAGAATCGGGGTATAGGTTCGCAGTTATTCGCGGATATCCGTGCTTCTTTGATGGGTAACGGATATAAGAAAGTCCATCTTGAAGTAAGGGAAGAAAATGAAGAAGCTTTACGTTTCTGGAATAACCAGGGCTTTAAGGAAACGGGTAATGTAATAGGTTATGACATACACCGTACAGTGGAACTGGTGATGGATATCTAGGATATGAGATAATTATAGATAGAGGTAAAAAGCCATGGATGAAAACAATCTTAACGAAGTAAAAGAAGATAATAACGATGAACTGGTTAAACAGATATCTGATGAAGTCATTAAAGGTATAAAGAAGGAACTTCCTAAAGGATTAATATGTACCCCCATTCCTGGACAGGAAAACCAGGGATGGGGAATAATTATGC
>JAUNIH010000031.1 GCA_030523555.1 Erysipelotrichaceae bacterium
GTTGGCTACGATGACAAAGACAAAGTCAAAGAGCTGGACGATAAGGTCGTTTATACCAAGGACATTGCAGCCGATGATTACTATCAGTTCATCAATGACACCTGATAATACTCTTCCTCCGACAAATGTCGTGAATTCTCTGAAGACAGTTTTGAGTTCAGTAGACTTTGAATTAAATACAAATAATTTATTTACAACAAACGCAAAGAGAACACCTGATACCCATTTGGCAATATTTGCTGCAGCTGGAGTAAATCCAAGAATTCTTGTGAACAGCAGATAAAAAGCCAATGAAAAGACGGTTGTCAGAAAACCGAAGAAGATATAGTCTACTACTTCTTTATATTTCTTATAGAGATTAAGTATTGTTTCCATTATATTTTTTTACCATCCTTGAACGCATGTCCGACAGTTTCACCCAATACTCTATAGGTATTGGATACACTATCGAATGTTATTATTTCCATGGCATCAATATCGATTGAGCCATCATCTTTAAGATATTCTTCATCGACAGAGACATTGATGATATTGCCGATGAGATTTCCTTCGATAAAACTTTCTACTTCACATTCCAGAGTCAATGGATATTCTTCAAATAAAGGGGCATTTACCTTATCTGATTTATATGAATGGAAGTGAGCTTTTTCAATCTTGTTTTCTTTACTTCCGGAAACAATACCGAAGTAGTCACTTTCGATTACGGTCTTCTTTGTGGCAAAGGATAATGTGAAAGCACCTGTCTTCATAAAGTTTTCCGTAGTCTTGTGTTCTGATAAAGAAACAAAGACCTGATTGAAGTCGTAGATTCCTGCCCAGGCTGCGTTCATCGCATTGGGAATACCGTTTTCATCATATGTTCCGATAATGGCTACCGGTAAAGGCATGAAATATGTTTTGGCTCCTAAATCTTTACGCATTGTTTTCCTCCTGTTTATTGGATACAAGGATATTTAAAATTACCCCGATAATGACAATCACAAAGCCGATAAAGGCCAGTAATGACATCTTTTCACCGTTTATAAGTAAGACCGGAATCGGATTGAAAACCGGTTCTATCATCAGTATAAGAGATCCTTCAACCTTATCGATCTTCTGGCATCCTGTTGAATAAAGAATGTTGGCGAGTCCATACTGGAATACCCCCAGAATAAGAACCCATACAATATTATGAAAATCAAATATCAGATTTTTGTCAACAAACATAAACGGAATACAGAAAATACAGCTGATAAGATTGGCAAGATACATACCATCATAGGAGTTGCAGTCCTTATCCGCAAAACAGATGAGCTGACCAGCAAAGGTAATACCCGATAATATCGCAAGAATATTTCCTAATGTCTTTGTAGGATCAAGATCTCCCGCAAAAGACAGGACACAGCCAAAGAAAACCATAAAGACTATACATATTTCCACCGGTCTTATCTTGCGGTGCTGAAAGATAACCGCAAACAGGAATACCAGAATAGGAGCTATGTACTGTAAAACGATAGCGGTAGCGGCGGTGGTAAGTTTGATAGCCGCCATATAAAGAACTCCCGTTACACTCATAAACAAAGCACCCATCAGTGTCATTTTGTTGAAAGATACCTTGAATGATTTACGAAGATAGGCGAATAAGAAGATACCGATAAAACATCTTGCGGCCATAATAGACAGAGTAGACCATTCTATGGATTTGACACATACTCCAGCCAGTCCCCAGCATATGGCGGCCATCAGCATCAGTATTCTTCCCTTATTTGTTTCAGACATTTAATTCCTCCTTTTTTGAAGGCAGCTGAACGATAATTACCGCAATAAATACCAATAGACAGCCAAACAGTTCAACCGGACTCATAGATGTATGTAAGATCAGCCATTCAAATAATACAGAGAATACTGATTCCAAAGACATGAGTAAAGATGCGACAGTTGAATCGACTACTCTTTGACCATATACCTGGAAGGTATAGGCAACGCCGCTTGATAAGACTCCGGCATATAATATGGTCCATTTCGCATCAATAATATCAGCGATATTTATATCATCAAAGATAAACATGAAGACTGTTGAAATGATGGCGGTTGTCAGAAACTGAAAGAATGAGAGCATCACGACATCAATATCAAATCTGGCAAAATAATCAACTCCCATTATCTGGAATGTAAAACAGAAGGCACAGCCCAAAACCATCAGATCACCCATCTGTATACTGAAATCACCCTTTATACATAAGAAATAGAAACCGGTAACGGCGATTAATATGGCAAGGATGACATGTTTCTCTATTTTCTTATGGAAGATAATGGCAGTCATGAGTGGTACAAAAACAAGATATAAGGCACTTATAAAACCCGCTTTACCAGGAGAAGTCATGGTTAAGCCGTACTGCTGGAAACTGTTACCAAGAAAAAGGAATATACCACACACGATACCACCGATGATGGATTTCTTTTTAACTTCATCTGAGTCTTTTCTTGAACTTATAAGCAGTAACGGAAGTATGGAGAGACAGCCCACATAGAAACGGCAGGCGCTGTAGGTAAAAGGTCTGATATAGTCCATGCCGGCAGACTGGGCTATAAAAGCACCACCCCAGATCATGGCACATATCAGCAGCATCGCTTCTCCAAGTCTTTCTTTTCCTGTACGCATATCTAATATTTTACTCCATATATCATTTAATATATTAAATATTCTAAAAGCCTGTTTCCAGGCTTTGTGATTATTCAGATCTCAGGGCTATTACCGGATCCTGTTTGGCGGCTTTTCTTGAAGGTATAAGACCTGAGAGCATCGTCAGCATTACCGATATGCCTACAAGAATAAGAGCCGGAGTAATATTTAATGTAGCGTTGATATCGTTATTACCGGTGAGATTATGAATGATATTGTTGATTAATGGTATCAGGGCATAGGTTACGCCGATTCCCATGGAACCGGATAATAAGCCGATAATAAATGTTTCAGCGTTGAATATTGATGAGACATTACTCTTTGAGGCACCCATCGCACGTAAGATACCTATTTCTTTGGTTCTTTCCATAACGGATATCAGGGTAATAACCGCAATCATAATGGAAGATACGACTAAAGAAATAGAGACAAAGGCAATGAGGACATAGGTTACCGAATTGATGATGGTTTCTACCGA
The DNA here is from genome assembly GCA_030523555.1 of Erysipelotrichaceae bacterium. Classification (GTDB taxonomy): domain Bacteria; phylum Bacillota_I; class Bacilli_A; order Erysipelotrichales; family Erysipelotrichaceae; genus Colivicinus. The sequence continues at coordinate 3,141 of JAUNIH010000031.1, forward strand.
TGACATCAGTAAACCGGTAATATCGGTATAAGAGATTTTTGTTTCCTCATCGACACTGCTGTTATAGTCATCTATTCTTTCTAAGAAGCTGGTCTTGCCCGCAAAATCTTTGAAATAGATGGAGATACTTGTGGGTTCATTTTTATCCTGATAACCGAGATTGATAAGGTTATTGGAATATGAAGCTGAAGAATCAGACATCGTAGAAGAGATGAGTCGCTGCAGTTCATCCTGATCCATATCAAAGTTGAAGGCTGTCGCAAAAGCGTCAGTATCAACCGTAATGATATCGCCAGAGAAGGCATCAGATAAGGCTGTCATTGTCTCCATCATCGGGGCAGTTACCTGACTTGTAGCCTGGCCGATACCGGCAGCGATGATATAGGTTGTATAGTTGTTGACGACGCTGTTTACGGTAGTAGTGGTTTTTGCCAGGGCATCCTGATTACTCAGTAATGAGGCGTTAAGACTCTGGGATGTAAGACTTGTACCGTATGTCGATGTATTGGTAGTCTGATCCATAGAGTAGGCTATGGAATTTGTGTTCTGATCATAATCGGTATCATTTAATATCTGCGTATAATAATCTTCAAACATTATCTTTACCGCATCCGCAAGGTTTGTATAATCGGTATCACTTAACATCTGTAACATCCCCGCACTATCTGGAGACATCGTCGAGATAATCGCATTTAGTGACTGTTTATAGGTATCTTTGGTAATGGCGTTAGAAGCAGCCGTGACATCATCAGCGGTAAAAATAAGAGTATCATATGTATCATTCAGATGTGTCATATCAAACTGTGTTACATTGGCGGAAACGATGGCGCTGTTGGCACCGGTAAAAAGGGCGCTTAACTGTGTGACATTTGGTCCGCTTGTTACCTGCTGGGCAGTACTTTGAGCCTGATTCATAATGATATTTGTCATCTGGGTCTGATCGATAGAGTCCATACTGATGGAGTCCATATCGATATTGATCTGGAAGGCATTGGAAAGGGCATCCTGATCGATACTTACCATATCGTTGAAGTCGATACCGGAACTGCTTTTTTCTTCATCAAAGCGGGTATTGGAAAAGACATCGACATCCTTATTGTTCAGCTGTTTCTGAACAAGAGCTGAGGTTCTTGCCTTAGAAATGACGTAGTCGATGAGTTCTGGCGAATAGATGACTCCACCCATTGAAGAATCAGAATTTGCAACCGCAACACCTGTAATGATGAGATCTTCAGCGTTAGTGTAGATATCTTCCATGTACGCTTCATCAGTAGACATGTCTTCATAGGTCTGATAGTCACTGTTGTATCTGTATAGGGTTGAGACATCGACGAGTTTTAGTTCAACATCCATAAGTTCTTCATAGGTGAAGTTCATCGGGGTATTGTGGATTGTTGTTTCATTGCCGGTCATGACATCATTGATCTGTTTCTTTAGTTCACTGTTGTCTCTTAAACCCAAGGAATATACCAGAAGATCAGAGATCTTGTCTTCCTGGGACAGTACCAGTATTACTTCATGATCATTTTCGGGATATCTTCCCGATAATAGAGTTGTTTCTTCTTTTACCTTTTCGGTTTCATATTCGGAGAAGGTTCCCATTGATGAAGAAGTAGAAACCGAAGTAAAAAGACTCGCAGCGGAATCTGAATATAATGATGACATTAAAGTATTGGGATTAAGCTGAACGATAGATCCTGTGACATCTCTTGTATAGATTCTTGGTGATACTGAATATGAATAGCTAATCTTTTTTACTTCATCCGTAAACTGATCTTCATTATCTTCCAGCCATACTTTGAAACTTTTCAGATCATTTGAACCGATAGAGTTGAACATTGATGAGATCATCATCTGTTCCTTTACATCTTTATCGCTAACTGTTCCATCATCCTCAACTCTTGCCGACAGCATAGCCCCAAAGACATTTGCGGTTTCTGATTGAATCGTTAAAGGATAGGAAGTCATTGTGTCTTCCTGAATCTGATCAATATAATTCTGGAAACCGGTAGACAGGGCTAAGATGAGCGCAATACCGATAATACCGATAGAACCCGCAAAACCGGTCAGGATGGTTCTTCCTTTTTTGGTCATAAGATTATTGAAAGAAAGGGACAGGGCTGTGAAAAAGCCCATTCTCGCTTTACCGAGATTTCTTTCTTCGACTTCAACAATCTCATTTTCAGGATCATTAAAGGGATTTGAATCAGAGATGATATTGCCGTCCTGAAGTCTTACTATACGGTTTGCGTACTGTTCAGCGAGTTCAGGATTATGGGTAACCATGACTACCAGTCGGTCCTTTGCGACCTTCTTTAAAAGTTCCATGACCTGAATGGAAGTTTTGGTATCAAGAGCTCCTGTAGGTTCATCCGCTAAAAGGATATCAGGATTATTGACTAAAGCTCTTGCGATGGCGACTCTTTGCATCTGACCGCCGGACATCTGGTTTGGTTTTTTATGAGCCTGTTCCTTTAAGCCTACTTCTTCTAAGGCATCCAAAGCTCTTTTCGTTCTTTCTTTTTTGGATATGCCGGATATCGTTAAGGCGAGTTCGACATTTGATAGTACAGTCTGATGGGGTATCAGATTGTAGGACTGAAAGATAAAACCGATTGTATGGTTTCTGTATGAATCCCAGTCTCTGTCTTTATAGTTTTTTGTGGAGACATTATTGATGATAAGATCTCCTGTATCGTATCTGTCTAGACCTCCGATGATGTTTAAAAGGGTCGTCTTTCCCGAACCTGAAGGTCCTAATATTGCCACAAACTCGTTGTCTCTTAGATTGAGACTTACACCGTTCAAGGCATTCTGTACAAGATCACCCGTCTTATAGGTCTTGGTAATATTTTCTATTTTTAACATAGATTTATTATATTTTTTAAAAAAGCATGATTCAACATACCATAGTATTAATAGAGTGCTAATTTATATATTGTTTATTTTTGGATAACGATGTTATTGAAATGATAAGAATGATAAAATAACATAGATAAATATGAAGAAGAAATATGAAAGTGTGGGGCTGAACTATGAGGATATTCTGGCTCATTTCCCCAATATCGATGAATATGAAGAAACCGTAAACGCTTATCTTTCTGATGAGTTTTTTATGGAGCTTGAGAATATGCTCATAGAAGAAGACTACTCCATGGCCAAGGATGCGACCAAGGGTCTTTTTATCCTGTCTCAGGATCTGCTGCTGTTTCCTATGTATGAAGCACTGATGGAAGTATATGAAGATCTTGAATATGAGATATATGATGAGATCATGAAACATTATAAAGATATGATAGAGGTTCATAAGCGTTTAAGAGGTGTCTTTCATGTATGACTGCGTCGTTGTCGGGGCAGGTCATGCGGGAGTAGAAGCAGCTTTATCTTTGGCTCATGCCGGTAAAAAGACCGTTCTTGTGACCATTAAGCTTGATCATATTGCCAAGATGCCCTGCAATCCTTCAGTCGGTGGACCGGCTAAAGGGATAGTTGTAAGAGAAATAGATGCCTTAGGCGGCGTGATGCCTAAAGTTGCCGATAAGACAGCCCTGCAGTTCAAGATGCTGAATACCACAAAAGGACCGGGTGTCTGGAGTATGAGAGTACAGTCGGATAAACTGGCTTATTCAAAGATGATGAAGGATATCTGTCTTAATACAGAAAACCTTACAGTCATTGAAGATATCGTTGAAGAAGTAATTGCGCCTTCTAAGAAATTTGAAAGTGTAAGATTATTAAACAGTGGAATCATAGAGGCTAAAGCCTGTATTCTTACAACCGGTACCTATATGGATTCAACCATTATGATATCGGCTGAGACAAAATCTGAGGGTCCTGATGGTGATGCGACGACCAGGAATCTTAGTGAATCATTAAGAAAACTTGGTATAAGACTCTTCCGTTTAAAGACCGGTACGCCACCGCGCGTATATACAGATACCATTGATTTTTCAAAGACGAAATATGAACCTGGTACAGATGAGTTTATTACTTTTTCCAATGAGACTAAAGAAGATGAAGTCTTACCGTTTGAAAAACAGGTACCTTGTTATCTGACTTATACAACTGAAGATACTTTAAAGATCATAAGAGAAAATCTCAATAAGTCTTCAATGTATTCAGGAGTGGTAAAGGGTGTAGGTCCAAGATACTGTCCATCAATTGAAGACAAGGTTGTAAGATTTGCGGATAAGGAAAGACATCAGCTTTTCTTAGAACCTGAATCCTTATCTTTAGATACAACATATGTTCAGGGTTTTTCGACCTCTATGCCAAGGGATGTGCAGGAAAAGATGTTACACTCACTCATTGGTCTAGAAAATGCGGTAATCAAAAAATATGCCTATGCGATTGAATATGATGCGGTTGATCCTTTACAGGTAAAGGCCAATCTTGAATTAAAGGATGTGGAAAATCTCTTTATATCAGGACAGATCCTAGGGACTTCAGGATATGAAGAGGCGGCAGGTTTAGGACTTATGGCAGGTATAAATGCCAGAAGAAAACTTGATAATGAAGAACCTTTTATTCTAAAAAGAGATGAATCATATATCGGGGTAATGATTGATGATCTGGTGACCAAAGGGACAAATGAACCCTACCGTTTACTGACCTCACGTGCTGAATACCGTTTACTTTTAAGACATGACAACGCTGATGAGAGACTGCTGAAATACGGTTATGAAAATAAGCTTATCAGTGAAGAAAGATATCAGGGATTTCTCAATAAACTGAGTAAGATAGAAGATATTAAAAACAGTCTTAAGGAGACTAGAGTTGATAAGACTACCGGTATCAATGAATATCTAGAAACTTTAGGTTATCCTAAAGAAGATATGTCATATAATGCCTATGAGCTTTTAAAAAGACCTAAGGTTAAACTTTCAGCGATATATGATTGTATGGGTGTTGAATATGACAGAAAGATTACTGATCAGGTAGAGATTGAAGTAAAGTACGAAGGCTATATCGATAAGGCGAGAAGAGAAGCTGAAAGAATGCTGAAGATGGATAATATTAAATTAAGGGAAGATACTGATTATAATAAAGTTGAAAATCTGGCACTTGAGGCCAGACAGAAACTCAATAAGATAAAACCGTCTTCATTAGGACAGGCATCAAGAATATCCGGTATCAATCCGAGTGATATTCAGGTACTGGCTATAAGTTTAAAGAAAGGGGAAATTTAAATGTTTAATGATTATCTTAAAAAAATCGTAGAAGAAAAAAGAGTACCCGGTATTGCGGTAGCTCATATCAAGGGTGATAGGAACTTTTATTATGCGGCAGGATATAACGGCTATAAGGAATATCTGGACAATATTATTCCTGCAGGCAAGGATGTCCTTTATGATATGGCAAGCTGTACCAAGGTTGTGGTTACGACAACCCTTATTCTTAAACTTCTTGAAGAAGATTATTTCAAACTTGATACTGCAGTAAAAGATATCATTCCGGAATTCAGATATGATAATGTGACAGTACTTGATCTGCTGATTCACTGTTCTGGTTTACCTGCGGATGATAAAAACTATAAGCTGGCTAAAAGCCGAAGGGAAATGTGGCAGTTCACTTTAAATCAGCCTTTAGTCTATGAAACAGGTACAAAGGTTGAATATTCGGATTTCGGATTTATTATCTTAGGAAAGATTATAGAGAAGTATAAAGGTAATATTGAAGACTATGCAGCTGAAACAATATTTGAACCTTTAGGTATGAATGACAGTGTCTATAATCCGATGATAAAGGGATTAAAAGACAGATGTGCAGCTTCTGAAGTAACTGAAGAAAGAGGCGTTATTCAGGGTATTGTACATGATGGCAAAGCCTATAAACTTAACGGATTAAGCGGTAATGCGGGATTATTCTCTACAACTGAAGACTTAAGCAGGTTTGTCAGAATGATGCTGAATGACGGATATCCGGTATTAAGAAAATCAACAGTGTCTTTACTTAAACGTTCCTATACTGAAGGTCTTAATCTAAGCAGGACTATAGGATGGTTCTATAATGATCCTTCTACACCGGTATATGGTGTATGTTCGAATAATTCCTTATGGCATACCGGTTTTTCCGGTACATCCATTCTGATTGATTTTGAAAGAAAAGAGGGTGTAATCATTCTTACAAACAGAATACATCCTTCAAGAGATAATGATATTACAGATATCAGAAAAGAAATACATTCTAGATTAATGGGGTAATAATATGAAACAGTATCTTGATTTATGCAGATGGGTATTGGAAAACGGTGAAAAGAGGCAAGACCGTACCGGTACAGGCACAATATCCAAGTTCGGATATCAGATGAGAGTAAACCTTGAAGAAGGTTTCCCTTTATTAACGACCAAGAAGACTTTCTACCGTGGTATCTTTGAAGAACTGTTATGGTTTTTAAGAGGAGAAACCAATATCCGTCCATTGGCATTAAAGAATGTAAAGATATGGAATGACTGGCCATATGCCAAGTATTCTAAATCTGATGAATACAAGGGTGAAACCATGGAAGAATTCATACAGAAGATCTGTGATGATGAAGCATTTGCGGATAAATGGGGAGATCTTGGACCTGTATATGGCAAACAGTGGCGTAATTTCGGAGGAGTTGATCAGATCAGCCAACTCATCGATAATCTCAAGAACAATCCTTTCTCGAGAAGACATCTTGTTGTGGCATATAATCCGGGTGAAGTAGAAGATATGGCTTTACCTCCATGTCATGCGTTCTTCCAGTTCTATGTAAGTTCTGATAAGAAGAAACTTTCTTTACAGCTTTATCAGAGAAGTGCCGATCTTTTCTTAGGTGTACCATTTAATATCGCATCCTATGCCTTACTTTTATGTATGGTAGCTCAGGTATGCGGATATGAACCTTATGAATTTATTCATACCTTTGGCGATGCCCATATCTATCTTGATCATCTTGATCAGGTCAATGAACAGCTATCAAGAGAGCCAAAACCTTTGCCTAAGCTGTGGTTAAATCCGGAGGTTAAAGATATCTTTGGTTTTACGATTGATGATATAAAGGTTCTTGATTATGATCCTTGGCCTGCGATCAAGGGAAAGGTGTCTGTATAATGATCAGTTTTTCCGTTGCGTTTGATCCCAACAAGGGAATAGGCATAAAGGGTTCTTTACCATGGCACATCAAGGAAGAACTGAAACTGTTTAAATCCAATACCATCTATAAGACAATTCTGATGGGTCAGACTACCTATGAAGGTCTTCCAAGAAAACTGGTAGACAGGACTATTATGGTGGTATGCAATGACCCTGAATATCATCCTGAAGGTGTTGAAGTAATAGGGGATCTTATTTCTTTCTTAAAGGAACATCAGGATGATGAAAAAGAATATATCGTCTGTGGAGGTGCTTCAATATACCGACAGTCATATGAATACGCCTCTAAAGCGTATGTATCCTTTATCAGAAATGAATATGAAACTGATACAAAGTTTGATAACTTTGATCTGAATGACTGGAATATCGATAAGGAAGTCGAATACGAAGAATTTGTATATCGCGAATTAAACCGAAAATAAAAAGGACTGTTAACGCAGAATGAAAAAGTTTTGCGGACAGTCTTTTTTTCAGATGGCAGGATACATCAGACTTAAGGCTATGAGCAGCTGTTTGATGCAGTAAAGAGTCAGATTGACAAGTCTGAGAGAGAACCCTGAGGTTTTACCGAAGATATAGAGTGTTGTGAAAACAATAACTACATTGAACCCTTAAGATATTTATTTCATAATTAAAGAAGATAATGTAAGCGCTAACAGGAGGTAGTCAATGAATATAATTGTCTGTATAAAACAGGTACCGGGTTCAACGCATGTCAATGTTGATCCGGATACGGGAACTCTGATCCGTGATGGTGCTTCAGCCAAGATGAACCCCTACGACCTTAATGCGCTTGAACTGGCATTTGGTCTTAAGGAAAAATACGGAGGAACCTTAAAGGTTGTCTCCATGGGACCTCCCAGTGCTCTTGAAGTAATAAGAGAAGCCATCTATATGGGTGCTGATGAAGGAATACTCATATCAGATCGGAAGTTTGGTGGAGCTGATGTTTTGGCCACTTCATATACTTTATGTTCAGGAATTAAAGCGGCTGGAGATTACGATCTTATTATTACCGGCAAACAGACGACTGATGGCGATACGGCTCAGGTTGGAAGTGAACTGGCTGAACATCTTTCGATTCCGCATATGGCATATGTGAAGGAACTTGAGATTGTTGAAGACAGGGTTAAGTTTGTCTCTAATATGGATGAAAAGATAATTACGGCAACCTTGAAAATGCCTTGTCTTATATGTGCTGATGGAGATATCAATACGCCAAGACTGCCTTCATTCAAAAGAAAGAAAGAATATGGTGACTGCAAGGATAAGATAAAGATTATCACTTTTAATGATGTAGAAGATAAGGATGAATATCATTACGGTTTAAAGGGTTCAGCTACGCAGGTTGAAAAGATCTTTGAACCGGATAAGGAAAGTGAAAGAATGGTTATTGATTCTGGAGATCTTTCTTTACAGATGTATGAGCTTTTAAAGGAAAGAAAGTTTGTTTAGGGGGCAGTATGGGACTTATAGTACATCAGGAATTAATTGATAAAGAAAAAGCGGAAATACTGGTAAATCTGTGTCCTTTTAATGCGATCGCATATGATGGGAATAAACTTGATATTACAGCTGCCTGTAAATCATGCAGAATGTGTGTGAATAAGGGACCATCAGGATGCATAACATTTGAAGAAGATAAAATCAGAAAAGATGAAAAGGATGAATATAAAGGAATTCTGGTATATGCCGACTGTAACAGTGGAAAGATACATCCTGTAGCCTATGAATTACTGGGTAAGGCCAAGGAGTTATGTAAAGTCATAAATCATCCTTTATATGCCCTGATGATAGGTCATAATCTTGAAAATGAGGCTCAGAGTCTGCTGGAATATGGGGCTGACAGGGTATTTGTCTACGATGATGAAAAACTGAAAGATTTTGATGTGGAAAGCTATACGGACTGTCTTGCGGATTTTATTGAAAGATATAAACCTTCAAGTGTTCTGGTGGGTGCTACAAATCTGGGAAGATGTCTGGCTCCGCGTGTTGCCGCAAGATTTGAGACCGGATTAACAGCTGACTGTACAAAACTGGAGATGAAAGAGAATACGGATCTTGTACAGATAAGACCGGCATTTGGAGGAAACATTATGGCTCGAATTGTCAATCCAAACCGCCGTCCGCAGTTTGCGACAGTAAGATATAAAGTCTTTGATAAACCTTTAAAAAGTGAAGTTCATGGAGAAGTAATAAATCTTGAAGTAAAAAAGGAATGGCTTGAAACCAGTCAGGATATCATTGAGGTGATCAATAAACCAAAGGAAGAAGATATCGCGGAAGCTGAAGTTATTGTCGCGGTAGGAAGAGGCCTCAAGTCAAAGAGTGATCTTGATATGGTAAATGAACTGGCTGATCTTTTAAATGCGAGTGTGGCATGTTCAAGGCCGATGGTGGAAAACGGAATATTTGAGGCTAAATACCAGATTGGCTTAAGCGGTAAGACGGTTAAGCCTAAACTGATTATTACTTTGGGAATTTCTGGAGCGATTCAGTTTACTTCAGGTATGAAATCATCTGACTGTATCATTGCGGTCAATAATGATCCGAATGCCCAGATTTTTGATGTGGCAAACTACTGTGTTACAGGAGATATGTATAAGATTGTGCCGGATCTTATTAAGAAGATCAGGGAGGGAAAATAATGTATAAGACAGTTGATGAAAAAGATCTGAATTATCTGAGCAGTATTATTCCATCTGAAAGAATCTTTTATGGTGAGGGTGTTTCTGAGGATTATGCCCATGATGAACTGGGTGGTATTTCCAGAAAACCGGATGTGCTGATCAATGTCCTTTCTACTGATGAAGTTTCAAGGATCATGAAATACGCAAACGACAATAATATACCGGTAGTAGCCAGAGGTTCAGGAACTGACCTTGTAGGGGCAGCCGTAGCTCTTGAGGGCGGCATCATGATCTGTACAAAGCTCATGAATCATATTCTTGAACTTGATGAAAACAATCTTACCGTCACGGTTGAACCTGGAGTATTACTTATGGAACTACAGGCATATGTAGAAGAAAGAGATTTCTTCTATCCACCTGATCCGGGAGAAAAATCAGCGACGATCGGCGGCAATATTTCAACCAATGCCGGAGGTATGCGTGCGGTAAAATATGGTGTTACCAGAGATTATGTAAGAGGACTAACGGTAGTTATGCCAAATGGTGATATTGAACATTTCGGTTCAAAGTGTGTGAAGAATTCTTCAGGATATGATATCAAGGATCTCATTATCGGATCTGAAGGAACATTATGTATTATTACGGAAGCTATTCTTAAACTTATTCCTAAACCTTTAGAAAGTGTATCGATGCTGTTACCGTTTGTGAGTATGGAAAAAGCGATAGAAGTTGTACCGGAACTTATCAGATCCAAGGCTTCTTTAACCGCTATCGAATATATGTCTCTTGATACGATTATTTCGGCAGAAAATTACCTGGGTAAAAAATTCCCGGATACAAACTATGAAGCCTATATCCTTCTGACATTTGATGGAAACAGTAAGGAAGAACTGGAAAAAGAATACAGTAAAGTAGCGGATATGTGTATAAAGATGGGAGCTATTGACGGTTATTTTGTTGATACGGATGAAAGAAAGAAATCTGTCTGGAATGCCAGAGGTGCCTTCCTTGAAGCAATCAAAGCTTCTACTGATGAAATGGATGAATGTGATGTCGTCGTACCTAAGAGCAGAGTTGCCGACTTTATCAAATATACGCATGAAGTAGCTCAAAAGGTAGATATACGTATTCCGTCATTTGGTCATGCGGGGGATGGCAATCTGCACGTCTATATCTGCAGAGACAGTATGGATGAAAACACATGGAAGAGAAAACTCAATGAAGCTTTCGATCTTCTTTATGAAAAGGCGAGAGAATATGAAGGACATGTTTCCGGTGAACACGGTATAGGTTATGCCAAGAAACAGTACCTTTCTTTGCAGGTTGGTGAAGGCCAGATGAAGCTGATGAGAGACTTAAAGAAAGTGTTTGATCCAGGAAACATTCTTAACCCTGGAAAACTTGTTTAACATAAAACAATCTATGATAGAATATAAATGAAGTTGATGAACGCATCAAGCGAAAGGGAGAGGTTGGCGCCTCTCCCTTTCATTTGTAACCGTTCATCCAGAGAAGAAAAGATTGAACCGGCTTACGCCAGTTCTTTGAAACTGACTAGCCTAAGCTAGTTTCGTTTCTTGAGTTCTTTAATGATGAAATAAAGAACTACCAGCTCAGCCAGTACTTCGATAATCATCTTTCTGAAGTTGATGAACGGCTACTTTACGGATGATAATCATATGCTTATCCTCCGTTACATTATTCGGAAAATAAATGGAAATTCCTAAATAAATTTATATTATTTTAAATTTACCTATATTTAAAAGATTATAAATATAAACATTGTATAATATGAGGGATGACTAAAAATGAATTTGTTGAAGCTCTGAATAAAAGAAATATTGAACTGGATGATAAACAGCTTGAACAGTTTGATATGTATGCAGAGTATCTTAAGGAATATAACGAAAATGTCAATCTGACAGCTATTACTGAATATGAAGATGTGCTTGATAAACATTTTTATGATTCTTTATTATGTGCTGATCGAAAACTAGAAGGGACGCTTGTTGATGTAGGAACAGGTGCCGGTTTTCCAGGCGTGGTTTTAAAGATAGCTTTTCCTGAATTAAGGGTTATTCTCATGGAACCTTTAAAGAAAAGATGCGTATTCTTACAGTCTCTTATAGAAAAACTGGGATTGAAAGATATTGAAGTAATCAATGAAAGAGGGGAAGATCATTCCTTGAATAACAGAGAAAAATATGATTACGTTACAGCCAGAGCTGTTTCCAATCTTAATAATCTTATAGAAGTATGTGGGGCAATGGTTAAAAAGGGCGGATACTTTATCTGTTTAAGAGGCAACAAAGGTCATGAAGAAATTAAAGAAGCTGATAAGGCTATAAAACTGATGGGCTTTGAAGTAGAAAGTATGAAGGATGAACATTTATTTAACGGTGATGAAAGGCTTATTTCCTACTTTAAAAAGAGCTCTATAACTCCATTAAAATATCCTAGGAAATATAGTATAATCAAAAAGAATCCACTATGAAAAAAGAAGTAGTACAACTGAATATAAAAGATATAAATACCGGAAGAAATCAGTCGAGAATTGATCTTTATGATGAAAAGATTGAATCGCTTGCGGAATCCATAAAGGATACAGGTCTGTTACAGCCGGTGCTTGTCAGAAAGGTAGAAGATCACTATGAACTGGTATCGGGTGAAAGAAGATATCTGGCATGCCGTCTTAACGGATATGAAAGTATAGATGCGATTATCGTAGATCTTAATGATGAAGAATCCGCAAGACTGGTACTGGAAGAAAATCTGCAGAGACAGGATCTCAATGCGATAGAACAGGCTATGGCGATGAAGGCCATAATGAAAAATGAAGATCTGACTCAGGGTGAACTGGCAGAGAGGCTTGGCTATAAACAGTCGACGGTTGCCAATAAGCTCAGATTACTGAAGCTTCCTGAATATGTTCAAAGAGCCATTGCACATAATACGATTACGGAAAGACATGCGAGAGCTTTACTGAATGTTCCGGAAGAAAAGATAGAAGAAGTTTTTCTGACTATCACCAACAAGAAATACAATGTTTCCAAGACAGAAGAATATATAAAGGGTTTATTATCGAATGATACACACCGTAAAGGTGTTTCGGGTAATGTGAAGATTGGGCTCAATACTTTGAAACAGTCTTATGAACTGTGCAGGAAGTCAGGTATTGATGCCGATATGAAAGTTACAGAGTATGATGATGAAATCAAGATTGTCATCAGAATGAAGAAATAGGAGGGTACATGGCAAAGATAATTGCGATCGCCAACCAGAAGGGTGGCGTAGGTAAGACAACCACAAGTATCAATCTGGCCGCGGGACTGGCCTATCTTAATAAAAAGGTTTTACTGGTAGATTTTGATCCTCAGGGTAACGCTACCCAGGGTGTAGGATATCGAGTTGGTCTAGAAGATAATACGGTTTATGATGCGATACTTAATGATACAGATATTAAGGAATGCGTAAAAAATCTTTCAAAACCGCCAATGGATCTTATTCCGGCAAATATAAATCTGGCAGGGGCAGATCTTGAACTGGCAAAAGTAGAAGAAAAGCGTGAGCATCTTCTCAAGAACGCCTTAAGTTCTATCGAAGATAAGTATGAATATATCATTATTGACTGTCCGCCTTCTTTGGGTTTACTTAATACAAATGCCTTAACAGCGGCAGATTCCGTGCTTATTCCGGTACAGAGCGAATATTATGCCTTAGAAGGTATTACCCAGCTGTTACAGACCATACGTCTGGTACAGAGACTGTTTAATCCTTCTTTAAAGATTGAAGGTGTCTTACTGACAATGTATGATGCCAGAACAAATCTTTCGGCAGAAGTCGGTCAGGAAATCCGTAAACATTTCAAGGAAAAGGCCTATAAGACCTATATCCCAAGAAACATCAAACTTTCGGAAGCTCCATCTTCCGGAATGTGTATCTTTGATTACGCCATGACTTCAGAAGGTGCCAAGGCCTATGTAGCTTTGACTCGAGAAGTTATCGCCAATAATATGGAGGCAGATAATGGCTAAAAAGAAGGCGTTAGGCAAAGGGCTTGATCAGATTTTTGGAGAAAATATCGGAGATATCATTGAAGATATTTCGGCAAATACCGATAAGAGTTCAGCGAAATCATTACCGATAAAACAGATACGTCCAAATCCTTATCAGCCAAGAAAGAAATTTGATGAAGCAGCTTTAAATGAACTGGCAGAATCAATAAAGGAAAACGGAGTATTCCAGCCGATACTGGTGCGTAAATCCTTAAGCGGATATGAACTGGTGGCAGGTGAAAGAAGACTCCGTGCAAGCAAGATTGCGGGTAAATCCGATATTCCGGCTATCATCGTCGATTTTGATGATAAACAGATGATGGAGATATCTTTACTTGAAAATATTCAGCGAGAAGATCTTTCCATTATAGAAGTGGCAGAAGCCTATGATCAGCTGATAAGCAAAATGGGCTATACCCAGGAAGAACTTTCTGCCAGGATGAATAAATCCCGTTCCAATATTACCAATATTCTGCGTTTACTGAATCTTCCGGATTCAATCAAGGAAATGGTGAATGAAGGAAAACTCACTTATGGTCATGCGAGAGCCTTACTGTCGCTGGATGATACATCAAAGATGGAAGAACTGGCAAAAAAGACCGTTAAAGAGGGGCTCAGTGTCAGGGAACTGGAAAAATCCGTAAAGAAGAAAGATACACCAAAGAAAAAAGAAAATGAAAAAGATCCTTATGTGAAGGATGTTGAAAACAGGCTTATCAGGAAGTTTTCTACGAAAGTAGAAATTTCCGGTAAAAATATAACTATCAGCTATAATTCCGTAGATGATCTTAACCGCATACTGGAAATCATGGGAGCAATTGAAGAATAAAGGAGGAATTGAACATGAGCGAACAGGAAGATAAAATCGTATTGACTTTAGAACAGGATGTAAAACCTGAAGAAACTGCTGAAGAAACAGTTGAAGAGGTTGTTGAAGAAGAAAAACCGCTGGCAAGTGTCGCTGTTGCAGATATGGTAGAACACGCTGAACTTAATGAAGAAGGTTTAAGTGAAGAAGAAAGAAAGATGGTAGATGATTTCTCCCAGCAGATTGATATCATGGCTACCAATTCTATTCTGCAGTATGGTTCAAGTGCCCAGAACAAGATTGCCGGTTTCTCCGAGACAGCATTAAAGAATGTACGTACAAAAGATATTGATACAGTAGGTGATACACTGCTGGAACTGGTAAATCAGCTCAAGAGTTTTGAAATCGATGAAAAAGAAGACGGTTTCTTCAATAAACTCTTCAAGAAATCTGCCAACAAGGTAGAAGATATCAAAGCGAAATATGACAGCGCTGATGCCAATGTCGACAAGATCGTCAAGGCTCTGGAAAACCATCAGATCACTTTAATGAAGGATGTCAATTTATTGGATCAGTTATATGAAAAGAACCTTGTGAACTTCAAGGAACTGACCATGTATATCCTGGCAGGATACAAGAAACTTGATGAAATCAAGAAGAATGAATTGCCTGCAGCTATGGAAAAGGCTGAAAAATCAGGTCTTGCGGAAGACGCTCAGGCAGTTAATGACTTATCAGAAGCCATCAACCGTTTTGAAAAGAAACTTCATGACCTTGAACTGACAAGAACTGTTGCCTTACAGATGGCACCACAGATCAGACTCGTTCAGAACAACGATACAACCATGATTGAAAAGATTCAGTCAACTATCGCCAATACCATTCCACTCTGGAAGTCACAGATGTTAATAGCTTTAGGTATCGCTCATTCCAAGGAAGCTGCCAAGGCTCAGAATGAAGTATCTGATTTCACCAATAAGATGCTGAAAGAAAATGCGGAAAATCTGAAGATGGCAACTGTAGAAACAGCCAAGGAATCTGAAAGAGGTATCATAGATATTGAAACTCTTACTGAAACCAACAAGAAGCTTATTGAAACTCTTGAAGAAGTTAAAAAGATTCAGGAAGAAGGAAGAGAAAAAAGAGCTGCTGCTCAGCTTGAACTCAGACGTATTGAAACTGAGCTTCATCAGAAACTTACTGATATCATTCAGTAAAGGATATCATTTATATGACAAAAGAAGATTCCAATGGAATCTTCTTTTTTATATATCATTCTTTTTATTGTTGAGGTAAAAAGCGATATATCAGTTGTGAATAACCTGAATGGCTACGCATCCCGGTCCTCCCTGAGTAGTAAAGACAGGGGTAAGTTCCTTTATTTCGATGGTAGTATCGGGGAAACTTTCTTTTATAAGATTTTTTGCCATGTCTGCCTTATCCAGGGCATCCGCATGAGTGACATAGACGGTATAGTCTTTATCGATATTCATATTATGAAAGTACTGGATGATATCATTTACGGCACCTTTGAAGGTCTTTTTGATGGCGAACTTTTCCAGTATTTTTCCATCATCTGATTCTTTAAGAAC
This sequence comes from Erysipelotrichaceae bacterium, assembly GCA_030523555.1. Classification (GTDB taxonomy): domain Bacteria; phylum Bacillota_I; class Bacilli_A; order Erysipelotrichales; family Erysipelotrichaceae; genus Colivicinus. The sequence continues at coordinate 19,348 of JAUNIH010000031.1, forward strand.
CGGTACGATTTTCATGAATCCACCTAATGTTGCGGCTAATGGGGACAGTCTTCCACCTCTTTTTAAGAATTCAAAGTCGCTTGGAATCAGAAATGATGCGTGATGATCCATGGAATAGTTAAGTTCATCAAGTATCTCGTTGAGGTTTCTGCCTTCATTCTTAAGCCTTATGGCCTTATGTACCAGCAGATATTCAGGACCGCATAAAGTGCGGCTGTTTAAGACGTGGATATTATCTCTTTCCATGGACTGTGCCACACCTTCAAAAGTCTGATAGGTACCGGATAGTCCATCAGCCATCGTTATGGCAAGTATTTCTTCATCACTTTCTTCAAAAACTTCCATCACTATACCTACGGAAGGCTGGGATGATGATGGTATGCCACCGTCATATATTTTCTGAATAAAGGTTTTAAGATCTATCTCTTTTAGTTCCTGATATGTTTCGTTATTGATGGTGACATTAAGAGGTAAGACTCTTATGCCATATTTGACTTCATCTTCAGGTTTGAATAATGAAGCAGTATCACAGATAATTCTCATAAATTTCTCCTTGAATATAGTTATTATAAACTATTTATCTAGTAATTAAAACTAGATAATATTATTTTGACAACTAAATAAAGGGGTGTTATGTTTAAGATATGAATGAATTTCATGTACCGAGATATGAAGAACTGCCGGATTTTCCGATATATATTGATCAGCTGATTGAATATATAGAGAATAAACTTTCTGTTTTCTTTTTTGATGAAGAAAAGATTATCACCAAGTCGATGATTAATAATTATGTCAAACAGGGAATAGTAAGAGCTCCTGAAAAGAAGAAATATGAAAGAGATCAGATAGTATATATCATTATCATCTGTATACTTAAAAAGAGTTTTACGCTGGAAGAGATATCATTAATAATAGAGACGGTTGTGAATTATATAGATATCGTTACTTCATATAATTATTTCTGTAATGATTTTGAGGCATGTCTTAAGGGTATCTTTGATAAGAAAGAAATAGTGCATACACCTTATATGACCAATAATAAGGAACTGGTATATTCATGTCAGTGTGTGATGCTGACGGTGGCGAATAAGGTGTATCTGGAAAGTATAATAAAAAAGGTAAATGAATAAGAAAAGGCGATTGAATCGCCTTTTTTTATTCGTCCTAGTGGACAGTCGAGCACGGCATGTCTGTGCGAGACAATAATCCACCTG
>JAUNIH010000089.1 GCA_030523555.1 Erysipelotrichaceae bacterium
CCCATACATAAGTCCAACCTGTATGGGTAAAGTCACGAAAGTCCATATAACCAAAGAAAAGAAATAAGATACAAGCTTAAGCGCTGCTTAAGCTTTTTTATTGACCGTTTTTTCTGCTGTTATAAATGACAGCACAGAAATCACTGCCATAAAAGCTATAATCGTAAACGGCAGTCTGTATGAACCGCTTAAATCATATAAGAATCCGATAATGGTAATTACTGCAGAATATGAGATTGAGCCAAACATAGTGAATGTGGACATTGCCTTGCCATAGTTTTCGTCACCATATACTTCTCTTACATAGAGTGAAAAAGAAACCGAACACGCAGAATAACATATTCCATAAAAGAAAGCGATAATATACAGCATTATGGCGCTTCCTGTAAACATACTCATTAATAATACCGAAGTACCGCATACAATCAGTACCAGCATAATCGTCTTGAATACACCAATGGCATCACAGAGACTGCCAATAACAATCTTGAACAGGACATTGGCCACCATGACAACAGACACAATCATCGCTGCATCAGTAACCGAAAAACCGATATTCAGAACATAGGCAGAGATATGTGAAGCTATTGTCGGTAACATATTTAGGCATATTACACCAAGCGCCAATGCCATAAAGACAATCGAATTCATGGTAAAAGGATAATCATGACTTTTAACAGAACTATCTTCTTTACTGTCATCTGCACCATACGGTTTCATATTCGCATCTTCAGGTTTTTCCTTAAGCCATAAGACAGCCGGCATGAAACACAGAATCTGTAAGACGATAGAACCGATATAGGTAATTTCAAAACCGAAGATTTCCAATGACGCTCCAATCACCGGAGATAAAAGTGCACCGGTAATACCCGAAAAACCCATCACAAAACCGGTAATGGAACCCTTGGCCTTATAAAACCAGTTTCCGATAACCATCGTGATAAAAACTGCACAGCTGGCAGAAAGACCAATACCTCTTATTATCGCAACGATATTATTCAGCATCGGATTTTTTGAAAAACCGATGACAATACCTGATAAAAGAATCATTAAAGAACCGATCATTATCATTCTGTTCATTCCTATACTTCTGTATTTTCTTACTACCAGAGGTGTCGCAAAAGCGCATACGATAAGACATACCGTCATATGCATCGTCACTTCTCCCATACCGCAGTTCATGATTTCACTCATCGGGGCATAGAAAAGACCATAGGCATTAGGTACACCCAGATTACCCGCTGCCATTAAGGCACATATCAGCAGTACTTTTGTATACTCTTTTTCTTTAAAGATATCTTTCATAAAATAAACCCGTTGATATTATAAAACGGGTTAAGCCTTATTTCTTTTTAAACAGAAAGAAAGGATTAGGTCTTCTGTTTTCTGTATCTTCCATAATTATATCCACATCACAATAGATATAATCCCCGTCAACTTCAACTTTCCCGATTCTTCCTTCTTCAAGATACTTTGTATCCGTAAGTCCCGGATCAAGTATTCTGATCTTATCATCCACTATCCCATCAGCTACGATATAGTGTCCCCCATGAGATAATATCCCGATATGTCCTTCCCTGTCTCCTCCAACATTTATTAAAACGATATTGCCGCTATTTAAATGATCAAGAAAATCTTCCTTCTTTTCACTTATGGTATACTCCAGATCAAATTTCTCTGAGAGTTTATCACCATACCTGAAGAAATTGGTACCGGCAGATATATTGGCCTTGGCTTCATATGCCATATTAATCGCATCTTCCATCGTAAATGATATCTCCGGATAAAAGAATTCCACAATCATCATCGCCGCGCAGATTCCACATCCGCTTTCAAGAATCGATGTGTCATGTCTTTTATCTTCTTTACCCATATTGGTCAGATAGATGACATCAGGATAATCATTCTGATTGACAAGTTTCATATTAATAGTTCTTCTTGTGTTTGAGATAGTAATGGGCAACATAGGTAGCTACAGCCGCTACTGCCAGAATTACGATAGTCGCATACTTCTGTGTCGTAAGTGGAATAGTCGCATCCTCTAAAAGGTTCATACCGAAGAAATCAAAGATGATACTTGGTACGGCGATTATTACGGAAGCTGTAGCCAGGAATTTCTGAACCATATTCATATTGTTGGAGATAACCGAAGCGTAACCATCCATGGTTCCGTTGATTACTCCCGAATATGTTTCGGCCATTTCCATCGCCTGTTTACTTTCAATCATAACGTCTTCCAAGAGATCTTCATCATCTTCATACTTAACGATATATGAAGCCTTGGTAAGTTTTTCCAGAACTGAACTGTTGCCCTTTAAGGACGTCATAAAATACAGCAGCGCTCTGCCCAGCTGCATCATTTCCAGTAAAGCTGAATTTTCAATTGAACTATGTAATATTAATTCGAGCTGTTCACTCTGTTTATTGATCTGTTTCAGATACTTCAGATAATGTTTCGCATTTTCAAACAGAATCTGCAGAAGCAATCTTGTCTTATACTTTGTGTCACAGTCTTTTCTTTTGGCCACAAGATTCAGGATTGGTGTAGATTCAAGACACACAGTAATAAGTGTATCTTTAGTAAAAATAACAGACATAGGCAAGGTAATAAAACGTGTCTTGCCGTCAGCCTCTTCTGTGGTTGTAGGAATATCGACGATGATAATCGTATAATCATCTTCCTTGGTGATACGTGTAGCCTCATCTTCATCCAGTGCTGCTCTGATATCGTCATCTTCGATGTTGTAGAGTTCACTGATGTATTTAAGCTCTTTTTCAGTCGGATGAATCATGCTGATCCAGCAGTCCTTTACAGGACTTTCAGGCATTTCCATCTTTCCGTTTTTAGTCAGGTAATATTTAATCATCCCTTTTCCCCCTTCAATATGGCATAGAGACACGCATATTGAAGGTATGGATGTCTTTATGCTTTAATTATGTTCTTTTAAACTACTATGATACGGTCCAGAGTCCATACAAAAACCTCCTCTATACTTATTTTTATTTTACTTTAATATAAGTAAAATAAAACTTTAAATTTGTAATTTTTATAAATAAAAGATATCTGTTTTACCAGATATCTTTATGCATAAATATTATTTATCTTAAATATTATTGGTTATATGGACTTTCGTGACTTTACCCATACAGGTTGGACTTATGTATGGGT
>JAUNIH010000032.1 GCA_030523555.1 Erysipelotrichaceae bacterium
AATAAGATACTTTCAGGTATCTTAATTAACCACACGATTGTAGAGTGTTAGATTATTTTTTTATCAGACAGTATGGGAGGAATGTTTATTTCAACAGGTTTGTGGTTTTTCTTAAAAGAATTGGAATAAGGCAGAATCAGTCTGTTTCCGTTAAGTCTTATAAAACCTATGACCAGTGTACTGTATCCGTCCTTTGGAAGATAATGAGGCATCCTGCAGTCTTTATATGAATACTCACCCTTCCCTGCAAGTTTAAGTAATGAGAAGAATGATCTGAAACTTCCATCTATTTCCTTAAGAATCTGCTGGGCCATATTGGAATTGAGTGATTTATAATTCTCTGAAGATTTAAGAAGTTTATAGTTTCTTTCATATCTCAGGTATTCACCACTAGAGAAATAGTGCTGACGGATATTGTATATAGCTTCATTGGTGAGATTCTTTGCAATGTGACATAATTCTTTAATAGAGCTATATTCTTCTTTGGACAGATGTTTTACCTGCTGTCTTATGGTCAGATACACAGTGTATTTCCTCCTTTCTGTAGAGGCTTATCTCTATGTATCCATTATACCATATTAAATTGATTATATTTCTAGTAATTGTTATATTTATGATTATATTTCAAGTTAATCAATTATACAGATTACTTATATCCCAGTACATGAAGGCAGCGGGTTTTACGCTCCCGATTTATAAAGGCACTGAATAATCAGTGCCTTGTTTATTAATTTACGTATTCGTCTTCTTCCGTCTTTAAGAAGGCATATAAATCATCTTCTTTTAAAGCGGTCTTTTCGTCGATGGTACCTATGGTTTGCGAGTAGAAACAGAATTCTTCATCTGTATTCAGTTTAAAGAGTTCATCGCACTTATACTGATCAAAGGCTCCTACCCCGCATGTTCCTAAACCAAGAGCTGTTGCGGCAAGATAGACATTTTCACCCACATGACCCATATCATTCTGATTGAGATAGGTAGCAGTAACACCGTATCGCCACTCTGAACGGTAAGGAACGATTGAATAGATGAAGATGACGCTTGATCTTTCAGCCCATACCTGGCCAACCATGAGATCACTTAGAGTTTCATGAATCTTTGGATTTTCATCTATGCATTCAATCTGGTGCGTCATCGGCAGATAGTGATAATAACCCGGTTTTAAACCATCCACATACTGGGCAACAAAGTACAGTTCAAACGGATGTCTTGCCCCGCCGCATGGTGCTGTACGGATTGTCGCATATCTTTTACCACGTATGGCTTTGATACCCTGAGCTGCCCATAAAAGATATGAGAGTTCCAGTAAAGTAATATTCTGACTGCTATATACTCTTGAAGATTTTCTTTCTATAAGCAGCTGTGTAAGATTCTTATCAAGATTAAGATCATCGAAGTTTCTTGGAAGATCAATCTGTACATGGCACATCTTTTCTTTGACTAGCGGCGGCTGAACCTTTTTTAACTGCTGGTCAGTCTGATATCCTTCCATGATAGTTTCCTTATAGCGTAATGCCTCATGGGCGTCCTTACGCATCTTTTCCAGTAATTCCTTATCGACCATAATAGCTCCTTTAAATAAAGGCTCTATGAGCCTTTATCTTATTATTTCATTTTAGCGATGACTGTTTCAAATCCGTGGATATTGGCACCCATCACAAAGTTTTCCGGATGTCCGTATCTTATAGCGGCGTCCTTGATGTTGTGGTAGATGTTGACCATCATTTCCTTGAGTTTCTTATCAGTCTTATTGAAAGTCCACTTTGAACCTTCAGCGTTCTGACACATTTCAAAGTAGCTGCATCCTACGCCACCGGCATTGGCCGCCTTGGCAGGACCGAACAGTACTTTATTTTCCTGGAAGTAGGCAATCGCATCTAAAGTAGTTGGAAGGTTTGCGCCTTCAGCCACACAGTAACAGCCGTTCTTTACCAGGATCTTTGCGGTATCAAGATTTATTTCATTCTGGGTAGCGCATGGTAAACAGATATCACATTTGGTTTTAAAGAGATCTGTTGGATTTTCAGCGTATACTGTACTGTCAGAATATTTAAGATAGTTTTCTATGCTTGCGCGGTTTTCTTTGGCCTTGATGATCTTCTTATAATCAATACCTTTTTTATCAATGATATAGCCATGGGTATCGGACATACCGATAACGGTTGCGCCTAACTCTGTAGCTTTCTTGCAGGCATATGTTGATACATTACCTGAACCTGAAATGATAACCTTTTTACCCTTGAATGATTTCTTGTGATCATTGAGCATTTCTTCAGTAAAGTAACAGAGTCCAAAACCAGTAGCTTCAGTTCTTCCCTTTAAACCGCCCTTATCAAGGGGTTTGCCGGTTAATGTACCGATATCCTTGCGGTGTTTAAGATATTCATCAAGAAGATATCCGATTTCTGTACCGCCAACGCCCAGGTCTCCGGCAGGAACATCAGTTTTAGAACCAATGTATGGATATAACTGTTTCATAAACGCATGACAGAATCTTTCAATTTCGGCAGGTGACTTTCCATGTGGATCAAAGTTACTTCCGCCTTTTCCGCCACCCATAGGACAGCCGGTCAGGGCATTCTTGAATGTCTGTTCAAAGGCCAGGGATTTAAGAATACTTAAATTTACTGTCTTATTGAATCTTAAGCCTCCCTTGAAAGGACCAACCGCATTGTTCTGCTGAACACGGTATCCTCTGTTGACCTGAATATTGCCCTCATCATCTTTCCATGCCACCTGGAATTCAACCACTCTCTGCGGTTCACAGATTCTTTCAAGATATGCGTATTTTTCAAGTTCCGGATTAGCATCGTATACCGGCTCTAAAGATTCCAGTACTTCCCTTACCGCATTTAAAAACTGGGTTTCATTCGGACAGGTTTCTTTAACCTGTTTAAAAACCTTTTTAATGTAAGCATTTTTCATTATCAATACCTCTTCCGTACATTTCAATTATAACTTTTTAGGTGCTGAATACCGAAAAAATCGTGTTTTTGGTCTGAAAATCGTGTTTTTTGAGACTTGAGACCCGATTTTTTTACTTTTTTCATTAAAAATACGCGTTTTTGATAGAATGTATCTGGAGGATTAAAAATGAACAGTTTCAGAATTATTATGGAAAACGGTGGGGTAATGGAAGGAGAACTCTATCCAGACATCGCTCCCATTACCGTAGATAACTTTAAAAAACTTGTGAACGAACACTTCTATGATGGACTTATTTTCCATCGTGTAATACCGGGATTCATGATTCAGGGTGGAGATCCTGAAGGAACGGGTATGGGAGGATCAAAAGATACCATCAAAGGTGAATTTTTACAGAATGGTGTTGTGAATAATCTCAAGCATACTCGTGGTGTAATATCCATGGCAAGAACGATGGATCCCAACAGTGCATCTTCTCAGTTTTTCATTATGCATAAGGACGCACCGAGCCTTGATGGAGGCTATGCCGCATTCGGTAAAGTAACTTCAGGTTTAGAAGTTATAGATGAAATCGTAAATGTACCAAGAAACTTAAGAGATAAACCACTTACCGATCAGAAGATAAAAACGATTGAACTCTTCTAAGACACATCAAATGTGTCTTTTTTTATGATTTTATCTGGACATTTATCTGGACAGATTTTATAATCATATTAGGAGATAAAGGATATGATTATTGGAAAAGAAAGCGAAACTCTGGAATTTAAACTGAGTACGGGCGAAATGAAAGAAGCTGCAGAATCAATTGCGGCCATTTTAAACAAGCACAGTAAAGGAACCTTGTATTTTGGTGTAGATGACAGTGGTTTTGTCAAAGGGCAGATGATATCTGACAGCACCAGAAAAGATATATCAAGAATAATCAGTGAAACTATAGAACCAAAAATCAACCCAAACATTGAAGTACTGACAGTTGGTGGAAAAGATATCATCAGAGTTGAATTCTCCGGTCACAACAGGCCTTATTCGGTTAATGGAAGATATCTGATGCGAATGGGCAGCGAAAACAGAAGAATGAATAATGATGACCTGAAAAGACTGATTAAACACGATGATTATTCTTCAAAATGGGAAGAGGAGTTAAGCGGTTATACCATAAATGATATTGATGAAGAATCTCTTCTGGATTTTTATCACAGCGCAAAAGACAGTGGCAGACTGGATTTAAAGAGATATGATGTTGAAAGACTGCTTACAGGTTTGGATCTTATTGAAGAAAACAGACTCAAAAATGCTGCCAACGCCCTTTTTGGCAAAAACACCAGAATATCTTTAAAGCTTGCCACGTATGCCACTGATAACAAAGTTACTTTTACTGATCTTAAACTTGTAAATGGAAACATATACAATCTTGTAAATGAAGCTTTAAATTATGTACTTGAAAAAATCAACTGGTCAGCAGAAATAGGTACGGGAAGAAAAAGAAAAGACGTACCCGAAATTCCTGAAAAGGCTCTGAGAGAAATAATTGTCAACGCTTTTGCCCATTGCGATTATGAATCAGTACCAGAAATAGAAATCGGTATTCACCCCAATACTATAGAAATCTATAACCCCGGATCATTCCCTGATGATCTTACTCCTTATGATTTTATAGAAAGAAATCTTCCTTCCTACAAAAGAAACAGACTCATACTTGATGTTCTATTCCGTAGTAAAGATGTTGAAAAAGCCGGTACCGGTTTTCAGCGAGTAGACGAAATATGCAAAGAAAAAAACATCCATTGGACCTACCGCAAAGAAGCTCACGGTTTCTTCTTTGTGTTTCTTCGTGGTAACAAAAGTGAAGTACCTGTTCTCTTCCTAAATAAAGCAGAAAAAACAGTATACGATCTTATAGAAAAAAATACCGGCATTACCAAACTGGAATTATCACTAAGAATCGGAAAATCTGAAAAGACGGTGCAGCGTATAATCTCTTCTTTAACTGATAAAAACCTGATTGAACGAATCGGATCAAATAAATCCGGTTTCTGGAAAATAGTATCACGAGAATACCTATGATACTACTGCGGTATTGTTTAAAGGACAGTTCTCAGATGCTGAAATGGTATATGTCTGCTAAAAAATAACACATCAGCGATATTTAAGGTAAAATAATATTATCAATATCCGAGGTACATAATGGCAAGAACGAAAGCGGAAGACTTTGATGAGGTTCTTTTTAAAGAAACCGACACCAGAAGAACCCTTTATGATCTGATTGATCCTAATGAATACGGTCCTGAAAACAGGGAACTTATTGAAAAGGTCAATGAGATGCTGAAAGAGGGAAATGAGAAATATAATTCCTATACCCACAGAATGGATCTGATGGATTTTGCGGTGGGCTGCGGCGTCTGGGTTATCAACTTTGATGAAAAAGGCAAGATGACTACTGTTGAATGGAGTGATGGCGTAAGAGAGATTCTTGGTGGATATACAAAAGAAGAATTCCCGGACAATGATTTCAATGTCTGGGTAAATGTCGTTCATCCATCCTTGAGAGAAATCATGAAAACAGCCTTTGATGATGTGGCTGCCCTGAAGAACGGTCCTGAACTTTCCTTTGCGGAATATCCGATGCGACTAAAGAGCGGCGAATACCACTGGTTTAAAGCCTATGGAAAAGTCATCTTAAGAGAAGACGGCAGTGTTGCGACCTATATGGGCACATACCGCGATGTACAGGCCGAACACGAAAGAGAAGAACGTCTCAAGATGGTTGAAGCCATCGGTGGTATCTTCAATTTCTGTATGTATATAACATTATCCGATTATACATATGAACAGCTTATTACCAATGAGTTTGTAAGAAGTGCGGACCCATATCTCAATGGTAATGCCTTCCATGATCTTGTAGAAGTACTCAAACAGACCATCGATGATGAATATAAGGATGTCGCAAGAGAGTTCTACAATCCTGATACCATTCAGGAAAGACTTGCAGCAAGAGAAAAAGAAAACCCTAATGAACAGGTTCTTATCACCCAGGAAATATATTCCAATACTGCTGAAAGATGGTACCGTTTATGTTTCATCGGTGTTGATAAGGATGATAAGGGTAATTTTATCCATGTCATCTTCGGTGCCAGTGATATCACTAAAGACAAGCTTCTTGAAGCTGAACAGAAAAGAGTTCTCGCTGATGCCTTAAAAGCAGCAGAACACGCCAATACAGCCAAGACGGTCTTCTTAAACAATATGTCTCATGATATCAGAACCCCAATGAATGCGATCATCGGTTTTACTTCATTGGCCCAGAATCATCTTGATGATGAAGAAAAGACAAAAGACTATCTGTCTAAGATAGCCTTATCAAGTGATCATCTTCTTTCTTTGATCAATGAGGTTCTTGATATGAGCCGTATTGAATCAGGCAAGGTGAGAATTGAAGAAAGTGAAGTACATCTTCCTGATATCCTGCACGACTTAAGAACGATTGTTCAGGCCAATGTCGATGCCAAACAGCTGCATCTGTATCTTGATACCCAAGATGTCAGAGATGAGGATGTCTACGCTGATAAACTCCGTCTTAATCAGGTATTGCTCAATATCATTTCCAATGCGATCAAGTTCACCAAAACAGGTGGAAATATCTATATCCGTCTGATTCAGAGAGCTGATGCCCCTGAAGGTTACGCAAAATATGAGTTCCATGTGAAAGATACCGGTATCGGTATGAGTAAAGACTTCCAGAAACATATCTTTGAAGCCTTCTCAAGAGAAGAGACCGCAACGGTAAGCGGTATTCAGGAATCAGGTTTAGGTATGTCTATTGCCAAGAATATCGTCGATATGATGGGTGGAACAATCACCGTGGACAGTGAACTTGGTGTCGGAAGTGAATTCACCGTTACGCTTACTTTCCGTCTGGCAAAGAATCCGATTATCTATGAAAAGATTCCGGAGTTTGAAGGTCTGCAGACCCTCATTGTTGATGATGATGCCCAGTCATGTATCAGTATTGCGAAGATGCTGGGGGTGCTGGGTATGGGTTCTGAATGGACGACATCAGGCAAGGAAGCGATACTTCGTACAAACTTCGCCAAAGAAAGAAATGAAGAATTTGCGGCTTATATCATCGACTGGATAATTCCGGATATGAGCGGTATTGAAGTCGTACGTCAGATCAGAAAAGAAGTAGGAAAAGACAAACCTATAATTATTCTTACAGCCTATGACTGGACCAATATTGAAGATGTTGCCAAGGAAGCAGGTGTAACAGCCTTCTGTTCAAAACCTTTATTCCTGTCTGAACTTCGTGAAGTACTGACCAAACCTTTCGTTGAAGAAAAAATAAGCTCAGGTGAAAGAACCTTTGATTTTACCAAGAGCAGGATTCTTCTTGTGGAAGATAATGATCTCAATCAGGAAATTGCCTATGAGATTCTTACTGAAGCAGGATTTGAGGTTGATATCGCAGATGATGGTGATATCGCTGTAGATATTATGAGTAAGGCTGAACCTGAAAAATATCATCTCATCCTGATGGATATTCAGATGCCTAAGATGAACGGCTATGTAGCTACCAGACTCATACGTCAGATGCCTGATGAAAAAGTTGCGAACATCCCTATCGTCGCCATGACCGCCAACGCTTTTGAAGAAGACAAAAAGAAAGCCATGGATGCCGGAATGAATGCCCACATCGCCAAACCTATCAATATCTATACCTTACTTGAAACACTAAGTAAGATACTTAACTGAAATACAGCGGATTAACCGCTGTATTTTTTGAATTATATAATACTGAGATAGTATCATTTAAGACTGTATTTTCGATCTTTAATGATTCCGTTAGCTTCAATCAGTTCTTCCTCCAGCATACCGTAAAGTTCTTTTTTAACTGTACTTACACTAAGATTCAAAGCTTCCGCAATATCTTTTGCCTTGCATTCTTTATGCTGTTCCATATATTTCATAATCCTTGTACGTTTATCTCCTTTATCCGATTCTTTTGAGCTGCTCAGGTATAATGTCAGTCTTACCCTGTCTGGTGAATTCAGCAGTTCATATTCAGGTGAAGGAAGATTATATTTCTTACATATATTTATTATTGTTGGAATACCACTTCCCGCTCTTTCTCCTACACCTATAAGATTGAACATCTTTAAGATGGTTTTGTTTCTTGCATCAGAAACTCCTTCCTTATAGGCATCTTTCAGAGAAATTCTTAAACTTCCGGGATTACTGAACTCGATTCTGTTTTCATAGCTTTGTACCACAAGCCCCTGAGAAAGATAGAAATCGGCGTTACTCATAGCGTTGCACAAAGCTTCTCTATAAAGAATATGCAGTTCGTTATCATCGTTTCTGATCGTATCGTTAATTCTGAATGATGATTTTATATCGGAACTGAGTCTGGCCGTAACTTTAGTATAGAAGTCAAAGAGATTTCCGCTCCACTGACCGGAATCGCTGTTTAAACGGTCGCTCCAGCGTATATTTTCATCTTCTGAATGGTGTTCCTCATAGTCCAGAAAATATTCCGGAAACTCATAGACAATCTTATAGGCATAACCAAACATCAGTAAACCCGCTCTTGTCGGATGAAATACACCGTTAAGGTCTTTTCTTATCGCCCCGATAAATTCCAGGAATTCTTCGTTACTTTTATTAAGGAAGGCATGATCAGGATGAAGCACAGAAAAACGGTTTCTGTAGGACTGCACAGTTTCTTCACATAGTGTATCTAAACCAAGTTCTTGTAGACACAATAAATCCTGCGGCTTATCACTCGCATCTCTTAACATCGCTCTTATTTCGGCTGCTGTACAATGATAATCACCTTCGTTATTGCGTTTATATGTGCCTGTGTTGATATTGTTGTCGATATAGACGGGTCTGAATTCTCTAAGAGCCTTAGGCACATTTATAATCAGTATTGGATAATTATCATATTCATCTGTATATACATCTTCTTCCTTAAGAATATTTATACTTACCTTACCCGGATTATTTACCGTAGCCCAGAATTCCTTCATAAGATTATCAGTCTCTTTTTCTGTAAGCTTCGCTGATACAGGTCTTCCCTTTTCATTTTCTTCTATACCAAGATATATAGTTCCCCCGTCACTGTTACAGAATGCACTGTATGTTTCCCAAACAGATTTAGGCAAACCGCCTTTTGCCTTTTTGAATTCAACATTTATATTTTCTTTTCTGATTTCCATATTTACACCTTATAACACTATATTAACACTAAAATAACACTAAATATCATTAAATAACACTATATATTATATAATAACACTAAAATCACTATATATGTCTTTTATCTGCATTGGATATAATTAAAGTATGATAACTCAGATTTATTCCATTCAGAACGTTGAAGAAGCTCTGGATTGTGTTGAAGCCGGTGCTGACTATATCGGTCTCGCGGTTGATACAGGTTATTCTCTGCCTTCTCAGGTAAGTCTTGAAGACGCAAAGAAAATCTATGACGCAATCGGTGATAAGGCCAAGAAAGTACTGATTGTCGTTACCGATTCACCTGATCCTGTATATTATCCTGTTGAATATCTTAAACCTGATGTCATACATCTTTGCGGTTATGATTATTACGCAACCAGGGAATTCTGTAAGAAGGTCAAAGAACTCGTACCAGGTATAGAGGTCTTGCAGGCAATAGGTATTATCGATGAATCTTCTATTGAAGAAGCAGTATATTATTCCGAATTTGTAGATACATTAATACTTGATTCTGTTGATAAAAACATCAACGGTATCGGTGCTGCCGGTTTTACCAACGACTGGGATATTGATGCAAAGATTGTTGAAAAAGTTAAGTGTAAGGTTATACTTGCCGGAGGACTTGGTCCTGATAATGTTAAAGAAGCTATTCTTAAAGTCAAACCGTGGGGTGTAGATTCTTTTACCAGAACCAGCGACAGGCTTCCTGATGGATCAACCCGCAAAAACAAAGATAAAGTAAAAGAATTCATTAAAAACGCCAAAGAAGCGTTTAAAGAAATAAATGGCTGAAGTATTATGTATCGGTGATTCTTGTGCGGATGTAATAATCCCTTATGGCTTAGCCATAAAAGGTGAAGATGTCTTCGCCTCTTTTGAATGTGGAGGATCTACTGCCAACACTGCCTGTGCCTTAGGAAAACTTGGTGTTTCCGTATCCTTTATCGGAAGAGCCGGTAAAGATCTGTACGGTCTCAAGATGAAGGAAGAACTTGAAAGAAACGGTATTGATACATCAAAAATGATCATCGATGAAAATGGTGTCTCAACTCAGATTCTTGTGATTATAGATAAAAACGGTGAAAGACTCCCTTTTCTGATGCCTAAAGACAACCCTTCATATCTCAAGATATATCCTGAAGACTTAAAGATTGATGCTGATACAAAATATATCGTGACAAACGGGATGATGCTGTTTGATAATCCATCAGCTTCTTCAGTATGTGATTTCATTGAATCATCCAGAAATAAAGGTATAAAAATAATCCTTGATATCAACTACCGTATTGAAACAAGAAACAAAGATCCAAAGTATCTCAATAAAGTTATCAGTATGGCTGATGTTCTGCTGGGTTCTATTGAAGATGATTATCTCCCCTATACCCATACAGATGATATAAAGAAAGCCATCAGTCATTTAAAAAGAGATGATCTTATTATTGTTGCCAGAAACACCTGTGGTTCATATGTCTTTAATCAGGACTATGAATTCTACACTCCTTCCTATAAGGTTGAATTGACTGATACCTTAGGTGCAGGAGATGCGGCAAATGCCGGTTTTATCTATGGTTTAGTCAACAATCTTCCTTTATCCGAATCCAATGCTTACGGCTGTCTTATGGGTGCATACTGTGTAAACGGCAAAGGTGCAAGACACACTCCAGACATCAAAGAACTTAATAACTTCAAATCAAAGTATGAATAAAGATTTATATAATAACGCATTATCTATTATCAATTATTCAATTAAACAGTCTTTACCTTATGAAGCTGTAAGAAACTGTTTAAAAGATTTTAATAATCCCAAAGGCAAGACCATATTAATATCTATCGGTAAAGCTGCCTACACGATGGCTAAAGCTGCAGCCGATACTATCACCTTTGATAAGGGACTGATCATCACCAAACACAATCATTCCAAAGAACCAATAAATAATATTGAAATAATAGAAGCGGGACATCCTATACCCGATAATAATTCCTTACTTGCCGGCAAAAAGGCTATGGAACTGGTAAAGAATCTCAATAAGAATGATGTTGTCCTGTTCTTTATATCAGGTGGAGGAAGTGCCCTGTTTGAAGATATGAATATATCTCTTGATCTTCTTAAAGATATCAATGATCAGCTGATAAGATCAGGTGCTGATATAAATGAAATAAATACTGTCCGTAAAAGACTGAGTAATATAAAAGGTGGAAGGTTCGCAAAACTATGTGAACCCGCAAAAGTAATAAATATTATCCTGTCTGATATAATTGGTGATCCGCTTGATTCTATAGCTTCAGGTCCTACCAATCCCGATACTTCTACATATATGGATGCCGTAAATATTATTGATAAATATCATCTGAATATTGATAAATCATTACTTAATAAAGAAGATATCAGTTCACTGAATAATATTGAAAACCATATTATTCTCAATAACTCACATCTGATTCATAGTGCAGCTGTTAAGGCTAGAGAACTGGGATATGATGTAAAAGAGATAAATACTCCTTTAACCTGCGATATATATGATGCGGTAAGTGTTATCTCTTCATATATCAAAGAATATGATAAAGATACGGCAATTATCTTTGGTGGAGAAATTACTATCGGTGTAAAAGGTAATGGTCTTGGTGGAAGAAATCAGCATCTTTCCTTATCATTACTACCTTTACTAAATAAAAATATGGCTTTCTTTGCGATAGGATCTGATGGTACCGATGGACCAACAGATGCCGCAGGAGGATATACTGATTATTCAATGTCATCAGATAATATAAATGATTATCTTAATGATTATGATTCCTATCATGGACTTGATAAAATAAACGGTCTTATCAAGACAGGACCTACAGGCACCAATGTCTGTGATCTTTATGTACTACTCTATAAAAAACATGAACAGAAATAAAAATAAACCCGATTATCTGAAGATTATACTCATCATTGTGTTAATGATATTTTTAATCATCATCGGGTTATGGATTTATTACAGAGTAAACGCTCAGCTTTTATAGTTTTTATTTTTTTAGAAATGACAGAAAACCTTTCTTCTTTTCCGGTTTAATTAGAACTGTATTTTGAGCTTCTTTGATTATTGTTTCATTATCCGGAAAATCATTTATATCTGTACAGTTCATATCAGTATTAACTAAGGCAATCATCAGTGCCTTTTCTTTTTCATTCATATATGAAGAATATACTGATTTATACCATTTATCATATTCTGTTTTTTTATTATCTTCATCATTTATAAGATATGCCTGTTTAAGACATATAAAATTAAACAGAAGATCATTATCACTCAGCATTCCATTATGAAAAAGTTCTGAGATTCTTTTACTGATCAGTTCTTTCTCTGCAGTTCCCAAAGGAAAGATTCTGCCTTCATAATCTCTTTTTTCTTTTTCTATTTCTTCTTTCGTTTTAAAATCTATAAGATCTTCAAGTTCCACGACATCTCCTATTCAACATCTGTATTGAACTCTTTTATTCTAAGATTATACAGCTCTTCCATCTTTTTCTCTGTTATATAATCTTCCGCTATCCAGGAAGCTATCTCTTTAATGGCAAGATTTCTTCGACTGGTAACTTTACATACTTCTCTGACTACTTCTTTATCATCGTATATAAAACGGACATAGTAAGTTTTGTTTCTGACGAATATCTTCCCGCCTGTATCATACCTTTCAACATAAAAGGAATCGTCTTTGTCTTTACAGATATCATATACTTCATTCATATTCAGATTTAAATATCGGGATATTCGATAAAGTATATCAACCTTACAGTTTTCTATTTCAACTTTTCCATTACATAGATCACTTAAAGTTGAATATGGTATATCCGTATTTTTACTTAAAGAATAAACAGATATGTTTCTGTTTTTAAGATAATCTTTCAACATACTTATATTATAACGCTATAGCGTTATATTTTTATATAAACATACAAAAACCCAGACATTTCTGCCTGGGTCATTCTGTAAATAAAATGATAAGATAAAACGCGATTATCATTAACTGCGTTTACAGAAATCTATAAAGTAATTTATAAGTTTGTAACCTTTATCAATATCAGGATCTATTGAACTGTTCGTACTGACATTATAGTTCATTCTTTCCGGATGAAACTGAACCGTAAATACAGGCAATGATTCATGTTCAAGAGCTTCGATTACTCCATCATCACTTACTGCTGTAACTTTTAAACCCTTACCAACCTTATCAACCGCCTGATGATGAGAAGAATTGCTTTTAAATATATCCCCGTAGATATCATTAAGAATAGAACCTTTAACTGTTTTAATGGTATTGACCTTATCGGGTCCACTGAAATCAATCTTGCGATGAACCTTATTGAGTTCTTCACCTAAATCCTGAATAAGTGTTCCTTCAAAATAAACATTGACCAGCTGATGTCCTCTACATATACCAAATACCGGTTTTTCTTTCCTGATGAAATCATCGAGAACCTTCAGCTGTCTGTTATCAAGATCTATATCCGGATCTATTGAACCTTTGTTTTCCTGATTATAGAAAGAAGGATCAATATCACCACCTCCAGGAATAAGTAAACCATCATATTCTTCCGGACTCTTATAATCATCAAAATATCCGATATCCACACCAGCCTTCATTAAGGCGTTGGTATAGTTAATGACATTTTTGCCTTTGTATTCTGAGATAAGTATCTTCATCATTTGGATAACTCCGCAATAACAGAAGGTAAGAGCTGTTTCTTTCTGGATACGAGACCTTCCACAAAATCATCCTTGATCTTTCCTACAAACATATCATGAAGGATATTTCTTCTTTCACCTGCAGATACAACATATGATCCGGTACCGTTAGGTCTAGTCAGCATCAGTAACATCACATCATAGCCTCCGGTCTTGGCTGTATCTTCCATATAGTTTCTAAGTTCATCTTTAATCTTGTCGAATTCTTCCTTGGACTTGCAGATATTCTGACCGATACCGACTTTATTACCTTCGATGGAGAACTCTTTGAAATCATCGTAGACGATCTGAATGGAACGCTTATCCAGTAAGGAATCAGCCGCATTGATCATACCTTCTGATAATTCATCGGCAACTACACCGGATAGTTTTTCCAGTTTCTTCGCAATTTCAATATCGAGGTCTGTTGTTGTAGGAGACTTGAAATTCATCGTGTCTGATACCATGGCCCCTAATAGTAAACCAGCCATCTTTTTGGACAGTTTCATTTTATTTTCCAGATAGAGTTTCGCAATTATTGTCGCGGTAGCTCCTACGGTCTGGGTAATGATATTGATCGGATTATCGGTCTTGAATCCACCCATTCTGTGATGGTCTATGATTTCCAGTATTTCACCTTCACCGATATCATCTACCATCTGTTTGGCTTCATTATGGTCAACCATGATAAACTTTTTCTTTTCATAGTTGAACAGATGATATCTCGAAACGCTTCCTACAACCTCTTCATCGGAATTTACTACCGGATATGATCTTCTTCTTGATTTGGCAATAATCTTGGTGACATCATCAACCGTATCGGAATCATGGAAATAATCAATCTTTTCCTTACCGATCATAACCTGTTCTACTGTAGGTGTCTGATATATAAGACGTGATACATATAAAGGAGAAAGTTCGGTAACAATAATTGTCGCATCACCCGCTTCTGCCATTTTGATTATTTTCTTTGAGATAGGAGAACTTGTCGTAATGATCAGAAGCTTTGCCCCAAGATCCAGACAGTACTGCATCTTGTCATTTTCATTTCTCAATAAAACGATAGAATCTTCATCTACATTTGATTTAAGAGATGGAAACATGTGCATCTTCCCGGAGAACTTCTCTTCACCTCTTGTGACAATAGTTCCTTCTACAATATCTACAACATTATCGATCTTTATCGTCCTTATAAGACTTTCCAGTTCAGAGTCGGTCATAGACCACATATTGGTAAGATCACCCAGTGTGACAATACCTTCAAGATGTTTCTTTTTATCCGTAACCACTAAACCCCTGTTTTTAAGTTTAACGGTCTTATCAAGAGCTTTCTTCATCGTCAGATTCTTAAGACAGGTACTCGGTTTATCCTTATCAATCTCTTTAAGAAGGCACTTTGCGGAATAGATCTTTTCCGGATATTCAAATCCGAAACGGTCAAGAAGATATTCGGTTTCTGATGATACTGAACCGCATCTTGCCGCTATCGTATCATAACCCTGCTGCCTTTTGTATTCAGCGTAGGCAATGGCTGATACGATTGAATCCGTATCGGGATTTTTATGACCTATTACATAGATTGGACGATTCATATTGTTCTCCTGTTTATTACACCTCTATTTTACAATGATATATTCTTAAACTGATATAATTATAATGTATGAAAAAATATGATATATGCATTGTCGGAGCAGGACCCGGTGGCATCTTCTCCGCCTATGAATTAAGTAAACTTGCCCCACAGTTAAAAATAGCCGTTATTGAAAAAGGTACAGAACTTAATAAAAGAAAATGTCCTATAGACGGTAAGAAAATCACAAAATGTATCAACTGTAAGTCATGTTCAATCATGAACGGTTTTGGTGGTGCCGGAGCCTTCTCAGACGGCAAGTACAATATCACCAATGATTTCGGTGGAACACTCTATGAATATATCGGAAGATTATACGCCATTCAGCTGATGGAATATGTCGATGAAATCAACTGTGAATATGGTGGATCCAAGACAAAAAAATATTCTACCGAAAGTTCAGACATTTCTTCATTATGTCTTAAAAATGATCTTCACCTTTTAAGTGCCCAGGTAAGACACCTCGGTACGGATATCAACTATGAGGTTCTGACAAATCTCTATAATCATCTTTCTCAAAAGGTTGATTTCTATTTCAATCATACCGTCAATAAAGTAAACCATCTTGAAGATGAGACATATGAAGTATTAACGGATGATGAAACCTTTAAATGTGACAGATGTATCATCTCTGCCGGAAGAAGCGGATCAAAGTGGATGGAATCAGTATGTTCAGATCTTGATATCAAAACCAATTCTTCAAGAGTTGATATCGGGGTAAGAGTAGAACTTCCTTATGAGATATTCAGACATCTCACCGATGAGCTCTATGAATCAAAGATTGTCTATAAGACCAAGAAATATCAGGATAATGTCCGTACCTTCTGTATGAACCCTAAAGGTGTCGTGGTAAATGAAAACACCAACGGTATCGTTACCGTTAACGGACACAGCTATGAAGATCCTTCAAAACATACCGGCAATACCAACTTTGCCTTACTTGTATCCAAAAAGTTTACTGAACCGTTCAAGGATTCCAATGACTATGGTGAATCTATCGCAAGACTCTCGAATATGCTGGGTGGCGGGGTAATGGTACAGAGATTTGGCGATCTTATAAGAGGCCAGAGAAGTACTGAAGAAAGAATGAAAAAGATCTTCCTGCAGCCTACACTTAAAGCTACTCCAGGAGATCTTTCACTCGTTATTCCTAAAAGAATACTCGATGATATCATCGAAATGATATATGCCTTAGATAAGATAGCTCCAGGTACAGCCAATGACGATACACTCTTATATGGTGTAGAAGTAAAATTCTATAATATGGAATTATCATTGGATGAACATCTTGAAACAAAACACAAAGGACTGTTTGTCATCGGTGACTGTTCCGGTGTAACCCATTCACTCTCACACGCTTCCGCATCAGGCGTCTGTGTGGCAAGATATATCGCCGAAAACGTATAAACAAACAATGGCTGTAACTTAACTGTTACAGCCATTTAATTTATTCAACTTTTGAAAGTCTTGTGTTTTCAGGCACATCGCTGGTGATAAAGACGTTTGATCCAAGAGTTGAATTGGATCCGATATGTACAGGTCCTAAAACAGAGGCACCGGCATAGATGGTGACATTATCACCGATTGAAGGATGTCTGTTTATACCTTTTAATCTCTGTCCGCCTCTAGTGGATAAGGCACCCAATGTTACACCCTGATAGAGCTTTACATTTTTACCTATTACACATGTTTCTCCGATAACGATACCTGTACCATGATCAATAAAGAAGTTTTCTCCTATTGTAGCTCCCGGATTTATATCAATACCTGTAGAAGAATGGGCATATTCCGAAATGATTCTAGGTAGAAGCGGTACATTCAATAATCTTAATTCATGAGCTATACGGTATACCGATATGGCGTAGAATCCAGGATATGAGAGTACTATTTCCATAGTTGAATTGGCTGCCGGATCTCCATCATATATGGCCTGAAGATCACCATCCAGTAATCTTTTTATTTCATTTATTCTTTCAAAGAAAGATTCGCTGTATTTATCCGCTTCTTCATCCATATCCATAAGATCAAGACACATCTTTATCTGTTTGTTGAGATGGGCTTTGATAATCATCACATCATCTTCTGTAACAGTATTTTTAAAATAATCACTGTGACAGATATATAAAAGTTCATCGAGTGTCTGATATATCTGTTTCTTGTCTATAACCTTTTCAAATAGAAAATTATCCATAAATCCTCCTAAATATTGAGAATGTGTTTTTCACAGTAATCCGCAAAACCATCATCTTCAATTGACAGATCAGTAATCACATCCGCAACTGCCTTTGTATCATCAGATCCGTTAAACATACATACACCAATACCTGCAGCCTTAATAAGACTGATATCATTACTCATATCTCCGATACCGATTGTATCTTTAATATCGATATTATGGGTTCTGCAGAATCTTTCCAGCATCATTCCCTTCTGAGCTATCATCGGATTGAATTCATACATCGTATATTCCGTCTTTACGCCATAATAGTTTTCACTTGGATGTTTATCAACATAGTATTCAATCAAAGGCATCATCTTCGCTGTCGTTCTGAAACCTATTTTAAAAGTGTCTTTCGACCAGAAGAGCGATTCATCTTCCACAATCACCGGAAGATTTCCGGCTTTGGAATATCTGAAAGCTTCAGCGGTAATCTCATCCATTCTTCTGATATATCTTTTATTATCAATTATCGTATTGGGATTTACATAATCATAGAAAGGTTCCATAATCTCAAAGATTTCTTTAAGCCATTCCTTCTTGAGTCCGCCCATGATTTCATGTTCACCGGTAAGATTGTCATATATTTCGGCACCATTCATACCGATATAAAGATCGACATGTATGCCCCACTGATCTGCGAGATCTTTCAAACCGTCATAATGTCTTCCTGAAGCCAGTCCAAAAAGAATACCCATGTTATTGAATTCATGAATACAGTTCAGAGTTCTTTCGCTTGGCATTTTATGTTTTGGCACAAGTGTATTATCGATATCACATACTACAAGTTTTATCATACAGTTACCGTTTTTAATTATAACAAATATGATTTAATGTAATTATGAAATCATTAGTAGTTGCCCTTAATGTTGTACTGCCGATGTTTATACTGATGTCTGTAGGATATATTGGAAGGATTGCGGGTTTTTTCAATGAAGAAAGTCTTCATAAACTCAACCGTTTCACCTTTACCTTTCTGATATCTTCGACACTCTTTAAGAATATCTATGGTTCATCTTTAAAAGAGAGTCTTAATCCGACAGTCACAATCGTCTTTTTCATCGGCTTTTTCATATCGCTTATTATGGGATATGTTGTGGCAAAATCGATATCAGAGAGAAAAGATCAGATACCGGTAATTACCCAGGGAATATTCAGAAGCAACGTCGCCTTATATGGTCTTGCGGTAATACAGTTTCTTTATAATAAGACATCCATTCCGGTAATATCCGGGGCACTGGCGATAATGGCTCCCACATTCAATATCGCTTCCGTACTGTGTTATTCACTTTTAAATGGAAGTAAAGCCGATATCAGAGAAATACTCATGACCATTATAAAAAACCCTCTGATTATCGCCTGTGTACTGGCGTTTATCGTAAATGGTATTAATCTTAAACTTCCTGAGTTTCTTCTAAGTGCGGTATCTTCCTTATCAGCCTGTGCCAGCCCTATGGGACTTATCGTTTTAGGAGGCACATTCAGGCTTGATAAGTTCTCTGAAAACATAAAACAGGTTATGACAACTGTCTTCTTCAAGAATTTTGTCGTACCTCTGATCGGATTGGGTATAGGTATACTTATGGGATTAAGAAATGAAAATCTCGCTGCCATTCTTATTCTGTTTGCCACACCTACGGCCATCTCATCCTATGCCATGGCGGAAAGTCTTGGGGGTGATGGAGATATGGCGGGTGAGATTGTGATGCTGTCGACAGCTGTATCGGTATTCAGTGTCTTTATCTTTGTCTTTGGACTTGATTATTTCGCATTACTGTAGAAAGGATTCCTATGAAAGAAAACACACATTATACTGGTGATAAAAAATATATCGAAAATGATATCCACGATATGAACGATTTTCTCGATATTATTCATATCCTGCGTACACACTGTCCCTGGGACAGGGTACAGACATTTGATACGATCCAAAAGACCTTTATCGATGAATCAGAGGAAGTCGTGAAAGCGATTGATAATGATGATGCAGATAATCTCTGTGAAGAACTCGGAGATATCCTCTTACAGGTAGTATTCCTCTCTGATATGGCAGATGATAAAAATCTCTTCAGTTTTGAAGATGTCGTTCAGGGTGTAAGCGATAAAATGATCCGAAGACACCCGCATGTCTTTTCTGATTCAGATGCGGATGATGAAAATGAAGTAATACTGGAATGGAACGAAATCAAAAAAAGAGAACGTTCCATCAAAGAAAACCGAATAAAAAGAAGTCTAAAAACAGGTAGTTAAACTACCTGTTTCTTCTGTCTATACCGGAATTCTTATAGTATTCAGCCTTGGCCGCATACATTG
>JAUNIH010000033.1 GCA_030523555.1 Erysipelotrichaceae bacterium
TCGCAGAAATCTTCCCGGTTCATAATTTGTCTTAATTAAGTTGGTAGATAATCTTCTTCTTTCTCCTCCTTAAGATAATTTTTCAGTTTTTTCCTGATTGCCAGTAAACGGTTATCAACCTTCTTCTCATCAATTTTCAGAATTATTCCAATCTGCCTGTAACTTAAACCCTCCTTCCTTAATTCAAAAATCCTTCTGTCTTCTTTAGAAAGGCTCATCAGGAAAGATCCCACATCCTTTTCAAATTCCTTCTCTTTGACATAAGCCACACAGTTATCCTCTACCGCAAAGGCATTACTGTACTCAAGGTTGTTAAAGGTATCCAGTGAATAGAAATCAAGACCGCTTCTGCATCTTAATTCCCTGATACGGTCAATGATACGGCAGTAGATGATTTTGTAGGCCCAGGTGCTGAACTTTGTTCCCTTACCTCCTTTATAGGTCATAGCCGCCTCATACAAGGCGATTGATCCCTCCTGGAACAGTTCATCCTCATCAATCTTGAAAGCCCCCATCTGCAGATCTCTGCTGTTGATCACACTGTAGATCAGTCCACGGTTTTCCTTTAACAGCTGTTCAAAACTCTCTTTGTCATCATTCTGTATACGAATAATAAGTTCCTCTGTTTTCATGCGTAAATTATCCTTTATGCATCCCTTCAACAGATGTCCATTTGCCACCATTTATTTTTCTATAACAGTAAACGATATCCCGTTTTATGTTGGGATAATGTGGACAAGAAAAAAGGTTTCATTCATATGAAACCTTTGTTAAGCGTTATTATCACTTATACCCCTAATGGGTTTTTTCTCTGTCTGATACTATGTTATAAATCATGATGCCAGCAGCTACCGAGGCATTAAGGCTCGTTACCTGACCCTTCATCGGAAGTTTTACGATATAGTCACATTCTTCCTTAACCAGACGCGACATCCCTTTTCCTTCCGATCCGATAATCAGCACCGTATTCATATCATAATGTATATCGGTATAAAGATCCTTGCCGCTGCCATCCGTGCCTACCACCCAGTATCCCTTATCCTTAAGATATTTAATGGTATTCACTAGATTTGTAACTTCTGCCACCTTTACATATTCAAGGGCACCGCAGGCTACCTTGGCAACCGTATCATTGACCTTTACTGAATTATGGGACTTGTATATGACGCCATCAACTCCTGCACATTCACTTGTTCTGATTATAGCTCCAAGATTATGCACATCCTCCAGACCATCCAGAATGACTATTAATCCGTTATGTTCAACAATCATCTCATCAACACTTGCGAATCTGAACTCTTTTACTTCTGCGAGATACCCCTGATGATTACCGGACTTTGACATCTTATCAAGTGTCTTACGGTCAACTACCTTATATGGAATCCTGCTGTTTTTTATTTCCTTATCATCCAGCACATATGCCATGGTTATTCTTCTGGCACGCATCGCTTCAAAGAAAGAATTTTTACCATATACATAATTACTCATTATCAATTCCTCCTTCAAAGATATGCACAAACAGTTCTTCAAGCCTTTCTGTATCTTTTAAATAAAGATATCCGACTATCGCTTCTAGACCCGTAGCACACTGATATGTCTTACGGTCTCCGTTTTTAGGGATATGGGTAATACAGTTTCTTCCTCTTTTATAGACATTCATTTCTTCTTCGTTAAAGAAGTTTTCATTATAGAGTCTTTCAAAAGTCTTTGTCTGGCCTTTTGCACTGTTATATCGGTTACACAGTTTTACTAAATCCTTGGCGCTCTGATATTTATGTTCAAGAAAGAATTCTCTGACTCTTAAGGTATAGACTGCATCCCCAAGATAGGCCAAAGAATTGGAACTGTATTCTTTTATATCCATTAAAGAATACCCTTCTCCATAAGCTTTGCACGGTATTCATCAGCCAGTGCGAAATCCTTATTTGCCTTAGCCTCATTCCACTTTGAATAAAGTTCTTTACCTTCTTCATCAATCTCGAGTTTATCAATAAAGATACCCAGTACCTTTAACATCTTTCCAATCGCATTATAATTCTTTGCGACATCTTCATAGTTGATTTCTTTAACTCTTAATGACTGATTCAACAGTTTAACTGTATCGAATATTACCATATAGGCATTAGGAGTATTGAGATCATCAGCCATCTGATCAATGAATTCCTGATATTTTTCTTCATTATATGAATCACTTAATTCAATATTATTTATCTGTGTCTTTACTTCTACCTGTTTCAAGACTGTTTCAATCTTATTGAGTTCCGTTTTAGCCGCATTAAATGTTTCATCATCATAGATTAAAGAATCCCTGTATCTTGCGGACAGTAAGAACCATCTTACAAGATTTGATCCGTGTTCAGCGATGACATCTTTAGCCCACTGGGTATTACCTAAAGACTTTGACATCTTGCCACCCTTAGTCTCTAACATCCCGTTATGAATCCAGTAATTGGCGAGATGATGTCCATTTGCACATTCTGACTGCGCCATTTCGTTTTCATGATGCGGGAACTTTAAGTCTCTACCGCCACCATGTATATCAATAAGCTGATGATTGAATTCTTTACCGATCATGACGACACATTCTGTATGCCAGCCAGGTCTCCCCTGCCCCCAAGGGGAATCCCATTTGATACCCTTATCGGTCTTTTTCCATAAGGCAAAGTCCTGAGGGTTCTTCTTTAAATCACTGGTTTCAACTCTTGCGCCATTATTGAGGTCTTCAAGTTTCTGATGGGAAAGTTCACCGTACTTCGGATCAGCTTCCACAGAAAAATAGACATCTCCACCTGATATATAGGCACTGCCGTTTTTAACCAGTTTATCGATAAATTCAATAATCTCATCCATGGTCTCGGTAACTCTTGGTGTTACATCAACAGGAATAATATTAAGTGAATTGCGTACACTGTTATAGGCATCAATATATCTTTCCGCGATAACCTTTTCATTTACCCCTTCTTCAATTGCCTTATTTATAATCTTGTCATCGACATCCGTAAAGTTGGATACGAATTTAACCTTGTATCCCAAAGCTTCAAGTGTTCTTCTTAAAGTATCAAAGACAACTATCGGACGGGCATTTCCGATATGCGCATGATTATATACTGTAGGTCCGCAGACATACATACTTACTTCATTCTCTTTAATAGGTACAAACTCTTCTGTCTTCAATGTATAGCTGTTATATAGTTTCATCTTCTTCATCTCCCTTTATATAGAACTGATAGATACTGTCTTTTACTTTTATCCAGTCTTTCAGTTCTTTAGTTGTTATTTTAAAACTGCCTAAAACCTGACCGTTTCTGATCAGAGCTATCAGTTCATCATCACTGAAAGAGCCTTCATAGCCCTTTATCTTCCATATCTTGGGTTTGTTCATTCAAGCACCTTACAATAAGTATATTCTATTACAATATCTCCAACTTCATCAGCGTTAAGTGTCTTTCCATCAACTGAAGTAGAAGAAACCGTTACGACATTACCGCCGCAGATATCATCTTCATCTCCCGGTTTACCGATAATATTCTCTTCTTTGAATCCCATTGAAACCATATATTCCATAAAGGTATCAATTTCCTTATTGATATATAGACGGTCATCAAGTTCAATAGTTGCGGAAGGACGGTAGAATGTAAAGCTTAATGTTGCCACATCCGAATCCTTATATGATCCTGTACCTATGGATGTGATAGAGATGGTATAGTTTTTACCTTCTCTCATCGCTTCACTATCAAAGCTTACAATCTCTTCCTTTTCAATACGCTTGGATAAACCTGTACCTACATCAAGAGATACCAGATATCCTGAAGCGTTATCAACGCCATTAAAACTTACATCGACACTGTTACCGGTAATCATATAAGTTATACTGGTAACTTTCTCTAAAGTCGTCTTCGTATTTTCTTCCTTGACAAACTGATGATAAGCATTATTACCTACACCCACAATCATTTTACCGTTGAAACCGATAAGATAGTCTGAACCGGCATCAATCGCAATAATATCCGACCATCCCGCAACCTCATCACTTATCTCATCATTTTCAATTTCAATATGAACCTTTCCATATGAATCAAGTCCCGCCACAAAGTCATTGCCTACAGCCACATCCACAATATCATTCCAGCTTTCCGCAACCAGATAATTACGGTTTGATTTGGAAAAGACATTGATTGTACCATCATCCTTTAATATAGCCATCAGTTCATCAGAACTGTCCATCGTAATGATATTCTTATAGTTCTTCAAAGAAGAAGAACCGATAATTGTTCCCGCAAATGATAGATTACCATCATTATCTTCTACTATTGAAGCGTTTCTTGAGGCGAAGACTCTCTGTATATTGCGGGTTGATGAAATCTGACAGGCCGCATCATCCCCTTCACAGAATACACGACCATTGGAATCTACCGCTACATAAAAAGACGAACCTGCCGCTATATCGACAATATTTCTTAAAGATGCACAGGATTTTGCCATCGAATCCAGAGATCCCATATAGTTCACCGTTCCATCTTCATTAAGTATCAAAGTAAAACCTTCACCCTCGCATACCTTTATAGGTGAAGTATAATCCATATTTGACAGTTCACCGTTGGTATTGCTGCCAGCACCCTGAACACGGTCATTTTCATCAATATAGACAACAGTTGTCTCTGATACAGACAGACGGTTGATGTTCAGTTTAACAGGTGTATATGGTCTTGCCATATTGGATAAGACTATCAGTAAGACAATAATCGTCAGTACAAGTCCCCCGATAATCCCACTCACAAGTTTATGGGAACTGATATAGGCCTTGGCCTTATCAAACCATGTGAGTTCCTTGGTAAAGTATTCAAGATTGATCTCATCTGTCGTATTATCTAAAGTCATTAAAGTAACTTCATCATCATTCTTAAAGATATCCATTACACTAAGATGATATAAAGAAGCCAGTTTTTTCATCTGGACATAATTTATCATTTTTGAACCATTCTCATAGTTCATATATTCAAAAGTATCCACACCCAAAGTATCCGCAAGATATGACTGCGAATAATTGTAGTGTTTTCTTAATTTGACAAGTTTTTCAGGCAGTTTATTCACAATAATATTTTACTAAATAATCTTTTATTGGGTATATAATATAGATACTTATCGATAATATTTTTATATAAAAAGTATTGATATTTAATGTGTGGAGTGTTATACTCAATAAGCAACGTGCCCGAATAGCTCAGTCGGTAGAGCGTCCGGCTGTTAACCGGCAGGTCACAGGTTCGAGTCCTGTTTCGGGCGCCAGTAAGTGGTAGGTTGGTGAAGCGGCTTAACACACCGCCCTTTCACGGCGGCATTCACGGGTTCGAATCCCGTACCTATCACCACTTTTGGTTCCCTAGCTCAGTTGGTAGAGCATCTGACTCTTAATCAGAGGGTCTAGGGTTCGAATCCCTAGGGAATCACCATTAAAAAATAAAGCCATCGTTATGATGGCTTTTTGTTTATATAACTTATTTTAAATCAGTCGTTGTCTTTACTTCCAAAGATAGACAGTATTCTGATAAAGAGATTGATGAAATCAAGATATAACTGGAAAGCACCATAGACCATCAGTTTCTCAGCCGTATCACCATCAGATGCCATAGTATAGAAATCTCTGAGTTTCTGAATATCAAAGGCTACAAGACCTAAGAATAATACAATACCTACAAATGAGATAATGAATTCAAACATTGTCGATCTGAATAAAAAGGCATTCAGCAAAGAAGATATGATCAGAGCAATCAAACCGGCAAAAAGAATTCCGGAGAACTTTGTCAGATCTACTTTTGTCGTCTTACCGATAATTGCCATACACACAAATAACACTACCGTTGAGGCAAAGGCTGAAGTGATGGAAGACATTGAATAGGCAAAGAAGATTGAAGACAGTGTAAAACCGGTCAGTGCCGAATAAAGCACATAACAGATCCAGGCTGTCGTCTTGGACATCTTCATAAGTCTCATTCCAAAGAATCCTGCTACAACCAGTTCCAGAATTCCTGCAGCCAGATAAAGATAACTGTAACGGTAGATAAAAGCCGGATTAAGAGAAACCACAAAAGATACAGCCATTGAAATAGCTACACCTAAAGCTGTCGCCATATAGGTATCATTCATATAGTCTCTGAATGAAGTATCAAGTTCGAATGAATTATAATCGTTCATAATAACCTCCTTTAACAAGATAATAACGGAAGATATATATCAATACCCTCCACTTTTAATTTTAACAAATTTCTTTATTTTCCATCCACTTCTCAATAAACTCTTCAGCTGCAGCCTTATCTTCATACCATTTCACATCCAGCTGATTCTTAAAGAAAGTATACTGTCTTTTGACAAAGTGATGGGTATTACTTTTAACCTTATCTATACATTCTTCCATTGGCATTTCTTTATCGTAATAAGCCCTGAATTCCTTATAGCCTATTCCCTGCATAGACTGATTATCAAAACTTATACCCTTATTCAGTAATCCATCAATCTCATCTATAAGACCATCATCAATCATCTGATCTATTCTTTCATCAATCTTCTGATAAAGTTCTTTTCTTTCCTTTGTTAAACCGATAATAAGACAGTCATAGACCGGTTTATGTTCCTGTTCATCCTTGATCTCACTGATACCCTTATCGTGTTTCTCTAGGATATTAAGAGCTCTTACAAGACGTTTACGGTTATTGACATGAATCTTCTCTAAAGCTTTAGGATCTTTTTCTTTCAGTAATTCATATATCTCTTCATTACTTAAATCTATATACTGATTATCTTCTTCATCTTCATCAAAGAAAGTATAGTCATATAAAGAAGCCTTGATATATAAACCTGTACCTCCACAGATTATTGGAAGCTTTCCTTTTCTTGTGATCTCATCAATATAGTGTCTTGATAGATCCTGAAACTCTTTTACACTGTAGTTTTCATCAGGTTCTTTTATATCGATAAGATAATGTCTGGCCCTGCTCTGTTCTTCCTTTGTAGCTTTAGCGGAACCTATATCTAAACCCTTATAGATCTGAATAGAATCTCCGGATATTATTTCTCCATCATATCTGTTGGCCATATCTATCGCAAAAGAGGTCTTTCCTACAGCAGTCGGTCCAACAACTACCAGTACCTTTTTTCTTAACTGGTAGGCATTTCTTGGTGTTCCATCATCGGTGATGATAATTCCACAGTATTTAAATCCACACTTTAATATCTGATGAATCATCACACTGTTTTTTTCATGCGTATCAATGCGGATATCATATCCGGATCTTTTTACATAATCGATCACAAAAGGCATTATCCCTTTTACACCCTTATCAGAAGCTATGCGGTGAACTGTGCCATATGGCAGATCATTAAGCCATTTGCCGTCTATTTTCTTATATGTAGGATCTTCCCCGATAATAAACGCAAAGGTCGCCACAACCTTATCATTATCCGTTACAACATAACTGTTACCCTTTTCGATATCTTCTTCAACAACTGACACAGATGGATAATTATTATTCCACTGCGAATAATTACCGATATCTCTCATCTTCTGCCTGGCAGCAGCATATATCTCTTCTATACGTTTTAAATCTTCATAAGTTGTCTTTCGAATTTCAAACATAATCCCATTATACCAATAGAAAAGAAGGCTTTCGCCTTCTCTATTCTATTTCTTATACCATTTATCAAATTCTTCATCAGTGGCAAGCACATAATGCGTGCTTGAACCATCAACATAATGAATTGTACCTTTAGTATAATCAACACCTTCTTCATCCTTATTGTAGGTAATGGCTTTACGCTTCTTTTCCACAATTGGATTTGGATGAGGAATAGCTGATAAAAGTGATTTGGTATATGGATGAATCGGATTTTCAAAGATTTCATCCGTTGTACCGGTTTCTACGATATGTCCTAAGTGCATAACCCCGATTCGATCAGAGATATACTTGACCATTGATAAGTCATGGGCAATGAAAAGATATGTTGTACCCAGTTCTTCCTGCAGGTCCTTCATCATATTGACAACCTGAGCCTGAATGGATACGTCTAAGGCTGATATACATTCATCAGCTATGACAAGCTTTGGATTCATGACAAGCGCTCTGGCGATACCTACACGCTGTCTCTGGCCACCGGAGAACTGATGAGGGAAACGGGTTCCCTGTTCTCTGGAAAGACCTACTTTATCCAGAATATTTCCGACTCTTTCATCGATCTCTTCTTTTGAACATACCTTATGGATTTCAAGACCTTCAGCAATAATCTGCGAAACTTTCTTTCTCGGATTAAGACAGGCCATAGGATCCTGGAAGATCATCTGCATATTCGTTCTTAAGAACTTTTCATCTTCTTTAGACATCTTGCCGGTAATATCATGACCATCAAAGATGATCTTACCATCAGTCGGATCATATAATCTGATAATGGCACGACCGGTCGTTGATTTACCTGAACCTGATTCGCCAACCAGACCGTATGTTTCACCTTCATAGATATCAAAGCTGATACCATCTACCGCTTTAGTAGTGAATTTGTTGGTGATTTTAAAGTGCTGTTTAAGATTTTCTACATGAAGTAAAGGTTTTCTAGTTTCACTCATTGATACCAGCCTCCTTCTTCATCTTTTCAAGTTTTTCAACAAGCTCTACAGGCAGTTCTACCTTAGGAGCACGTGGATCGCATAACCAGCTGGCTACACGATGCTGACCACCGACATCATACATCTGTGGTTCTTCCTTATAGTCAATATTGAGAGCGTAAGGATTTCTTGGTGCAAACGCATCACCATTGATCTTTTCAAGAAGATTTGGTGGCGTACCAGGAATCGCAAAGAGTCGGTCTGAACTTGTATCAGTATCAGGCATGGAACTTAATAAGCCCCATGTGTAAGGATGTCTAGGATCATAGAAGACTTCATCGATTCTACCCTTTTCCACAATTCTTCCGGCATACATAACCGCTACATAATCCGCAACCTTGGCAACGACACCGAGGTCATGAGTAATATAGATAACCGAAATACCCTTCTTGGTCTGAAGTTCTTTAATCAGTTCAAGAATCTTTGCCTGAATCGTAACATCGAGCGCTGTCGTAGGTTCATCACAGATCAGAATTTCCGGATCACAAGCAAGCGCTATAGCGATAACAACTCTCTGTCTCATACCACCGGACAGTTCATGCGGATACTGCTTAAAACGTTTATCAGGATTATCAATACCTACTTCTTCAAGTAAAGACATCGTCTTTTCTTTGGCTTCAGCTTTGGAGATATGATAATGTTCAATCATCGGTTCCATAATCTGTCTGCCGATAGTCATGGTAGGGTCAAGTGAAGTCATTGGATCCTGGAAAACCATGGCAATTCTCTTGCCGCAGAATTCATAACGGATCTGTTTCTGTGACATCTTCACAAGATCGGTTTCCTTTAATTCGCCGTTTTCATCCTTATAACGGAAAATAATAGAACCGGAATCGATAGTACCATTGGAATCAAGAATTCCCATAATAGTCTTAACAGTTACGGATTTACCTGAACCTGATTCACCGACAATCGCAATAGTTTCACCCTTAAATAAATCAAGTTTTACACCACGTATGGCTCTTACCACACCATATCCTGTTCTGAAAGATATATTCAGGTCTCTGATATAAAGGACACGGTCATTTTTGTCTCTTTTTACATTATTGTCCATGTTGCCTCCTTATTTATTCAGCATCTTAGGATCAAATGCATCTCTAAGACCATCAGCAAACAGGTTGAACGACAGCATCAGCACACCCATTACCAGTACAGGAATGATCAGGATATGCGGGAAGGTTGTCATAGAACGGTAACCATCAGATACAAGTGAACCTAAAGACGCCATAGGCGCAGGAACACCTAATCCAAGGAATGAAAGATAGGCTTCAAGGAAGATTGCGTTAGGAATTGAGAACATTGATGTGACAATTACCTGACCTAAGATATTAGGCAGAATCTCCGAGAAGATCAAACGGAATCTGGAAGCACCTAAAGTTCTTGATGCCAGCACATATTCCTGTTCTTTTACTTTTAAAACCTGGGCTCTGGCAATTCTTTCCATACCGATCCAGCCTGTAATCATTAAGGCAAAGATGATGGAAGCTATACCAGCCGGTAAAACCATACCCAGCAGAGTAACGGTAACAAGGGTTGGTACACCGTTGATAACTTCCGCAAATCGCTGCATGAAGCTGTCGACCTTACCCCCATAGAAACCTGAGACAAGACCGTAAACCATACCGATAACGATATCAATGACAACCGCCGCAAAAGCGATAATCAGCGATACCTGGGTACCGGACCAGACTCTTGTCCAGATATCTCTTCCCTGGGTATCTGTACCAAACCAGTAATATGTATCAGGAACCCCCTGAGCAGCATACTGGTCAACACCATTATGATAGCCGTCAAAGAGACCTATTTTTTCAACGTAAGGAATCTTTGGTACCAGACACTCCTGACCAGGATGTATCCTCTTATAGGTATGTTCATTCATACCCGGACCAAAAATCGCAAAGAAAGTAATTATGACAATAATTACCGTACCGATAAGAGCACCTTTGTTTTTCTTGAAGTTATTCCAGACATCCTTGGCGTAGGATGTGGCAGCATATGTCTTATCGACAAGTTTTTCACCCTTCTCATGGGCAAATTCAAAATCATTTACTTCAAATTCGTGATCAATATGTTCCATATTAACCTTCCTCCTTTGAAATACGGATACGTGGATCAATTACACCGTAAAGGATATCCACAAACAGCATCGTTACAATATACATAACAGAGTAAACGAATGCGCACGCAATAGTAACGTTATAGTCGTTTTCCTGAATAGCAGTAATCATCAGTCTGCCGATACCAGGAATACCGAAGATTTTTTCAATAACTGAAGATCCGGTTAAAAGGTTTACCAGAATCGGACCCATAACCGTAATGACAGGGATCAGGGTATTTCTTAAGACATGAGAGAAGATCATCTTATGGTCTTTTACACCCTTTGACTGTACCAGAAGGATATAATCAGATGAAAGTACATCAATCATTTCTGATCTGGTAAAACGGGCGATGTTGGCCGTAGGTGAAACACTTAAGGCCAGGGCAGGCATGATAAGAGAAACAAACGGCTGATCAGTATTGTATAGAATTGGCAGCCATCCGAGCTTATAGCCCACGAAGAAACATAATACCAGCGCTACAACATAGGATGGAATCGATACACCCATAACCGAGATGGTTGAACACAGGTTGTCTACCCAGTTGTTGTGATTGAGTGCGGAAACAATACCCAGTGTTAATCCGAATACTGTACCCATAGCCATAGCCAAGGCACCGACACCGATAGATATACCTAAACGATCCTTGATCATTGAGCTTACCGCAAAGTTCTTATTGATGGTATAGGATACGCCTAAGTCTCCTGTCAGCATATTCTTTACATACAATAAAAAGCGAACAATCAGTGGTTTATCGAGTCCATACTTGGCATTCAGTAACGCTAATTGTTCAGCAGTAAGTTTTTCATCGTTAAAAGGTGATCCTGGCATCAGGTCCATTAAAATAAAGAGCACTAGCAAAATAACGAAAAGAGTCATAATAGAAGTCAATACTCTTTTTGTAATGTATTTTTTCATGTCTCAAATCCCCTTTCTTTAAAAACAAGTTGAAGCAGTTAACAGTAAATGTCAACCGCCTCAACTATGAATTAGATGTTAATAATTAACCGGATAAATTACTCTTTATCGTGGTTGATGTTGATTGATAAGTAGAATAAGTAGCCCTGCAGACGCTGAGTGAAGCCTTCCTTGCTTGTATTGGCAGTAACCTGTTCACCAGAAAGGATTACAGTATCGATATTGCCGGCATCATATTCCATTAATGCTGTCTGAGTATCTTCCAGAACTCTGAAGACAACCTTGCTAGGAGCACCAGCAGCTACATATGCATCGTAGTCGTAGTAGTTTTCATTAAGAACGAATTCATATGAATAACCTGGAGTCCAAGAATCAAGAACGAATGGTCCATTAGACAGTACAGTTTCAGCTGTAGTTGCATACTGGTCACCCTGTGCTTCACAGAATGCCTGGTTGATTGGTAATGATGAGTTGAATGAAACAGCCTTCAGCAGCAGGTCAGCATTTGGCATAGCTGTAGTAACTGTTAATGTATAATCATCAACTGCTTCATAAGATGAAGCCAGCATTACATCGCTAACCCACCAAGCGTATTCAGATGCGATAGCTTCTGACTGGATTCTATCCCACGCATATACAAAGTCAGCAGCAGTAACAGGAGTGCCATCAGACCATTTAGCATCATTTCTTAAATGGAATGTAACTGTTAAACCATCATCTGAGATATCCCATGATTCAGCTATACTAGGAACTGGGTTACCATCAGCATCAAGTTCAGTCAGACCATCAGTGAACATAATCTGAGCACTAAATGAAGTACCATCTGTAGCGATACATGAATCCAGTGAAAGGATATCAGTATTTGTTAAGAGGGTAATAGTATCTTTACCAGAAACATGACGGAAGTTATCAACTGATGCAGAGTGGAACTGTAAACCAGTAACACCAGGTCTGATCAGCATCGCACCACCAGCCTGGAATACAGGACAGATAGCTGCATCTGTAACAACCAGCTGCTGTTCAGCATCGATCCAGTCCTGCCATCTCTGAGATGCAGCAACACCAGATTCAGCATCCGCAACTAAAGCGTCAAATTCAGGTGAGTTGTAACGGCCTGAGTTGTTGGAAGTATTTGTAGAAACAAACAGATCCATGTAAGTCTGAGGATCACCATAGTCTGGTCCCCAACGAGTCAGAGCTACTTCATAGTCACCAGTGTTCATTAAAGAAAGTCTTTCCTTCTTCTGTTTAGAAACAAGGTTAACTGAGAAACCAGCTTCTTCAAGATAGAACTGAATCAGTTCAGCGGCTTTGATAACTGAGTCACCTTCGTTAGTACCATACAGTAAATCGAGAGTGATTGAATCTTTGCCTAATTCTTCACATGCTGCTGCGTAGAATTCCTGAGCTTTGGCTGCATCGTATTCAACTACAACACCAGCGTCTTCACGGAAGTCAGCACCGGTTTCTGGGTTAGAAGCCAGCATATGAGGGATAATACCATCAGCCGCGATAGAGCCATCATTTAATGAAGTAGCTAAAGTAGCACGGTCGATCGCATAAGAGATAGCCTTTCTGACGTTAAGACTCTGAGTAGTCTTCATATCAGAAGCAGGCGCAGTATCTCCTCCACTGGTAGATGAATCACTGCCACCGCTACAAGCAGTAAGTGATACCACCATCAGTAGAGCGAGAAGTAAAGTCAATAATTTTTTCATACTTTTCGTCTCCTCCATAGTATGTAAAAATTATATGAAAAAAAACAATCATATTTCAATTGTTTTTTTCACATTATTTTCACATTTGTAACTATATTACATTCTATTTATGAAAATATTTTCATTTTTAAAAACCGGAACCATAATAATAAATATCCATATATTCAGGTTCCTGATTATTATTCTGATAACTCACAAGATCACTCTTTTTATTATCCAGAACCTTTTCTATTCTTACTATTGAACCACTGGTTAAAGAATAATTGTTGTAGTTTCCGTTTAAGACAAGACCATTGCCACCACCAAATCTGGCATAGGCATAATCACTGTCTATGACAAACTCCATAACCGACCCATCAATCGTATGGTAACAGCCTGTCCAGTCCGTATCGACATCCGCCTTTTCTTCTCCCTTAACTACCGGTAATACAATACCAGTATCCAGTGTTATATAAAAGCGATCTCCGATAACTCCATAATATGATCCTAAAGCTATAGCTATAAAACCATCCTTGTCATATAAGAATCCTGTCTTGGGATCAACCTTGCATTCATAATTAAGAAACTTGTACTGATTTGAACTTCTGACTGTCGTCATACGATAGTCCATATATGTCTTAACGTTGGACATTGAACACACATCAATATCCACACTTTCAAACTGTTTCTCATAATCATAAAGATCATTAATATCAAAATTAAAAGAATCCTCCTCAACAGGTGTAAATCCTCCAAGACATACAATCATCATCATAAGTATTAAACAGCTGAATACTTTCTTCATAGAATTAATGGTATATTAATAAATAAAATAACTCAAATTTATTTATATTTTATTATTGACATTAATATTCCTATTTAGTATGATAAATAAGCACCAAATGAAAATTTGGGCCTGTAGCTCAGTTGGTTAGAGCACACGCTTGATAAGCGTGGGGTCGTTGGTTCAAGTCCATTCAGGCCCACCATTCTGGGGAATTAGCTCAGCTGGGAGAGCACCTGCTTTGCAAGCAGGGGGTCAGGGGTTCGAATCCCCTATTCTCCACCATTAAGAAATCAAAAGTCTCTTACGAGACTTTTTTCTTTATTTATATCTTTTTCTGTCTCCTACTATATACAGGAGAAAATCAAACACAAAACCTACCGCAACAAACAGAAGAGAAATATAAAACTCTGTAAAATCATACCCTATTTTAGAATCGTATGTACTGAGGAACACAACCAATGAACCTATCGTCACAGTCAATCCCGTGCGAAAGTGTGGACCTAACAGAATAGAATTGTTTTCTTTCAAAACCTTATTACAGTTTTCACACTGTTTTTCTATTTCCTCATCTATTTTTACTTTTTTTACTTTTCCCCCGCAATGCGGACATTCTTTTCCAAGATACTGCAGGGTATTGTGTTTAATTCTGTTCATATCTATCCGTTGTTCTGTGTGATTCTGACATCATATCCTACAACACCCAGGTTTGTGTAGTCTTCATCAAGTTCTTCATAAATATTGGCAAAATCACTTAATACATATCTGTTTGCGTATTTTCTAGTTTGAATATAATGAACTACGGCGTTAGTGTTTCCATAGTTTTTAATCGCAGTATTTATTATTTTCTTAGCAATGCCCGATATAATTGAAGCTGCTAAAGCACCGGCGTTCTTTGCTGTTAAAAAAGAATAAATGGCGTTTTTAACCATATTCTCGGTGGCGTTATAAAGTGTTGACTTTGTTCTGCTTGAATAGGAATAAGTCCATCTGTCAGCGATGGTCACTCCGCCATATGAAGAAGACATCAGCATTATGCCATTCGCATTATCTACATATGTTTCTTCGCATATCGTCGCCAGCAATTCTCCAGTAGAAACATCGATCATTTCTCCTGTACTACTATTGTAACATGTATATAAATCACCATTATTTACATACACCAGTGAATAAGCTACATTCCCATTATCATCCAGGTGTTTTTCATTTCTTATTTCACTCCCATCTTCACTAACAAACACTTCAATAACAGTATTAGTTTCTGCTTCTTCGGCAAAAATAGTCATGTTTCCACCAGAAATAATCATCATAATTGTCATACATAATAAAATAAATTTCTTCATCTGAAGTACCTCCTTTATATGACAACTTCAATATATGGTTTTTACCGGTGGGATTCTATAGTTTATCCATATTTGAACTGTTTTGTAATTTTAAATTCAAATATCACAAAAAACCCACCCTTTATCACAAAACCGTAAATATAAAATATTTATGTATAAAATTAGATTAAGGACTAACTATGAAAATAAAGTGCTGTGTTATTGATGATGATTCTGATGATCTAAATAAAATCAGAAACAATCTCTACTCCATCTGTGTAAGTCTTAAATTTGAACTGGAACTTGATTTCTACAGTTCACCTAAAGATGAGAGTATACTGAATACCTATGATTTATATATTCTTGATATCGATATGCCTGATATCAATGGTTTTAAACTGGCAAATTCCATATTTGATGTCAACAGGAAAGCTGTAGTAATGTTCTGTTCATCTCATGAAGATTTTGTCTTTGATTCATTCAGACTGAATGCTTTCTATTTCATCAGAAAAAGTTTTCTTGAAGATGATCTTATCCTGGCTATGAAAAAATACATCAGAACCTGTGATGCCTTAAACAACAGCTACATCATTTCCAGCAAGGATATCACCACTTCCATTCCCTATAATGAAATAATCTATTTTGAAGTTGTCTCAAACTATATCTATATACATACCAGTCATAGTGAAATCAAAGAAAGAAAAACCCTAAAGAAACTTGAAGAAGAACTCATCAATACCCGTTTTATCAGAATAGATCAGAACTTTATTGTGAACTGTGACTACATAAACAGTATTTCTGAAGACACTTTATATATGAAAAATGATATTGTCCTAAAAATACCAAAAAGAAATCTCAAGGAAGTCACAGAAAAATACTACACATATCTGAGCAGGTAATTATGTACGGAATGATATTGAACATTATAGAAGCATCCCTGATTATCTTTTCAATGTACTTCTGTACAGAAAAAAGATATGGAAAAACAGTAAGTATTATTATCGCTGTACTTTTTACAGCAGGTCTTTCATTACTTATAAACCATACCAGTATATTAAATATGATGACATTCCCATATCTTTTTCTAGAACTGATTTATAATTTCATATTTTTAAGTATTATTTCTGAAGAAAGTCTGGCATACCGCTTATTCATAGCTACTGTTCCTTTGAATGTTATAGGGATAGAAAAAACTATTCAGAATATGACAGTATGTTTCATGTTTTTTCATAAACTTGATTATGTATCTCTTTATGAACAGCTCAGCGAATTCAGTATTCTCATATCGCAGTATATCTACTTCTATATTTCAGTTCTCATTGTCTATTATGTAAGAAAAATCAAAGACCGTGTAGAAGACAGAGACTATTATCTGCTTAGCCTTCTTTTTACCATGTGCTGTTTTATATCTCTTATTCTTGAAAATACAGCCATGAATACAGATAATGCAGATTATTATCTTGCAGGCGGTGCATATCTGATTCTGTTATTTATAATTGTCCTGATATTTCTTTTTGTATCGGTATACAGACATTCCCGCAATGAATCAAGACAGAAGCTGGAACTTGAAATCATGGAAAAACAGATCAGCTCAAATGAAGAGATGCTGAAAACACAGAAAGAACTGTATGAGATTAAACACGATATCAAACATTTCATGAATATCCTCAAAAACAACAATCTCTCCGATATCGAAAATGCGCAGGATCTGATTCAGAAATACGATTCAGTAAACAGAAAAACCATAATTCCTGTAACCACCATCTCCAACCCTATA
The DNA here is from genome assembly GCA_030523555.1 of Erysipelotrichaceae bacterium. GTDB lineage: Bacteria > Bacillota_I > Bacilli_A > Erysipelotrichales > Erysipelotrichaceae > Colivicinus. The sequence goes on from JAUNIH010000033.1 coordinate 17,245, forward strand.
AACTATGTCCTCAACATCAAAAGAGAAGAAGCCATAAACAAAGGTATAGATGTCGTACTGATGCTGAATGTTGTCAGTGAAATAAAAATAGACGATGACGATCTTATCCTTATATTATCCAATCTTCTTGATAATGCGATTGAACATATAGGCATAGAAAAGAAAATGATTGTAGAAATGAAAGATGTCAATGAGATGTTTATGATAAAGATTACCAATTCCATTGATCTTCCGGTTCTTACCGATAAGGGAACATTCATAAACGAAAACAGAGAAGGTCATGGATACGGCATAAGAACTGTAAGAATGCTGGTAGAAAAATACGATGGATTTATCAATTTTGTACAGGATTCCGATAACTTCACCGCAACAGTTCTCTTAAAAAGAAATGATTTCATTAATAATCAAAAAGTCTCGTAAGAGACTTTTCTATATTAAAATATATTTATGAATACGATTGTCATCAATATCGCCGGAGGACCAGGTACTGGTAAGACAAGTGTCGCTGCCAAGGTCTTTTCAATGTTAAAGAAGGAAGGCTATGAAGTAGAAAACGTTTCAGAATTTGCCAAGGAACTGGTATGGGAAGGAAGAAACGAAGCTTTCAATGACCGCCTTTATATGCATGGTGAACAGAATCACAGACTTATGCAGATGAATGGAAAACTTGACTACATCATTACTGATTCACCATTATTTCTTACTTCTGTATATAACAGCTATTATCTGAAAGATAAGTTCCCTGATTCATATAACAGAATGATAGATAACGTTACTATTGAAACATTCAATCTCTATAACAACCGTGTATATCTTCTCGAAAGAGAGACGGACTATCACAATATCGGAAGAAGAGAAAATCATAAAGAAGCTCTGGATATAGACAATAATATTAAAAGATATCTCGCAGATAATAATATTGAATATAAAATATTTAAGCTTGATGAAGCAGCAGAAGAAATAGTAAAAGATTTAAGGGAGAAAAGATAATGGAAAATATCTACGAAAAATGTAAGGAAGCAGCTGATTATATAGCTTCTAAAATTGATGCCAGAGATGCCATAGGTATAGTCCTTGGTTCAGGACTTGGTGATATGGCGGATATGATTGAAGATAAAACAGAGATCGAATACGGCTATATTCCCAATTTCCCAAGAACTACAGCTCCAGGACATAAAGGAAGTCTTGTATCTGGAACGATCAACGGTGTAAAGGTCTTATGTATGCAGGGAAGATTCCACTTCTATGAAGGCTATGATATGCAGACAATCACCATCCCTGTTAGAGTAATGAAACTTTTAGGTGTCAAATATCTGATACTGACTAATGCTGCAGGTGGTGCCAATGTATCATTCAAGCCTGGTACCCTGATGGTTATTGATGACTATATCAATTTCCAGGGTGATTCTCCATTAAGAGGACCAAACGTTGAAGAATTCGGACCAAGATTCCCTGATATGACAAACGCCTTATCTCCAGACTTAAGAAAGATCGCTGATGAAGCAGCTCTTGAACTCAATATTCCAATCAGACATGGTGTCTATATGTCCTTCAGAGGCCCGCAGTTTGAATCCCCTGCTGAAGTAAGATTTGCGATAAACAACGGTGCAGATGCCGTAGGCATGTCAACCGTTCCAGAGATACTTGTCGCAAGACACTGCAATCTTCCGGTACTGGCGATATCCTGTATCACCAACCTCGGTGCCGGTTTATGCGGATATGAACTTACTCACGAAGAAGTGCTTGAAGTATCAAACCGCGTAAAAGGTGAATTTATAGAACTGATCAGAAAGATCATTGAAAAGATGTAGTATGTTACCGACTAGAAAAGAAGCTGAAGAACTGCTTATTGATGGCTTAAAAGACAATCCCGGACCATGGGGAAACCACAGCCGTATAGCCGCAATGTGTGCAGAAAAAATCGCCTCAAACTGTGACCTTAATCCTGAAAAAGCCTATATCGTTGGTTTACTTCATGATATCGGAAGAAAATTCGGGGTAAGACACCTGGGACATGTCTCAGACGGTTATTCATATATGATGAAACTGGGATACGATGAAGTTGCCAGAATATGTCTCACCCATTCCTTTCATGACAATACTCTTGAAGGTTATATCGGAAAGTTTGATACATCTGAAGAAGAACTGAAACTGATAAACGATAAGCTGAAAGATATTGAGTATGATGACTATGATAAGCTCATTCAGCTGTGTGATGCCTTATCAGGTTCTGAAGGAGTACTTAATATGGAAGATCGTATGAATGATGTAAAAAGAAGATACGGTTCCTATCCTCAGGATAAATGGGATTCTAATATCAGACTAAAAAAATACTTTGAAGATAAATGCGGAAAAGATATCTACGATATTGTAATGTAAAAAGGGGCTGTAACGAAACCTATTGACTAGGTTTGAGGTTACCAGCCTCTTT